>JAATEV010000109.1 GCA_015655585.1 Terriglobales bacterium | reverse complement strand
GCCGAGAAGATCAAGACCGTCAAAGACGCCGTCGACTACATCGAAAAGAACCAGAAGGCGGCAAAGTAAAAAATGGAGCAACGTCGCGTCGTCGTTACCGGCCTCGGCCTGATCTGCGGGGTCGGCAAAACCGCCCCTGAGCTCTGGGAAGGCCTTATGGCTGGCCGCAGTGGCATGGCTGAGATCAAAGCCTTCGATCTCACCGGCCACCCTGTCCGCTTTGCCGCCGAGGTCAAAGACTTCGACCCCCTTCTCTTCATCGATAAAAAAGAGGCCCGCAAGATGGGCCGCTTCATCCACTTCGCCCTCGCCGCCTCGGCCGAGGCCATGGAGCAGGCCGCACTCAAGGTCGATGAGAGCAACCGCGATAATGTTGGCGTCCACATCGGCTCCGGCATCGGCGGCTTCGACGTCATCGAGCGCGAGCACTCCAACCTGCTCTCCGGCGGCCCACGCAAGGTCTCGCCCTTCTTCATTCCCGGCTCTATCGTGAACCTCGCCGCCGGCCACGTATCCATCCGGTACGGCGCGCGCGGCCCCAACGAGGCCACCGCCACCGCCTGCACCACCTCGGCCCACGCCATCGGCGACGCCTTCCGCACGATCCAGCGCGGCGACGCCGACGCCATGATCGCCGGAGGCACCGAGGCTTCCATCACCCCGCTCGGCGTCGCAGGCTTCGCCGCCATGCGCGCCCTCTCCACCCGCAACGAAGACCCCGCGCACGCCAGCCGTCCCTTCGACAAGGACCGCGACGGATTCGTCGTCGGTGAAGGCGCGGGCATCCTTATCCTCGAAGAGCTGGAGTTCGCCAAAGCTCGCGGGGCCAAGATCCTCGCCGAGATCGTCGGCTACGGTCTCTCCGCCGACGCCTTCCACATGACCGGCATGGCTCCCGAGGGCGAAGGCTGCTACCGCTCCATGAAGCACGCCCTCAAGGTCGCCGGACTCTCGCCCGACCAGATCGACTACGTCAACGCCCACGCCACCTCGACGCCTCTCGGCGATGCCCTGGAATCCAAGGCCATCGAGAACGTCTTCGGCGAGCGCGCCACCAACCACAAGCTGTTGGTCAGCTCCACCAAGTCCATGACCGGCCATCTCTTAGGCGGCGCGGGCGGACTTGAAGCGGGCATCACCATCATGGCCATGCAGCACCAGATCGCCCCGCCGACCATGAACCTCGTCGAGGCCGATCCCGAGTGCCGCCTCAACTACGTGCCCAATAAGCCGCAGCCCGCGAAGATCGACTACGCTCTCTCGAACTCCTTCGGCTTCGGCGGCACCAACGGCTCTCTCATCTTCAAACGCTGGACCGAATAGCCCAGCCCCAGCATTGCAATGCAGAAAAGCCCGGACAAGCTCCGGGCTTTTCTGCATTCCACCCACAAAAAACCAGCAGCCACCCCCCAAAAACCGGATGCTACCGCTCCAAAATCGTGGCTTGCGCGGCGCTGATCCAGGCCTCCAGCCCGAACTCGATCCCGCTGGCAGGTCTCCTCTCATTGAACGCCTGATCGGTCTCAAGTGCAATGATTCCTTGAAGATACGCCCATAGAGCCACCGTAGCCTCCCGCGCATATTTCTCAGACGTAACCAGCGCCACCCGCCCAACAACAAACTCCCACAGCTCCTCATGCACCTGCTCATCTTCAGGACAAGGCGCACCAGAAGCTGCCATCATCTCGCAAAGATGCCTGTGTTCACGCGCAAAACGGCGATATTCCTGCGCCATCGCCCGAATCGCCTCTACCGGACTCTTCGTACCAACGGCTCGCAGCAGCGTCTGGTGCAGCCGCCGCGCCGTCTCCGCATGGAGAGCGGACTCCAGAGCCGCCCGGTCCTCAAAATAGCGATACAGCGCATTCGGCGCAAGCCCCAGCATAGAGGCAAGCCCACGCAGGGACATCTTCTGAATCCCCTCGTTCTCCACCTGCTCAAAAGCGGCGGCAAGAATCGCCGCGCGGTCGGTTTTTGCGGGATACGGCATCAGTATCACTGTACACCTTGACGGAGTTTTCTCTGAAGATGTACAGTGTTCCTGTTGAAGATATACGGAGTACATCTTCAACAGGAATGGCAGGCACCAGTCCGCCACGGAGACCCAGCATGAAAATATTTATTACAGGAGCGACCGGATACATCGGCGGCTCCGTCGCGGAGCGCCTGCTCCGCGCAGGGCACAGCATCACCGGACTCGTCCGCACCGAAGAGAAGGCCTCCCAGCTCAAACAGCTCGGCATCGAGCCGGTCCTCGGCTCGCTCAGCGACCACGACATCCTCACCACCGCGTCCCAACAGGCCGATGGAGTCATCCACACGGCCAGTGCCGACCACGAAGGCATCCTTGAGGTCTTCATCGCGGCCCTCGCAAAGAGCGGCAAGTTCCTCATCCACACCAGCGGCTCGGGCATCGTAAACGACCAGGCCGACGGCGAATACGCATCACCCACGCGCTTCAACGAAGACACCTGCTTCGAAGCCGTCCCCTTCCGGCAGCCTCGTGTGCGGATGCACCGGCTCGTCCGCGAAGCTGGCATCCCCCAGGGCATCCGAACCATCGTCATTGCGCCCTCGATGATCTACGGACGCGGGCGAGGCCTCCACAAAGAGAGCGAGCAACTCCCGCAGCTCATCGCCTTCTCCCGCCAGGTCGGCGCTGCCGCCTACTTCGGCAAGGGCCTCAACCGCTACTCCAACGTTCACATCGCCGACCTCGCCGACCTCTACCTGCTGGCGATCGAGAAAGCTCCCTCCGGCTCTCTCTTCTACGCCGAAAACGGCGACGCTTCGTTCAAGGAGATCGCGGAACTGATCGCCAGCACCCAGGGCTTCGGCGGCAAGACCGTAAGCATCCCCATCGAAGCCCTGATCGCGCAGGCAGGCGATCTTGGCCGCTACGGAGCCGCCGCCAACAGCATCGTCGAAGCCGCAAACGCCCGCCGCTTAGGCTGGAGCCCGAAAGCCGAGCCGCTGGCCCGGTTCTTAGAGTCCTACGTTCCCGGCCAGTAATCTTGAGAGAACGCTCTCAGCACGCACAGGAGAAAGCAATGCCCAGCAAAAATGTTGTCCTCGTCACCGGCGTCCACGGAGTCAGCGGACGAGCCGCCGCCCTCCACTGGAGGGCCATCCCCGAAACCACCGTCTACGGCCTCTCGCGCCGATCCGCGCCGCTGCCCGAAGGCATCACCCCCATCATCGCCGACCTGCTGGATAAGCCCTCCCTGAAGGCGAAGCTCGCCGAGACCCCCGGCATCACCCACGTCGTCTTCGGAGCCTTCCTAGCCACGCCAAGCGCCACCGAGAACGTCCGCATAAATGTGGCGATCCTCGAAAACCTCCTCGATGTCCTCGAAGAGACCAGCCCATCGCTCCAACACATCACCTTCTATCAGGGAGGCAAAGCTTACGGAGCCGACCTCGGCCCCTTCAAAACGCCCGCCCGCGAAGACGACCCGCGCCTGATGCCGCCCAACTTCTACTACGCGCAGGAGGACCTGCTCCGCCAACGCCAGAAGGGCAAGCAGTGGACATGGACCGCGCTCCGCCCCGAAGGCACCCTGGGCTTCGGCCTCGGCAACCCGATGAACCTCGGCATGTCCATCGCCGTCTACGCCGCCATCTCGAAGGAGCTCGGCTTGCCCCTCCGCTTCCCCGGCACCGAGGGAGCCTACCGCGCCCTGTACCAGATCACCTCGGCCGACATTCTGGCCAGCGCAACCACATGGGCCGGAACCAACGAAGCCGCAAAGAACGACATCTTCAACATCACCAACGGCGACTACTTCCGCTGGCAACACCTATGGCCGCGCATCGCCGCCATGTTCGAGATGGAGACAGCTCCTCCGGTCCCCATGCCGCTCACGGTCTACATGGCCGACAAGGCCCCGCTATGGGACAGCATCGTAGCCAAATACAACCTGCAAGCCCTTCCCTTCGATCAGGTAGCCTCATGGCTCTTCGCCGACGCCATCTTCCGCCTCGACTTCGACAACATCACCAGCACCATCAAAGCCCGCCGCGCAGGCTTCCACGATTGCATCGATACCGAAGAGATGTTCTCTCAATTCTTCGCCGACCTGCGCGATAAAAAAATCATCCCCTAACCCACGTGCCGACCTTCGCTGGTCCGGCAATTGCATTTTTGTTTTCCGCTCTCTTCTTCGGGATTGCAACGCGCTGGAAAGCCCTCCGCTACCTTCCCTGGATGGCTTTCGCTTTTGCATTCCTCAGCCTGGGACTCCTGTCGCAACTCCTCTTGCTCCCGCGCGATCTGGGACTCAACAGTATGCTCTCGGCCTTGCTTTATATAGGCGCAACCCTCGTCTTTTCCGAAGGCATTCTACGGCGCCTGAAGATTCGCCCCAACTATCCGGTCAACTTCACCCTGGCAATCCTCATCCTCCTCGGGATCGCCTATTTCTTCTACGAGTCTCCCCAACTCAGCGCCCGCGTCTATATCCTGAACTTCGGCATTGCACTTATTCTCCTGGCCACCGCACTCTGCATGAGGAAAGGCGCGCACCAGTTCATTGACCGCGCCCTGCTCTGGACGCTTCTCATCTTCGCGCTTCAGTTCTTTCCGCGGACACTCCTCACTCTCCAGCACCTGCCCGAAACCAAAGACATCGCTCAGATCAGGCAGTACGTTCAATCCCCCTTCTGGATCTGGCTGCATCTTTCCCTGCTCATCTTTACCGTCCTCATTGGCCTGCTGCTGTCCGTCTCGATCGCCTCGGACATCATTACAGCCGTCAAACGAGAGGCCATCATCGACTCCCTGACCACGCTGCTCAACCGCCGCGGCTTCGAGGAGTTCGCCGAGACCTTGTCTACAAAGTCCAGAGAACGCCGTCACAGCCTGATCCTCTTCGACCTCGACGACTTTAAAGCCATCAACGACCTCCACGGCCACCACTCCGGCGACATGGTACTCAAGCAGATTGGCTCTCTTCTACGAAACTACGTCCGAACATCCGACGCGGTGGCGCGCCTCGGCGGAGAAGAGTTCGCCATCCTGCTATCCAACACGCCGCAAAGCAAGGTCTACGAAATCGCCGAAGCCCTCCGCGACAAAATCGCCAACATCCAATTCGAAGGCGACCACCTGCGCAACCTAACCGTTACAGCCAGCATGGGCGTAGTCGAACTTCAACCAGGCGAAGCCTTCGATCGCGCAATCCAGCGGGCAGATAAACTCATGTACACCGCAAAGCGCGCCGGTAAAAACAGGGTGCTCGTCCAGCAAATATAGGCAGCCTTTGATTGCCGGACTACTGGAAAGTACCAGCGAGAGACCTCAAGACTCTTTGACGTCGCGGCTTCACTGAACCTGGAAAATCCGTGATGCTGTTTCGGCGATTCCCTTGAGCGATGCACGGCTCATTCCAGCTTTTGCCGCGACTCTTATCCCGGCAAGGGTCGCCTCAAAGAAATCTGCCAGAGCGGCGATTTCGGTAGAAGAAGAAAGCTCTCCCTGCTGCTGGGCCTGCTTCAGCGTCGTCAGCAATGCATGTCGCAACCCCATCGCGGCGCTACGCATCGCTTGCAGCACCTCGCGGTCCTGCAAACCAAACTCGCAGACAGCATTCACGCCCATGCATCCATCCGTGCTGGAGAGGTCCTTCCTTTTGGCGAACTGTGCAAGCGTATTGCGAACATTGGCCAGAGGAGAACCCGGCCTCTGGAGCTCTGCAATCAGTGCCGCCGTATTCTCCCGGGAATAGAGCTCCAGGGCTTTCAGAAACAGGGCGCGCTTGTCGCCAAAGGTGTCGTACATGCTTTGGCGACCGATCTTCATGGCCTGCATCAGGTCATCTGTTGAGGTCGCCGCAAACCCCTTTTGCGAAAAAGTGACGATCGCACAACGCAACGCATTCTCTTCATCGAATTCTTTGGGACGCGCCATATCAGCTTATCTCTCATGATAAGGCCTCACGCCTCGGGAGCCTGAAGCCCTCCGTCATGTCCGCCTCCTATCGGCAGTCTCCATTATGGATATAATTATCCAAAACAAGGAAGAGGTTCCAGAATGAAGACGGTTCTTATTACAGGCGCATCCAGCGGTATCGGAGAAGCAGCCGCCCAGTATTTTCTTAGCCGAGGATGGCGCGTGGCAGCTACCGCCCGTAAGCCGGAGACTCTCGGGACCTGGAGCCATTCGGAGAACGTTCTTCCTCTCGCTCTCGATGTGACAAATTCAGAATCTGTTCGAACCGCGGTCCGCGATGTGCTGCAACGCACAGGCTCGCTGGACGCGCTGATCAACAATGCGGGCGTTGGCCTGGCAGGACCACTGGAAGCCATTCCTCTATCCGATATAGAACAACATTTTCAAACGAACTTCTTCGGAGCAGTGCGAATGATTCAGGAAGTTGTGCCTGTCTTTCGCCAGCAAAACCACGGAACCATCGTTAACGTCTCATCGATCGTGGGCAGATTCGGACTTCCATTTCTTTCCCCCTATTGCGCGGGAAAATTTGCAATGGAAGGATTAAGCGAATCGCTTTACTACGAGCTGCGCCCGTTCAACATAAAGATTAAGCTCGTGGAGCCCGGAGGAATCAAAACAAAGTTCAGACAGGTCTTCGCCCAGCACAGTGCATACGAACCATCCTTGAGCGCCGTAAACAGACGCATGGATCTGGCAGCAGCCGCGGATTCAAAACTCCCAGGGCCAGAAAGCGTTGCTGAGACGATCTTCAAGGCAGCCGGCGATAGCTCCGAGAAGCTCCGCTATCCCATCAAGACGCAGGGTGCATCCATTCTCAGCCATGTTCTTCCAGTCGGAACCTGGAGAGGGATGATAAGAAAATCATTCGGCATCTCCTGATAAAAACTTTCAGGAAGAACTACCGAACCAGCGGACTCTCCCAAACGCGCATCAGCAGCGCCTTCAACTGGGCAAAGTCCTCCTCCCCAAGCTCCGCGCGCCATTCATCTTCAATCTTATGCAGCGTCGCAACGATCTTCGCGCACGCCGCAAAGACCCTCTGCGTCATCACCCCCGCCACCATTGGTCCCGAATACTTCCGCGAAATAGACGCGCCTCGGCATAAGCCAAGCAAACACTAGAGCGGAGCAAGTTCCATACTGCAATCGAATCAAGGATGGATCAAAGCATCGAAGATCTCTTCTGCCAACGGCTGCAAATGGCTTGGGTCGAGGAGCGCCGGACGAAAGTGACGCTCCAGGATCAAGCCGTTCAGCGCGCCACCCAGCACGGCAAGCCTCTGCTCCATTGCGGTCCGCGCCGTCTTGCTCAATTTCTTGCCGAACAAGACCTCAAGCAAGTCTGCGTTGATTCCCATAAACAGCGAGTTGTATAGATCCAACATCTTCTCGCGAATCTCCGGACGCCGGATAGCATAAAGCTTGAACTCCAGCGTGAGCGTTCCCGACTCTGGAGCGCAGATCTGCTGCACCAGCCAGCGCTTGAAGATATTTCGGCGTTCCTTGAGGTCGGGCTCTTCTTCGATCTTTTTGTACGCGGCCCTGTAGGCTGCGGAGACACGATGCTCCATCAGAGCCAGGAACAAATCTTCCTTACTCGCATAATGGGCATAGATTCCACCGCGCGAGCAGCCGGCGCGAACTGCGACTTCGTCCAGTTGTGTATTCTCAAAGCCCAATTCTGAAAACAGCGATTGCGCGGCATCCAGAATCCTCGCTTTTGTAGCCTCAGTGCGGGCTTGTGGCCTTCTGGTAGTGCGTGACCGATACATATTGGACATTTTATGAGACATGCTTCTCAAAGCGGGGATAAAATAAAACCTACGTGTATGTTTTTATTATGAGAAAACAAAATCACCCTATTCGCCTCCTCCACAGCACTCGCGCCTTCCTCTTACCCTGGCTGCTGTGGCCTGCCGTTCACTCCAGCGCGCAGGCTCCGCAATTACTCGTCCCCAGCACCGACCACACTTTACAACCGGCGCAGCCGACACCAATCCGTATAGAAAACGTCGTCCACCTCGTCGGTCTGGAGGACAAATCCGGCGGCACAGGATATTTGGCTTTCGACGAAAACGACATGACTCTCCATGTTCATGACCGTTCCACTTCCATCCCGCTCCGCTCCATCCTCGCGTTCTCTATCGCTCTCGACGATAAGCCACTCATCAGCGGAACCAAGGGAAAGCTGGCTGAAATGGCTCCCTACGGTATCGGGATGGCTGTGACACTTACCCGACCGTCAGCCGAGACCTTGACCCTGTTCTACAGAGACTCCAACAGAGCTGTTCATGGGTGCGTTCTCATCCTGCCAAAAGAGGCGAAAGAGCGTGTCCTCTCTACGCTGGCAAGCGCAGAGCTCACTCCGGGCAACTACCCGAAAGCAGGCAATCTGATAGCTTCGCCCCCGCAACCTGATCCAGCGGCCCAAATGGCGTCAGCGCCCGGCTCGGCCAAGCCCTCTATCGAGGTCACTCTACCGTCCGAAAGCATCGACGATATCCCGTCCGCCTTCCCCTCGACTTTGTTCGAAGACCTGATCGAGCAGCTCACGCAGAGTAATCTCTTCGCCCACGTATGGCGTGCAGGCGACCGCCGTAGAACTCCGGATACCCTGGTCCTACACGCCGACATCCAGAGCTGGAATAAGGGCAGTGCGCGCAAACGCGGCCTTGTCCCCTTCACTGGAGCAACGGCAATCAAGGCCGGCGTAACTCTGACAGATGCATCTGGCCGAACAGTCTTTCAGCGAGAAGTGAACGGAACCAAACGCATGAAAGGAGAAGGACTGGAGGTAACAAAGGACCTGGCCAAAAATATAAGGAAAGAACTGGAGAAAACTCCCGATCTTCCATCGAACAAGCAGAAAGACAAATAACCTCGGTCTTCCCATGGACTCCCACCACATCCGCATTCCCACGAAAAAAGAAGCCTCCCAAACGGGAGGCTTCTTCAGTCTTCCAGCAAATCAGGCTGCGGCTTACTGTATCGTGACGCCGCCCTGAGTCGCCTTTTCCTTCTTCAGTTCATTCGCCTTGCGAGCGCCCATCGCCTTCTGCACCCACTCCTCGGCCTTGGAGATGTCGGCCTTGCGAGCCGCATCGTCGCCGCACTCCAGATCGGCCTTGAGGCGGTAGCTCAGGTTCAGATAGGTCATCGCATCTTCGTAGTCCGCCTTCAACTCGACGGCCTTGTTCAGATACTGCAAGCTCTCATTGACCAAGTCTCCGTTCGCCGTCACCAGCTTCTGGCAGGTAGCCTTGCTCTTCTTCGGATTACCCTGGCCGTCATCGGTCAGGCCATCCGCCGCAAGGATCTGCTTCTCGTTCGAATACGCCTTCATCCAGTCCACCACGCCAATGGTGTAGTGGGCCTCGGCATCATTCGGCGAGAGCGCGATCACCTTGCTCTGGTACTCCTTCGCCTGGTCGCCCTTCTTGATGCTGAAGTAGATGGACGCGATCTGCTTCAACGCATTCAGGTCGTTCGGGTCCTTGGCCAGAACCTCGTTGAAGCCATCGATCGCCTTCTTGGCAAGATCCATATTCGCGGGAGTGTCCAGACCGGGAACTACCTGATATGCATACGCGGTCGAAAGATACAGCTTCGCATCCTCGTAGTTCGGATCAAGGGCAATCGAGTTCTGGAAGTGATTCACAGCCTCTTCATAGCGTGCGTTCTTAAACGCCTGCACGCCCTTGGTCAACTGGTCCCGTGCCTTCAATCTATTACACCCGGTTGCAGTGAGAAGCAGCAACGACAGCAAAGCGGCTGTAACCGGAATCCGAGCGGTCAATTTCATGGGGCGAGTCATCTCCTTCAAGTAGGCACCTGGAATCGTCGAACGTACAACAGAACTCAGTAAATCTATTTCGCTGCGTCGTTTGATTGTAATGGTATACGTCCCACCATGACCAGAGGACGCATTGTTTCTCAACTGGAACTCAAAATTGGGCGATCTTCGAACAGTTTTTTCCAAACCTTCCCTGCGCCTCTCCCGGCAGGGTCTTATACAACACAAAAATCAATTGGTCTGATGCTCGGCCATCATAATACGTCCATCGCGCATTCTCACAATCCTGTCTGCATACGATGCCGCTTCCGCATCATGCGTAATCATCAAAATCGTCTGCCCCAGCCGCTTATTCAGGTCTTTCATCAACTTCAACACAGCCGCCGCATTTTCGCTATCAAGATTTCCCGTCGGCTCATCCGCCAGCAGAATCGCCGGCGAGTTCACAATACCCCGAGCAATCGCCACACGCTGCTGCTGTCCGCCCGAAAGGGCGCGCGGCTTATGCTTCAACCGGTCCGCAATCCCCAGCAGATTCAGTATCTCCTGAAACCCCGGCGCGAATGTCATCTCGCGGTCGGCAATATATTGCACAATGCGGATGTTGTCCTCGGCCGTCAGCGTCGGCAGCAAATTGTACTTCTGGAAGACAAATCCGACCGTCGTCTTCCGCAGCTCCGTGCGTTCCGCATTCGTCATCCCAGACAGATCGCGCCCATTGATCCGCACCGCGCCGGACGACATCGGCGTAAGTCCGCCCAGGATATGGAACAGCGTAGACTTGCCCGATCCCGACGCCCCGACGATCGCCACAAACTCGCCCTTGCTCACCTGCAAGTCCACGCCGCGCAACGCATGGACCTCCACATCGCCCACCTGGTACGTCTTCGTCAACCCATGAACTTCGATAATCCCGGCCTCACTCATACGAGAGCGCCTCCGTCACATCCTGCTTGATCGCCTTCATCGCAGGCACAACTACGCCCAGGAGCGCTCCCACTACGGCAATGCCTGTAACAATCGGCCACCAGCCATAAACCGTCTCCTGCACCAGACTCGCCGGAACCGCATGTTTCATCAGCCATTGCGTCCCATAGGTCAATACAATCCCCATAGCCGACCCCAGAAGGGCCAGCAGCAGCGTCTCGCGAAACAGAATATTCAGAATCAGAGCAGACGAGCCGCCCACAGCCTTCAGAATCCCGATCTCCCGCGTCCGCTCCAGCACCGCCGTATACATCGCCATAAACACCACGATGAAGCCGACGACCACAGCCACGCCAATCACCACACCGATAAAGTTCTTCAACATTCCCACATTGTTGATGGAGATCATCGAGATGAACTCTTCCATCGTGTAAATCTGGTAGCCCTTGTACTTCAGCTTCAACGCGTCCACGATCGACTGCGCCTTGCGCGGATCGTCCACTTTGACAAAAATCTGGCTCAAATGACCGGGATTTCCGGTCAATGCCTGCAACGCGCTAAGCTTCACGCAGATACGCGCCAGCTTGCCTGACTCGAAGATTCCCGCAACCTTCCAGTCATGATTGACGAGGTTGACAGTACTGCCCACATGGAGATTCTTCTGCTTCGCATAGTATTCGTCCACGATGATGTCATCATCGTTCACCAGCGGTCCGCCACGCAGAAAATGAAATCCGCCGTTCAGCTTGGTGAAGTCGTCGATATCGAGGCCGGTGATCGAGTCGAATCCCCCCGACAGCGGCTGCACCATCGTTCCCATCGCAAACGTTACATGCGGCTCCTGCATCAGCAGCGCCGGAATCTTGTCGCTCAGGGGAGCAGTGCTCAACCCAATCACCGAAGACCCCGGTGGCCGAAACCATATATCCGCGCCCACTCCGCGGTTCCGCTGCGCCGACTGGTCCAACGTTCCATAACTGACTCCGACAAGCGTCAGAATCATCGTCACCTCAACGGCGATAGCAAGCACGCTTAACAACGTGCGAATAGGCCTGTGGCCCAGATTGGCGAAGATCAGATTATTCAGCAAGGTATACGGCCTACTACTTAATGCGAACCCACGCCTGCAACAACTCAAGCTTCGGGAAGCGCCTGCAATTCATCTCCTGATAAGAAGACAATAGAAGATTCATCCCCTGTTTAGCTTCCTGAAAACTCTTTCACTTGATGAAAAGTTGAAGAAAGCAATCTGCTTAAAGCAGAAGGCAGTGCGCTGGACAAGCCGCACCGCCACAGGATTCTGCAAATTCTCTACTGTCCCGCTTCGACACGGGGCGTAATCAAACCGATATTGTCGACCCCGGCCTGATGGCCATAGTCGATAATCTCGGCGATCTTGCTGAAGTCAAGATCCTTATCGCCCTTCACGAACATGACCTTCTCCTGGCGAGTCGCAAAGATCTCCGCCAGCTTCGACTCGATCTCCGACTTGTTGAAGGAGCTCTCGTTGATCTTGTACGCGGGAGCCGCAGCGCCGTTCGACTGCACCTGGACCACAATCGTGCGGTCGTTGGGTGTGTCGTTCGTCTTGTTCTTGGGCGGCTGAGGAATCAGCGTATCCAGACCTTTCGGCGTCACCGGCACGATGACCATGAAGATGATCAGCAGCACCAAGAGCACGTCAATCAGCGGGGTAACGTTGATCTCTGAGACCGCTCCGCCTGTACTTCCTCCGCCCATTCCCATAGCAAATTCTCCTTTAGACTCACCGCTTCCTGTCTGGCAGGTAAGGCAGTGTCCCGAAATTCCCTGTACTACTTATCTTCGTTCTTCTCCGTAAGGAGGCCAAGCTGGCTGACGCCGGCAGCACGGATGCCATCCACCGCATCCATCACCTTGCCATAGTTCGCCCGCACGTCCGCACGCATGAAGACCTCTTTGTTGGTCTTGTTCTCCAACAGCGAGACGATCTTCGGTCCCAGGTCATCGACCGTTACCTGATCGCCGCCCAGAAAGGTTCTTCCGTCGCGCGTAACCGCCACAACCACGGCGTCTTCTTTGTTAGCGTCTTCCATCACTACCGCGGCATCGGCCTTCGGCAGATCGACGTTGACCTTGTTGCCCAACATGGGAGTGATGACCATGAAGATAATCAGCAGCACCAGCATGACGTCCACCATCGGAGTCACATTGATGTTGGAATTTACCTTCCCGCCTTCATTCCGAGTAGCCATTGCCATAGATAACTCCGTCCAATCGCTGGGTTTCATGTCCCTGTGAGAGCCTCGTCGGACTCCGGGCATCATTCGCAGTAGATGCCCGGAGCTGCCGGCCAGAGTTCGTGATTCTCGCAGGGGATGCTGCTTTATGTTGCGCTATAGGACCGGAGTCTTAGCGGTGGCTCTGCTTGATGAAGTAGTCCACCAGCTCGCTCGAGCTGTTGTCCATCTCGACGTCGAACGCTTCGACCTTGCCGGTGAAGTAGTTGAACGTCATAACGGCCGGGATGGCGACGAGCAGACCGAACGCCGTCGTAACCAGAGCCTCAGAGATACCGCCGGCGACCGCACCGATACCGGAGGTCTTCTGCGTAGCGATCTGCTGGAAGGCGTTCAAGATACCGACGACCGTTCCGAACAGTCCGATGAACGGAGCCGTCGAACCGATGGTGGCCAGGCCGCCGAGACCGCGCTTCAGCTTCGCGTGAACGATGGCCTCCGAGCGCTCCAGTGCGCGCTTCGAGCTCTCGATCTGCTCCTCGGTGATGCTGCCGCCCGAACCGTAGCTGCGGAACTCCTGCAGACCGGAGGTGACGACCTCAGCGAGGTGCGACTTCTTGCTACGATCCGCAACCTTGATCGCCTCATCCAGACGGCCGTCCTTCAACGCACCGGCAACCTTGGGGGCAAATTCACGGGACTGCTTACGAGCAGCCGAGAAGTAAAGAGCGCGGTCGATGATCACAGCAAGCGACCAGATCGACATGATGAAAAGAAGAATGACGACGCACTTGGCCAGCGGTCCCATGTTGCTCCAGAGACCGAGGATGCTGAAGTTGACCTGGGCTTCCTGAAAGTAGATCGCGAGGGATGCAGGTGCGTGTGCGAAGTTTGCGAGATGAGCGAGAATCACTTGGATATTTCCTCCTGGTAGAACTCTAACTTTGTAAAACTTGCCCCATAGACCGCCTCAAGAGATGCCTCTTGAGGCGATTACGGAAACGCCATTTGAGAGAAACCTGCGTCTAGCTGCCGAACGTGAAGTTGACGATGATCCTCGTCTCCACTTCGGTAGGGTCGCCGCTCAACAGATAGGGTTTATACCGCCAGGTCTTGACGGCTTCCACCGCCGCACCTGTCAGCATCGGGGGACCGCTGACCACCTTGAGGTCTTCGATCGTTCCCTGCTTCGAGATCCTCGCTTCCAGAACAACCGAGCCGGAGACGTGGGCCGCGCGGGCAATCGCAGGATAGGTCGGCTGAGCTCCGGAAATCTTCAAGCCATCGATAACGCCCTGGGACACGCGCTGCGGTTTCGGCGGAGCAGCAACCTTGACCACCGGAGCGGGAGCGCTGCCGAAGCCCCCCATCACGCCACCGGCTACACCGGCGCCCGAAGCGCCCATGCCGCTCATACCGGCAACACCACCGGCAACCTGCGGCGGAGGTGCAGCATCTTCCTTCAGCATCTTGATGTCTTTAGGAATCTTCGTCGGCGCGTGCAGACCCTGATCGATCTCCGAAACCACCTTGATCGGCTTCACAATCTGCTGCGGCGGAGGAGGCGGAGGGGGCGGAGGAGGCGGGGGCGGCGCTGTCAGCATCGCGGTCATCGCCGTCTTCGGCAATGCCTCCGGATACAGCAGCGGAATAAGGATCATAGTGGCCACGATCGCAGCGTTGAAGACAAACGTGCCGATCATCCAGTACTTGGACTTGGTCTTGATCTGACCGCCGGATTCCATCATTGATGATTCAAACATATGCAGCCTCTTTGAGGTGAAGAAGAGCTATTTATGCTTAGACACCGGGGTATTTCAAATTGTTCCCGAATTTTCCCAATTTGACCCGTTATCTGAAAATTATTTTTCAGGCCTTGGAACGCTTCCCCGCAGGCAGCACCGCAGCCTTGCCCTGCTTCGCCCGCCAGTCCTGGTACGCCACCAGCATCGGGGCCGCCACCGCAATCGACGAGTACGTTCCGATCAGGATTCCGATCACCAACGCGAACGAGAACCCATTCAGCACCTCGCCGCCAAACAGAAACAGCGACATCACCGTCAGGAACGTCAGTCCCGACGAGATTACCGTTCTGCTCAGCGTCTGGTTGATGCTCCGGTTCACCACATCATGCAGCGAATCCCGCCGCGAAGTCGCCAGGTTCTCCCGGATACGATCGAAGACCACGATCGTATCGTTCATCGAGTAGCCGATCAGCGTCAGCAGCGCCGCCAGCACCGTCAGCGTAAGTTCTTTATTCGTAAGGCTGAACGCCCCGACCGTAATCAGCGTGTCATGGAACACCGCCACCACCGCCGCCACGCCGTAGATCAGCTCGAACCGGAACCACAGGTACACCAGCATCCCCAGCAGCGAGTACAGCGTCGCCCACAAGGCCTGGCTCTGCAATGCTTTACCCGCCGTCGGCCCCACGATATCCACCTGCTCCACCGTAGGCACCGAGTCGTGATAGTTCGCCTGCAACGCACTTTCCACGATCTGCCGCCCCTGGTCATGCGCCGTGTCCATCGCCGACGACAGCGGCAACGCAATAATCACCTTGTTCGCCGCGTTTCCGCTCGGATCGCTGACCCGCTGGATCACAGCCCCATGCACCCCTGCACGATCCATGGCCTGCCGGATGTGATCTTCATTCGGCGGCTGAGTGAAGGAGACCCGCACCTGCGTTCCGCCCTTGAAGTCCACGCCTAGCGGAATATGGTGCCAGAAGAGGATGCTCAACAGGCCAGCCACGGAAAAGATCAGCGAGAACCCGAGAAAGTACCACTTCTTCCCGAGCCAGTCGATATTCGTTGTACGAAACAGTTCCACGTCTCAAAATCCTCGGCGAGCGCACGGCTCGCAATCTTTCAAAATCTCTAAATCGACAGCGCCGCGCCGCGTTCCTTCTTCTCCAGAATCGCGTCGAAGATCACACGCGACACCAGCACGGCAGTGAACAGGTTCGCCAGCAAGCCGATAATCAGCGTTACCGCGAATCCCTTCACCGGCCCGCTGCCGAACAGGAACAGAATCGCCGCCGATACAATCGTCGTCACGTGCGTGTCGATGATCGTCGTCCACGCATGTTTGAATCCTTCCTGCACTGCCATCGCGGCTGTCTTGCCCGCCCGCAGCTCTTCGCGAATACGCTCGAAGATCAGCACGTTCGAGTCCACGCCCATACCGATCGTCAGAATCACACCGGCGATACCCGGCAGCGTCAGCGTCGAGCCCGAATACCCCATGAACCCAAGCAGCACCAGCAGGTTCAGGATCAGCGCCAGGTTCGCATTGATGCCAGCGCCCTTGTAGTACACCAGCATGAAGATCATCACGGCGATCAAGCCCGCAACCGCCGCCATAATTCCCTGACGGATCGAAGCCGTACCCAGGCTCGCACCCACCGACCGCGTCTCCAGGTATGAGATCCGCGCCGGCAGGGCACCCGTCCGCAGCATCAGCGACAGGTCCTTCGCCTGCTCCGGCGTAAACCCGCCCTCGATCTCGCCGTTATCGCGGATCGCGGAGTTGATCGTCGCCACCTCGCGCACCTTGTTGTCCAGCACAATCGCCATCGACCCCGGCGAGCTGCTCGTGCTCGAATGCGCCCCGGTGTACTTGTAGAAGCGGTCTCCCGCCTCGGTCGTCAGGGTAAAGTGAATGTTCGGCCGCCCATTCTGGTCCGTCGAAGGCTGCGCATCGCGGAAGTCTGTTCCTTCCACCTCGCTCGCCCGCTTCAACAGCCAGATCTGGTCCGGTGCGCCCGCCTGCGCCGAGCCATGCACCATCATCGCGTCCGGCGGAATTACTCCGCCATTCCCCTGCATCGCCTCCTGCTCACTAGCGAACGGTCCGCCAACGACCGCATGGATCGCCAGCTTCGCCGTCGACTGGATGATCTCCTCGACCCGGTCGAGGTTCTCCACGCCCGGCAGCTCCACCAGAATCTGGTTATCGCCCAGCCCATACTTCTGGATCACCGGCTCAGCCACGCCCAGCTTGTCCACGCGCTCGCGGATCGTCTCGATCGAGGTCTCCAGCGTGCGCGCCTCTAGATCCCGCACCGCTCCGGGCTTCATCGTCAGCGTAAAGCCGCCCGTACCCGTGCTCGCAACGTCATACGTCGAGTAGTCGTTGCCCTGGACCACCCCGCGCGCATCCCCCAGCTTCGCCGGAGCAATGCCCGAGATCACAATCGCCAGCGGGTTCGCCGGATCGGTCTTGCCGACGGTGGTGCCCAGAACCCCGGCCTTCGCCAGGTCCTCCTGCAGCCGCGCAACGTCCCGGTCCGTAGTCGAGCCCAGCACCTCGGCCACATGCACCTCCAGCACCAGGTGCATACCGCCCTTCAGGTCCAGCCCGAGGTTGATGTGTCGCTTGATCGACTCCACCAACCCGCCACGCGGTATGCCCACGATGCCAAAGGTGAAGATTACCAATACCGCTACGATGAATGCCGTTCTACCGGCCAGCTTCTTGCCCATGATCTCTCTAACGATCTCTCTTGAACATGCAGCCCGAGGCAACGCCCCGGCTCCGCTGTCTCTTCCCATCTACCCGCACAGAGCGGTTCCAGCTAAAACGCACATCCACAACGCGAAAACCCTGAAAACCTAAGCGGCAGCCTGCTCGTCCGTCGAGACCGTAGCAATCGCGCTCTTCACGAACTCCAGCTTCACGCCATCCGGCTGCACCCTCAGGATCACCACATCGTCCTTCACGCTCAACACCGTACCGCGAATCCCGCCGTTGGTCGTCACCTTGTCGCCGGACTTCAACTGCGCCAGCATCTCCTGCCATTTCTTCTGCTTCTTCTGGTTCGGAACAATCATCAAAAAATAAAGAACCACGAAGAACAGCACCGGCAACGCCAGACCGCCCAGATTTCCCAGCACAGAACTACCCACCGGACTTTGCAACCACATCGCCAGCATCAAAAACTCCAATCCCGTCTACTTTGTCCAGAAAACGGACGCGTCCAGCGATCCATGTACGAAGGCGTCCGCGCATAGGAAAACAGGCGCAATTCGCCATTAGCCGTAAAAGGGTGCCTAGCCCCTAAGCATCGCGTAACCGCCCGGCCATGTCAAGGACGAGGCAGTGTCTGACGAATCCAGCTTTTGCTTCTGGGTACCCCAAGGCTTCAGCCTTGGGCCTCTCCCGTCAGTACAAAAATGGGCTTCAGCCCCTGGGGTATGCCTTCTTGCCTCTTCCCCAGATTCAACAAACAAAGCAAATTCGATTCGTCAGACACTACCTGGCCCTCCACCCAACCCCGCAATCTCTCCTATATATAGAAGCCCCTCACAAAACCCACCGAAACTGACAACCAAAAGCTCCTCCCCCAACCCACCCCAAATACAATACCCTTCCAGAGAACCACCAAGGAGCCCCATGCCCATCCAGGAAGATCTGGCCATCATCGCCCGTCAGGAGACCGAGCTCCGCCTCCCTCACTTCGACCACGACACCGCCTGGCGTCTCGGAACCTCCATCCGCAGCCTCGCCCTAAGCCGCAACCAGTCCATCGTCGTAGACATCCGCCGTTTCGGCCATCCCCACCAGCCGCTCTTCTACACCGCCCTCGCCGGAACCACCCCTGACAACGCCCGCTGGGTCGAGCGCGAGATCAACGCCGTAGCCCGCTTCCATCGCAGCTCCTACGCCCTCGGCCTGGAGCTCCAGCGCGACAACCGCACCTTCACCGACCGCTACAACCTTCCCGAAGCCGACTACGCCACCCACGGCGGCTGCTTCCCCATTCACGTCCTCACCGCCGGAATCATAGGCAGCATCACCGTCTCCGGCCTGCCCCAGCGCGAAGACCACAACCTGGTAGTAGAAGCCCTCTGCACAGAACTCCAGAAAGACCACAACTCCCTCCGTCTGCCTTAAAAACATAAAAGCGTCCTAACGCCCGACAGGCGGCACTTCGTGCTGTATGGAGCTTCGCGCACTCCTCCCGTTGGTCGGCGGAAGAATTCTCCAGCCGACCAACGGGAGGCCCAAGCGAAGCGACAAAAAGGCGTGAAACGCCCGCCCCACGCGTAGTGGGCCCGTCCGGCAGGACACTTTCCCTTAGTATCCCGGCAACAAAAGCATCAACCGCATCAGCTCCACCTGCCTCCGCGCCCCCGTCTTCGCCATCACCCGCTTCAGATGGAACCGCGCCGTACCCAGCGTGACCCGCATCCGGTCTGCAATCTGCCCGATCTCGTGCCCTTCCAGCATCAGGTCGGCCAGCTTCCCTTCCGTTGGCGTCAACCCATAGATAGCCCGCATCAGCTCCGCCCTCGGCCTCGGCAGCGCCGCCGGATCATGCACAAACACCAGCACCCGCGCCGCGCTTCCCTTCGCCGACCCCTCCGGCAGAAACGGCAGCGCCAGCAACTGCAAAGTCCCCCTCGCCGACCCGCGCAACACCGTCATCCCGCCCGGCGCGCACTCATATCCACCTGCGCCCAGCGCCTGCATCAGAATCCCCTCCCACTGCACGCTCCTCGCCGGATCCAGCATCCGCAGCCGCCTCTGGATCACCGCCATGCAGTCCCCGCTCCGCACCATCTGCTCACCCGCCGGGTTCATCGAGATCACCAGCCCGCGCCGGTCCAGCATAAACGCCGCCGCCGACAGCCGCGACAGCATCGCCTCCAGCAGCTCGCTCCGCTCCTTCAACGCATCCAGCGCATGGTAGATCTGTAGCGCGCTCCGCATATGCGGCATCATCAGCCGCATCACCTCCAGCGAACCCTCCCCCACCGGGCCCTGCCGCTTCCCCCTCCAGAAGCTGACAACGTCGATCTGCGCGCCGCCGATCAGGCAAGGCATCACCGTCAAATGCTCCAGGTCATGCGGTCGCAGCAGGTCGTTATAGAACTCCCCCGCCACCAGCTCCTCGCGGGCCACCAGCTCATCCCCCGAAACCAGACCTGTCACGCCCCGCTGAATCGCCGGCGCTGCAAACGGGTCCATCGCGCCATAGTGCGAGTTGTACAGCACCAGCGGCTGCGGCTCGAACTCCACCCCACCCCCGGCCAGAACCCGGTTCTCCCCATTCCGGTCCGCCGAGAGAAACACTCCCAGCTTGCACTCCGTCAGCTCGCAGAGCCGCGTAAAGAACGGATGCCACTTCTCCGGCTGCAGCGGCGCGGCATACAACTCCGCAAGCAGGGAGGACAGCTCATCGCTGGTCAAGTTAGCCATAGAGGATCGAGGCCCGAGAAATCCCTCACCTCAATGACGAACGAGGTTCCCCTCAAGACTCTCCCTGCGGTAAATCTTAATCCGCACCCGCCAGATCACGCCTCACCCTGCTCATCGTGTCCAGATAGAACGCAAGATTATGCACAGAGTTCAGCGTCATCCCCAGCGGCTCGCCCGAGACAAACAGATGCCGCAGATAAGCTCGCGTATACCGCCTGCAAACCATGCATCCGCACGTCTCATCCACCGGCCTCTGGTCTTCGGCAAACTCCCGCCGCTTGATGTTCATCCGCGTCACCGGCCCACCCGGCTCCTCCCGCATGAACAGCAGCCCATGCCGTCCCGCCCGCGTCGGCAACACGCAGTCCATCATGTCCACGCCCATCCGCGCATACTCTTCAATCTCGTCCGGATACCCGACCCCCATCACGTACCTCGGCTTGTCCTTCGGCAGAACCTCCAGCGTCCGCGCAATCATCTCCCTCGTCACCTCGCGCGGCTCGCCCACCGCCAGCCCGCCGATCGCGTACCCCGGAAAATCCATCTCCACCAGCCGCTCCGCCGACTCCCGCCGCAAATCCGCATACATCCCGCCCTGCACAATCCCGAACAAATTCTGCGTGGCCCCGCCCAGCGCCTCGAACCACGGCACCCGATGCCCCTGCGCCGCGAAATGCTCCTTCGACCGCTGCGCCCACGCATGAGTCAGCCCCATCGAATCCCGTGTCCGCTCCCATGTCGCCGGAGTCTCCACGCACTCATCGAAGACCATCGCAATATCCGCCCCCAGAGCGATCTGCACATCCATCGAGTGCTCCGGCGAGAAGAAATGCTTGCTCCCATCCAGGTGCGACCGGAACTCCACTCCATCCGGCGTCACCTTCCTCAGCCCGCTCAGGCTGAACACCTGGAACCCGCCCGAGTCCGTCAGCATCGGCCTCTCCCAGCTCATGAACCGATGCACCCCGCCCATCCGCCGCACCAGCTCATGCCCCGGCCGCAGGTACAGGTGATATGTGTTCGCCAGAATAATCTGCGCCCCGGCGTCCCCCGCTCCGATCCTCTCCAGAACGCCCTGCTCCACCGCCTTCACCGAAGCCGCCGTCCCCACCGGCATAAAAACCGGCGTTTCTACCGCACCATGCGGCAGCAGCATCCGCCCGCGGCGGCCTCCACCCTCGGCCACCCTGTCCACCTGAAAAGAAATTGCCATCGATATCGATTGTAAGAGCAAGCCGCCAGGAGCACCCTGAGCTTACCCGAGCGGAAGAATCCTCAACCACCGCAAACAATCAAGACGCACTCCATCTCACTTCGAAAGCCCCTGACGAATTAAATTCATCAGCCATTCAACTTCGCTTTACATAAGAGGCGATCGACCGGCCTAAAAATGAGAAGGCACAACCAATCTTCACAACTTTTGAGGCCTTCAAACTTATGATTCGGAAATTTGCTGCTCTCTCGTTGACCACCACCCTGATCCTCAGCGGTTGCGGACAGGGTACCCTCAGCACCCCGGCAGGTAACGGGAATGCAACTGGCAATCCTGCTCCTCCCACTCAGCCCGCGCCACCCACCCCCACGACTGCTTCCGCAGCGATCAAGCACGTGGTCGTGATCTTCGGCGAGAACGAGTCCTTCGATCACTACTTCGGAACCTATCCCAACGCCCTGAACCTCCCCGGTGAGACCAAGTTCACCGCGGCTGCCGGTACGGCGATCCCGAACAACTACGTCTCGAACCCCGGCCTGCTGACCAACAACCCCAACTCGCTGAACCCGAAGAACAACGTTGTCAACGGCAGCGGCGTGGCCACCTCGGTCGCCAGCAATCCCTATCGCCAGGCTCCCGCTCAGGCCTGGACCGGTTCGCAGAGCCACGACTACACCGCCGAGCAGAACGCCTTCAACCAGGGCAACATGGACCTCTTCCCGTTCTCCGTCGGTGCGGCGGACAACGCGGCCGAGCTCGCTCTGGGCGGCCCCTACAAGGCCCTCAACGCCACCAAGGCCCTCACCATGGCCTACTATGACGGCAACACCGTCACCGCGTTCTGGAACTACGCGCAGCACTACGCCATGAGCGACAACTCCTTCTCCAGCACCTTCGGTCCTTCCACCCAGGGCGCTCTCAACCTCGTCTCCGGCCAGACCGATGGTGTTCTCAACCCCCTCAACCTCGGCAGCTCCGCTGTTGATGACGGCAACGGCGGTCAGGCCCTCATCTCCGACGCCGACCCGGCTGGCGATGTCTGCTCCTCCACCAGCAAGAACACCAGCATGAGCGGCCAGAACATCGGCGACCTCCTCAACAAGGCCAACGTAACCTGGGGATGGTTCGAGGGCGGCTTTGACCTCGGCATCACCAACGCTAACGGCACCACCGGCTGCTCGCGCTCCTCGGTCATCGTAGCTTCTGGAAGCAACAAGGCAACCGCCAACGACTACGTTCCCCACCACCAGCCGTTCCAGTACTACCTCTCCACCCGCAACACCACCCACGCGCGTCCCTCGTCGGTCTCCGCCATCGGTACCACCGATGCGGCCAACCACCAGTACGACACGCATGACTTCACCGATGCCCTCGCTGCTGGCATCATGCCCACCGTCACCTTCCTCAAGGCCCCGGCCTTCCAGGACGCTCACCCCGGCAACTCCGATCCGCTCGACGAGCAGACCTTCGTTGTCAACATGGTCAACGCCATCCAGAAGTCGCAGTTCTGGTCCTCCACCGTCGTCATCCTCGCCTACGACGACTCCGACGGTTGGTACGATCACGTCTCCAGCCTCATCAACGGTTCTGCCTCCAAGGCCGACACCGTCAGCGGCAGCAACCTCTGCATCAGCTCCTCGGCTTCGCAGAGCGCTCTCGCCGGCTGGGATGGCAAGCCCCACGCTCAGGGCCGCTGCGGCTACGGTATGCGTCAGCCTCTGATCGTTCTCTCGCCCTGGGCGAAGAAGAACTACATCGACCACACCCTCACCGACCAGGCCTCCGTCCTGCGCTTCATCGAGGACCTGTACGTAGGTGGCACGCGCATCACCGGCTCCTTCGACGGCATCGCCGGTTCGCTGCTCGGCATGTTCGACTTCTCCAACGGTGCGACTGCCCCGAACGCCACCCCGGTCCTGCTCGATCCGACCACGGGTACCGTCACCAGCGGCAACTAACCCATTCACCGAAACTTCACAAACCAGACTTACAATCGGGGTACGCATCCACAGGATGCGTACCCATTTTCTTTGCCGCACTCCCCTCGGCCCACGGAGTCTTCCGCTTTGTCCTCATCCAGACGAACCTTCCTCCAACAGGCCTCCGCTCTTGGCCTGCTCTACGGCTCCTCACGCTCCTTCGGACAGATGGCGAACATGCAGATGGCGCGTCCCAGCGCCCCCGGCAGCCACGCCCCCATGCTCCACACCCTGGAGCTCCCGCCCTTCGTCGATCCGCTCCCCATCCCTCAGGTTCTCCGTCCCACCCTCCGCAACGGCCGCCGCTTCGCCTCCCTCACCATGCAGGAGAGTCACGTCAAGGTACACCGCGACGTCCCCCCCACCCGCATGTGGACCTACGGCCCCGGCCCCATCGCTCCCATCATCGAAGCCCGCAGCGGCGAGCCCCTCGACATCGAGTGGATCAACCACCTCCCCACCAAGCACTTCCTCCCCATCGACCACTCCATGCACGGCTGCGGCAAAGACGTCCCCGACGTCCGCGCCATCGTCCACCTCCACGGAGCCAAAACCCGCTCCCAGGACGACGGTTACCCCGAAGACTGGTACGTCCCCGGCAAGAGCCGCGTCTCTCACTACCCCATGGATCAGGAGGCAGCTACCCTCTGGTTCCACGATCACGCTATGGGCATCAACCGCCTCAACAGCTACGCCGGACTCTTCGGAATGCTCCTCATCCGCGACAAGGTCGAGGACTCCCTCCACCTCCCCAGCGGCAAGTACGAAATTCCCCTCATCTTCTTCGACCGCGACTTCACCGCCGACGGCCAGCTCTACTACGCCACCTCCGGCGATCCCGAACACCCGTGGATTCCCGAGTTCAGCGCCGACGGCCTCCTCGTCAACGGAAAGATCCGCCCCTACCTTGAAGTCGAGCCGCGCCTCTACCGCTTCCGCACCCTCAACGTCGCCAACAGCCGTTTCTACCGCCTCAGCCTCTCCGACAACTCCCCCATCACCCAGATCGGCACCGACCAGGGCTTCCTCGCCGCGCCCGTCCAGCTCCAGAGCTTCACCCTCGCCCCAGCCGAGCGCGCCGACATCCTCATCGACTTCAGCCACGCCGCCGGAAAGACCCTCCATCTAAGCAACGGCGGCATCGACCTCATGCAGTTCCGCGTAGCCGCCCACGCCACCCAGCCCACCACCTTCTCCATCCCCAAAACCATCCGTCCCATCCACCGCACTCCGGAGTCTTCCTCCATCCTCACCCGCACCATCACCCTCCACGACTATCAGGATCAGTACGAGCACTCCATGCTCATGCTCCTCAACCGCAAGCGCTGGCACGAGCCCACCACCGAGAAGCCGAAGCTCAACACCACCGAGATCTGGGAGTTCGTCAATCTCACCGAAGATACCCATCCCATGCATCTGCATCTCGTGCGCTTCCAGATCCTCGACCGCCGCACCTTCGACACCGCCGACTACCTCCAGAAAAAACAGCTCCGCTACGTGGGCGACTCCACCCCGCCCGATCCCAACGAGATGGGCTGGAAGGACATCGTCCAGTGCCCCTCCGGCATGGTCACCCGCATCATCGTCCACTTCGAGGGCTTCCCCGGCAAATACCTCTACCACTGCCACATCCTCGAACACGAAGCCAACGACATGATGCGCCCCTTCGAAGTAATCGCCTAAGAAAGCTGTTAGCTCCTAGCTTTTAGCTAAAGGCCGGGAGCTAACAGCTAAAAGCTACCCTTCTCCACCATCTCCACCGCCTGCGCCAGCGATATATTCTCCGGCACCAGCCGGAACTCATGACAAACCGTGTGCTCGTTCTTCCCAATCGCCTTGAACAGCATCGCCTTCCCATGAATCGCCGTATCGATCAGCGAAGCCTTCCACTCATTCCCCGGAGCCATCTCATGCGCCGAGCTGAAGCTGCTCCCCGCATGGATCGTTCCCAGCAGCCCCCATCCCAAACTCACATCCGCCGGAACCTTGCCCTCCATCCTGTGCAGCTCCATCGTCCTGCCGTCCACCAGGATCGCCCCCACCATCGTATGCAGCACCCGCTCCTCCATCGTCTGCGGCTGATACCCCGGATCAGGCCGATACACAATCCGCAGGTCCTTCCCCTCCGGCTTCGGCTCCTCGAACATGAATCCCTTCTTCAGCAGCAGCAACATCTGCTCCGCGTGCTGCTCATCGTCCCTCGCCAACTGCTCATGCCGACGGAACACATCCGGATGCGCCAGGATCTCCACCAGCTTCTTCCGCTCCTCCTCCATCCGGTTATTGCTCAACGGCTGCCCATCTTCCTCCAGCAGCATCCGTACCCGGCCAATCGCCGTCTCCACTACTCGCTCCCGCCAGAGATGCCCACCCGTCCGCTCCGACCGCTCTTCTGAGAAATACGCATACAGATTCCGATGCTCGCCCGGATCGTTCTCATGGGCCAGCATCTTCTCCACAATCTGTTTCGCCACGCCCGAGCTCTGCGCCCCCGCCGCACCCGGCAGTACCAGCAACATCGCCGCCATAAAAACCCTACGCAACACGCACCTCCAAAAACCCGTAACCCATAAGAGACGCAGCCCAACCCCCTCAGGACGACGCGGACCGCTGCAAATCCCATCCCAACACAAAAATCTCAGGAAAACCGAACTATTCCTTAGGCAGCCACGCAAACATCTTCATCGCATCATGCAGCCGGTGAAAGATCCTCGTAGCTCCAATCACCTCCGTCAGGTGATGCCTGTCAAAGTCCGCCTGCAAACTCCACGACACCCGCGCAAACGCCAGCTCCACCCCCGCGTCCGTCAGGTTCTTCTTCAACTCCATCACCACCCGCGCCGCCGAGTAGTCCACATTCGTCATCGCCTCCGCGTCCACCACAATCCACCGCACCGCCGAAGGCATCCTCCCCACCAGGCACGTCATCTCCTGCATAAAACGCCCCGCGTTCGCATAGAACAGCGACGCGCCAAATCGATACACTACCAGTCCCGGCTCCGTCACCACCCCCGCTCCCACCGGCGTCACCACCCATGACCCCTGCCCATCCGGCACCAGCACCCCGCTGTCCGGATGGTAGCTATGGTGTACCACCCTCAGCAGCGACACGATCATCGCCAGCACAATCCCCTGCTCCACCCCGATCCCCACCACCACCACCGCCGTCGCCACCGCCAGCGCAAACTCCTGCGTACTCTCCAGCCGAATCCCCGCCAGCCCCCTCAGGTCGATCAGGCTCATCGCCACCAGGAACACCAGCGCGCTCAACACGCACTGCGGCAGAAACTTCAGCGGCCCCGTAAAGAACGCCAGCACCACCGCCACCACCGCCGCCGTCGTCATCTGCGCCAACTGGCTGCTCGCGCCCGCCCCCTGCGCCATCGCCGTCTGGGTCGGGCTTCCATTCACCACGAACGTCCCGCTCACCGCCGCCACCGCATTCGCCGCAGCCAGCCCCAGCAGCTCGTCGTTCTCATAAATGTCCTCGTGATGCCTCGCCCCATACACCCGCGCCGTAGCCGCGCTCTGCGTCAGAATCATCACCGCGCACGAGGCCGACACCCCCGCCAGCGCCACCATCTCCCGCCACTCCACCCGAGGCAGCGTCAGATGCGGCAACCCTCCCATCACCGGCCCGATCGTCGCAACCCCATGCCCCGCAAAGTCCAGCATCGCGCTCGCCGCAATCGCCCCCATCACCACCAGCAGCGAAGCCGGAAATCGAGGCGCAACCCTCCTCAACCCCAGCACCACTCCCAATACCGCCACCGACACCGCAATCGTAGGCAAACTAGCTCGCGGCAGCCCCCGCGCCACCTCCACCAACTGCATCACCGGCCTGTGCGAACGCACCGCCACCCCCAGCATCCCGCCCAGCACCCCGATCCCGACCTGAAACCCCACCCCCGTCAAAAATCCCATCAACACCGTGCGCGAAAGAAAGTCCGCGATAAACCCCAACCGCAGCACTCGCACCAGCAGCAGAAACCCTGCCGTCATCAGCGCCACCATCCCAGCCAGCGCCGCATACCGCGCCTCGCCCGGCAAGGCCATCTCCCCCACCCCACCCGCCAGAATCGCCGCGCTGGCCGAATCCGCCGCCACCACCAGGTACCGCGACGACCCGAACGCCGCAAACGCCACCAGCGGCAGCAGCAGCGTATAAAGCCCCGTAACCACCGGCGTCCCGGCGATCTTCGTATACCCCAGCACCTGCGGAATATCCGTAGCCGCCAACGTAACCCCGGCCACCAGATCGCGCACCGCCGAAGCGCGACGAACCGGTCGCAAGCCACGAAACAATCTCACCAAACCCACTCTCCCAAAAACAACCTAACTATAAAAATTACTGCTGCTATTACCGTTTTTTGTTTGTCATTCCCGAAGGGAATCTGCGTTTGGAGTTGCTGTTGTTTTAAATCCCGCCTTTGCCTTTAAATCCATAAAAATCCACGGTCGAAAGTCTTTAAAATCAGCCTTTATCGCCTTTTAAAATCCCTTTGATCACCGTTACGCCTTTGTATCTTTCTTCAAACTCCCAACCAATTCCTTCCAATCCCTCTCCGTCTGGTCCGCATAAGCCATAGCAAACTCCGTCACCGCCTCATCGAACCGAGCCGAGTTCCCCAGATATCCCGCCATCAGCGAGCTATCTCCCGCCCGCGCATGTCCCCGCGCCAGAATCTCCCCGCACACCCCCGCATACTCCATCAGCCAGACCGGCTTCAGGCTATCCAGTTGAATCGACGCCTTATGATCGTTCAACTGCCGCACCATGTAGTCCCTCCCATCCATCGAAGTCCATCCCAGGAACGGGTCCGACTGCACCTGCATCGCCCTCTCCCCCTCTACGACTCTCTGGCCCTGATGGACCTTCGCCCCGCTCAATTTCCGTCCCGTGGCTCGCTCGATATAAGGCGCATACCCCGAAGCCACCTCCTGCTTCACCTGTAGAAACAGCGGATCGCTCTTCCCATTCCCCTGCATATACACGCAATAATCCCTCAGCCCCACCGACCCCGTCCCCACCACCTTGAACGCCACATCCACTGCCTTGTACTGCGCCAGAAAGTGCCTCCGCTCCGGCAGCAGCGTCTCCTCATACTTCTTCAACGACCGCATCACCTTCGCCGCCAACTCGCCATCCACCCGCGTCAACGAAGGAGGGTCCGACCTGAACACCCTCTCCTTCCCCCCATCCGGGCCCGCCTTCTTCTCCGGCTGCGTCTCCGTTCCCTTCGCCGCACTCGTCTTCTTCTCCACCACCTCCGTCAAGGCCGACAGGCTATGCAGCGGCGTAGCCCTCTCCGCGATCTTCAAAATCCCTTCCACCGGCGATACCTCATCCAGACGATGCACCTGGTACCTCGCCACCTCCAGCACCGGCATCTTCGCAAACTCCGCCATCATCGTCCGGTACGTCTCCAGAAACAGCATCGCCACGTCCGTGCACCGAGCATCCTTCATCCCCGTTCCGCGGGCCGCCAGCACCAGGCTCGTCGCCATCCGCTTCACGTCCCACTCAAACGGCCCCACAATCGTCTCATCGTAGTCATTCACATCGAACGTCAGTCGTCCATCCGGAGCCGCAAACGCTCCCAGGTTCCTCACATGCGCGTCCCCGCACAACTGGCAGAAGATCCCCGTATTCCCCATCAGCGACAGGTCATACGCCATCACCGGCACCGCCCCGCGAAAGTACCCGAACGGCGACGCCGCCATCAACTCCCGCTTCCGCAGCACCAGCGCCGGAATCCGCCCTTTCTCCGCCGCCGCCAGCAGCTTCAGCGCATCGACCTTACGCTCCCCCACCTTCCAGGAACCATGGTCCGCCCGCCGCATCAACTTCCGCCGTTCCTGCCCCTCACGAAACCGCTCCGCCGCACCAGTCACAAGCCTCTCCTTCAAAACCACTCAAGCAAACCCAACAGCAGCCTACCGCCCAAGACCCCAAACCCAATATGAAATCTCACCGCAACCACCCACTCCAGCTCACGAACAAAGCGCGAAGCCGTTATATCATCCCACCCCATAAGCCATCGCAGTAGCCACCGTTGCCGTTATCGCCGCTGTTGCCATTGTCCTTTCCTCCCCCCAAACCCACGTCATTTCGACCGAAGCAGCGCAGTCTCATCGCGCTGCGAAGCGGAGAAATCCGCTTCTCTACCCATACCCAACCAAAGGCCATAAGCCGTTGCCTGTCTTGCTGTTGCTGTTGCTTGTTTTTAGGTTTGTCATTCCCGAAGGGAATCTGCGTTTGCTGTTGTTTTGTCGTTGTCGTTGCTTCCAGGTACCCCAAGGCTTCAGCCTTGGGTCTCCCCGCCAAGCGAAAAAAGGGGGCTTCAGCCCTTGGGGTATGCCTTCCTTCCCCTGCCCCGAGTCAAAAAGCCGTCGCGCAGCGACCACCGCTCTGCCGAAACTGCGGGGTCCCCGGCGAACAGCTTTTCGTTCGCTGGGGTACAAGGCCGGAGCAAAGCCCGAAGGGCGAAGCGACTAACTTATCGCCGTTGCCGTTGAGATAAAGCCAAGCGAAGCCCAGCCAAAATCCGCCAACATGCTATGCTGCATACCACTCCATCCCACGGGAGAAACGATGGATCACATCGCAGAAGACTCTCCCCAAATCCTGCCCGAAGCAGCCCTGCCCCTAGTCGCCAGCCTCCTCCTCACCGGAACCACCCTCTTCCTCCTCACCTCCCTTCTCCGACCCCATTCGCTCTCATGGCCTGCCCTCGCCGCCCTCGCATTCTTCCTCATCCTCGCCGCAATCCTGATCCACGCCTTCACCATCTGGTTCCTCCGCAACACCCTCATCAACGAACTGGACGTCCTTCCCACCATCGCCGACACATGGCCTCCCATCGCATGGCTCCCCCTGCTGGCCCTCCTCATCCAGCAAAAATCCCTATGGACGGCCTTCATCCTCTCCATCATCGCCACCCTGAGCACCCTCTACCTCAAACGAGCAACCGCCAACTCAGAACCAACACCCACCACCATCCCCACCCCGCTCCTCTTCCAATCTCCCGAGCCCAAACCCCTCATCCACGCCCTTCTCCCCGCCGCCCTCATCTCCATCGCCGTCCAGATCGGCCTCGCCACCCTCTTCTTCAACCATCCCTACCTCGCCGGAACCCTCTTCTCCTTCGCCGCCTCTCTAGCCGTATGGCTCTGGCCACCCCGGCACCATCTCAACCTACCCAGCCCGTCCAACCTTCTCCGCCGCTCCATCCCCGCAATCCTCTTCACCCTCATCGCACTCCTGCCCTTTCTCTCCGCCCATCGCATAGCCGAAGGCATCCTCGCCTTCCTCCAACCCCGGCCCGACACCCCCACCCCACAACACTCCGCCGCAAACGCCCACCCCGACACCTCATACTCCGGCATCATCCTCCTGGCCCCCGCAAAGCCCAAAGCCCGCACCATCCCCCCGCCGCCATCCAAAGCCCCATTCCAAACCAGCGGAGCCTTCCTCAAACCCGTCATCATCCCCTTCGACGGAGCCTACTGGTACTTCAAGCGTCCCGACCCGCGCCCCCGCCGCGACGCCCGCGTCGTCCACGGCGACCCCATCAAACGCCACATCCTCTCCACCGACCCAGCCCCCCTCATCATGGAGGCCCATCAACGCCTCGACACCGCACTCCACACCGACTGCTGCAGCGCCATCCACGTAACCCTCCGCAATGCCGACCACCGCACCGGCCCCATCTCCATCGAACTCCTGCTAACCACCACCGCCACCCAGACCAAATCCCAAACCAACCCTCAGCCCGGCAACACCCTGTCGCTAGGCAGCAAAGTCCTACCCTCCACCCAAAATCAAACCGAACCCAGCCCAAACCGCCCACCCATCGACGAAACCCTAAGCTTCTCCATCCCAACCTCCGCCCGAGGCCGCACCTTCGACCAGATCACCGTCATCCTCCGCCCCACCACCGCCCCCATCGCCGGAGCCCGCATAGCCATCCAGCAATTCACCCTCATCCCATAAAGAACTGTCCAGCACCGGACATCGAATCATATTTACGGACACTCCCGCCCTAAGCCATCTCTCGTAAACCAAACAAATCATGGAATCGGAGCACCTATGATTTTGGACATCTACGTGCTTTCTCCGATAGAGAAACTCCACGATCCTCACATACCATCGGAGCGATAAAGCCAATCAGGCACGAATATCGGAGAGAGAACAATGATCGCGAGCCTAATTCAGGACATCCGTTTCTCGCTGCGGCAGTTAACCAGAACACCGGGCTTCACCATCACGGCCATACTGACGCTGGCGTTAGGCATCGGGGCCAACGCCGCCATCTTCACGCTAGTAAACGCCGTGCTCCTGAAAAGCCTCCCCGTAGCCGACCCCAAAACCCTCATCCGCCTCGGCGACAACAACGAGACTGGCGTCTGGAAAGGAAAGCGAGGGAACGGCGATTACGCCTTGTTCCCGACCGAAACCTACCTGCAACTGAAGAAAAATGCGCCGGAGTTTCAGGAGCTGGCCGCCATGGAATCCTGGATCATCTCCGTCATCATCAGGAGAGAAGGCAGCCAGGAAAACCCGCGCTCCGTCGTCAGTGAGTTCGTCTCTGGAAACTACTTCCAAACCTTCGGACTACACCCACAGGCAGGGCGTCTCCTCGCCGATGCAGACGACGTAATCGGAGCACCCATAACCGCCGTCATGAGCTACCAAACATGGCAGCACGACTATGCAGGAGATCCTTCCATCGTAGGCAGCACCTTCTGGGTCAACACCAAACCCGTCACCATCATTGGAATCGCTCCAAAAGGCTTCTACGGCGACCGCCTCTCGCTCACGCCGCCCGACCTCTATCTCCCCATCGCCCCCTTGCCCACGCTGGCAAGCGCCGCCTACGTGAACGATCCCGACCAGCGTTGGCTCTACATCATCGGACGCCTCAAACCCGGCGTAGCAATGGCCCCTCTACAGCAGAAATTGAGCACGCTGGTACGCCAGTCCTTCGCGTCCAGTCCGGATTTTTCAACCGAACAAGGCAAGAAACTTCTGGCAAAGACTCACGTAGTCTTGACGCCCGGCGGCAGCGGCGTTCAGGAGATGCAGCAGAAGTACGCCTCAGACCTGAAGTTCCTCATGACCATCTCCGGCCTCGTGCTCCTCATCGCCTGTGCCAACATCGCCAACCTGCTGCTCGTTCGCGGAATGAAGCGCCACGCAGAAATCTCCGTCCGAATAGCGTTAGGCGCTCTGCGCGGAAGAGTCATCCGGCAGCTCCTCACAGAGAGCATCCTGCTGGCCGGACTAAGCGGCATGGCAGGTCTCATCGTTGCCTACGCCGGAACCCACATGCTGCTCGCGATGGCCTCCCCCAACGCGCAAAGTATCCCCATCAACGCAAGCCCCTCCGGCGCTGTGCTGCTCTTTGCCTGCGGACTCTCCCTCCTCACCGGCATCGTCTTCGGCGTAGCGCCCGCGTGGATCGCCTCCCACGCAAACCCGGCGGATGCACTCCGCAGCGGAACTCGCACTACAACGGCAGGCGCCTCCCTCCTCCAGCGCGGACTGGTCATCTTCCAAACTGCCCTCTCGCTCGTGCTGCTCGTAGGCGCCGGGCTCTTCTCCCAAAGCCTCATCAACCTCCAGAATATCGACCTGAAACTCGACAGCAGAAACCGATACATCGCCCACCTCAACATACGCGCAGCAGGCTACGCCCCAACACAAACCGAGGCGCTCTACCGAACAATGGTCGATCTTCCACTCGGTGCCAGGAGTCAGGAAAGTCGGCATCAGCAGGTTTACGCCCATGGAAAACAACTTCTGGAGCGACAGCGTTTATATACAGGGGAAAACGGATCGCCTTACCGATAATGGTGCCGACATGAATAGGGCAAATGAAGAATACTTCGATGCAGTAGGAACACACGTGTTGATGGGGCGCGGAATCGGCCTGCAGGACACATCCACTGCTCCCGCGGTAGCCGTCGTCAATCAGGCATTCGTAAAGAAGCTCTTCAAGCCAGGAGAATATCCCCTCGGCCACCACTTCGGCGCATTGGGGCCGGACTCGGCCGGAGACTATGAGATCGTCGGCGTAGTGGAAGATACCGCCTACACCAATGCCCGCTGGAAAGATCACAGCATGTACTTTGTGCCGATAACGCAACTCCCGGCAAGCGACAAAAGTCCTTCCAGGAACCAGTCCCTCTATGCCGGAGCGCTCGTCCTCGAAACCGACCAACCCATCAACGACATGGAAGCCATAACCCGAAAGACCCTCGCCGCCCTTAACCCAAACCTGACCGTCATCAAGTTCCAGACCTTTGACCAGCAGATCGCGGACAACTTCAAGGAAGACCGCATGATCGCCCAACTGATGTCCCTCTTCGGCGCACTTGCTCTCCTGCTAGCCACGCTAGGACTCTACGGCGTAACCTCCTACACAGTAGCCCGCCGAACCTCAGAGATAGGCATCCGCATGGCGCTCGGCGCCAACCGCAAAGAAGTAGTAGCCATGGTAATGCGCGGAGCAATTCTGCAAACCGCCATCGGACTGGCCATAGGAATCCCCATAGCCCTGCTCTGCACGCGCTACATAAAATCCCAGCTCTACAACATGACCGGCTTCAACCTATCCATCATGGCCGCAGCAATCGCCACCCTGACGCTGGCAGCCGCAATCGCCGGCCTCATCCCAGCCCAACGCGCCGCCTCCACCGACCCCATGCAAGCCCTGCGAACAGAGTAACCCTGGCCACAAAACCAGGCCCATCTTCGCGACGGCTTCATCGCCGCTAAGATGGAAATGCAACCCTCTACCCAGCCACCGATCGCCGTTGCTGTTGTCCTTCTTCCACCCACCCCAACCCCCGTCATTTCGACCGAGGCAGCGCAGCCTCATCGCGAGAGGCGCAGTCGAAGGACCTGCGGTTGCCTTTGTTTTGCAGTTGCAGTTGCAGTTGTCGTTGCTCTTGCTTTGTCTTTCTTCCAATCACCTCAAGCTCCGTCATTTCGACCGGAGCGGCGCAGCCTCATCGCGCTGCGAAGCGGAGAAACCCGCTTCTCTACCCATGCTCAATCCAAGCCCATAAGCCGTTGCTTTTGTCGTTGTTCTTGCTGTTGTTTGTTTTTGTTTGTCATTCCCGAAGGGAATCTGCGTTTGCTGTTGTTTTTGCTGTTGCTTCTAGGCAACCCAAGGCTTTAGCCTTGGGCCTCAAAACCCGCCGCGAAGCGGCCTACCGCTTTGCCGAAACTGCGGGGTCCCCAGCGAACAGCTTTTCGTTCACTGGGGTGCAAGGCCGGAGCAAAGCCCGAAGGGCGAAGCGACTTGATCTATCGCTTTTGCCTTTGCTTTAAATCCATGCAACTCCGCAAAATCCGCAGTCAACTCGTATCAGTCTTTATCCCTCCGATCACCGTTACGCCGTTAAACGCTCAAACAAAGCTCCCACCGACATCCCCAACACCGGATGCATCCACCCCGAAGCAATCTCCGCCAAAGGCTCCAGCACAAATCTCCGCTCCGCCATAGCCGGATGCGGCAGCGTAAGCTCCGGCGTCTCCAGCACTGCGTCCCCATACAGCAGCAGGTCCAGATCGATCACCCGAGGCCCCTTAGCCGCCACCCCCTCGCGCACCCGGCCCATCTCCCGCTCCACCTCCAGCAGCCCGCGCATCAGCTCCACCGGAGCCAGCCCGGTCTCCAGCACCAAAGCCCCATTCAAAAATCGTGGCTGATCCACATACCCCACCGGCTCCGTGTCATAAAACGCCGAGACCGCCCGCACCTCACCCAGCTCCGCCAGCCGCCGAATCGCCTCCGTCAGGTTCGCCTCGCGCCCCCCAAACCGTGACTCAAGGTTCGACCCCAGCGCAATCGCCGCCAACCCCATCAAGCACCCACCGCCTGCCAACCGTATCCCACCCACCGGAAACCAGCCACCGCACCATCAAAAATAACCGGAAATCCCACTAAACCGTAACCGGCTGCAACAACGCTCCCACCAGCTCCGGATCCGCAACTTCATCGTACCCACAGGCCAGCTCCCACGCCGACCGGTCCCTCATAAGTCGTTGTACAAGAGCAGTATGCATCGCATGGCCCGCCCTCTCGGCCACCACCCGGCCCTGAATCCTCCGCCCCGCCAGCGCTAGGTCCCCAATCAGGTCCAGCACCTTGTGCCGCACAAACTCATCGTCAAACCGAAGTGGCCCATTTTCAATACCTTGCCGCGAAAGGATGATCGCGCTTTCGTCCGAAACCCCGCGAATCAACCCCATGTCCCGCAGCATCGGCTCATCTTCCTTGAACCCGAACGTCCGCGCCGGAGCAATTAATTTCGCGTAGTCCCCACCCGCCAGATCGCCCCGAAATGTCTCATATCCAATGGGTTGCGGGAAATCAATCGTGTACTCAATCCCATACCCCCGCCCAGGATAGACCCCGATAAACTTCGATCCGTCCCGGACCTCGATCTCCTTCAGAATCTTCAGGTACTCCCGCTTCCGCCGCTGCTTCTTAAGTCCCACCGAATGAAAAGCTTGCACATAAGGCAGCGCACTCCCGTCAAGGATCGGAACCTCCAGGTTATCGACCTCGACGATCACGTTGTCCACGCCCGTCCCGATCAGCGCCGAAAGCAGATGCTCCGTCGTCTGGATCAGCACGCTCTGCCGCATCAAGCTCGTCGCATAGCTCACCTTGGCGACATTCCGCCCGATCGCAGCGATCTCAAAGTTGTCTAAGTCTGTGCGTCGAAAGACGATACCGGAGCCAGCCGGAGCCGGAACCAGCCGCATGGAAACCGGAACCCCGCTATGCAGGCCCACGCCGCTGAACGCAATCTCTGCCCGAATTGTCTGCTCGAAATGAGCTTCCAATGCCACGAATCTAGGTCTCCCGCGCAGCGATCCTCATTTTACAAAAATCCACGCAAAGGTAAATGTGGCAAAAATGCAACACTTCTGTCGCGGAATTGCCCTAAATTCAACATCTTCCCACGCAACACTCTGCAAACCAACCCTTTTTGCCTGCTATAACATGCCTCCATGGACCCAAAAGCGATCCTCCGCCATGTCGAATCGAAACACGAATGGATTCGTGCCACCCTCCACGAGCTGGTCAGCCAGGAGTCCCCAAGCGACGACAAGCCAGCGGTTGACGCAGCCATGGCCATCGCCGAACGCTACGCCCTGGCCCTCGGAGCCAAAGCCAAAATACACAAACAAAAAGACTTCGGCAACGTCCTCGAACTCCGCTTTGGCCACCGCTCCTCCCGCAAACCCATCCTCCTCCTCGGCCATCTCGACACCGTCTGGCCCATCGGCACTCTCAAAAACATGCCCTGGCGCGAGGCCGATGGACGCTACTTCGGCCCCGGCGTGCTCGACATGAAGGCCGGTGTCGTCATGGCACTAGCGTCCATAAGTACCTTACGGGAGTTGAAGTTAGCTCGCCCCGTCACCCTCCTGATTAACAGTGATGAGGAGGTGGGGAGTCCGGTTTCGCGAGGGATTACGGAGAAAATTGCTCTTGGCTCCGAGGCGGTCTTCGTGCTGGAGCCCGCGCAGGGGCTTGCCTACAAGACCGCCCGCAAGGGAGTAGGCCATTATTTTGTTGAAGTTACGGGTGTCGGCGCACACAGCGGCGTGGACTTCGAAAAGGGTCATTCGGCGGTTCTGGAGCTGGCAAAACAGGTCCAGACCATCGCAAACTTCACAAATCCGGCGCGCAAACTGACGGTGAATTGTGGAGTGATTGCTGGTGGCACGCGATCCAATATCGTTCCATCGGAGGCACACTGCGAGGTCGACGTCCGCATCGCCCGGCTGGCCGACGCTGCCTACGTCGAAAGGCTCTTCCGCAGGCTCAAGCCCTCCGACCCCCACTGCAAGCTCACCATCACCGGCGGCATCAACCGCCCGCCCATGGAACGCAGCGCGGGAACCATCGCACTCTTCAAGAAAGCCCGCGGCCTCGCCTCTGAGATTGGCTTCCGGCTCGAAGAGGCCGCCACCGGCGGCGGCTCCGACGGCAACTTCACCGCCGCGCTCGGCGTCCCCACGCTCGACGGCATGGGAGCCGTCGGCGACGGAGCCCACGCCCCGCACGAGTCCGTTCTGATCGAGCACCTCGTCCCTCGCACCGCGCTTTTGGCCTCAATGCTGGCAAATACTCCCTGACGCCGGGGCACTTCGTGCGGTACCGAGCTTCGCGTTGGTCGGCGGAAGAATTCACCAGCCGACCAACGGGAGGCCCAAGCGAAGCCTTAAAAATGCGTGCAAACGCCCGCCCGCCGCGCAGGCGGGCGGTTCGGCAGGACCCGCCTCACGTAAACTTTCAGAGTGTCCGAATCTTCCATGCAGATTCCCTCCCCACGGAACGAGCTGAAGCGAAATCGCCTGATCCTGATCAGCCTCTGGTTTCTCTTCTACTTCGGCGTGGCCCTCTTCACGCCTCCGTTGCTCGACGACGCCGACTCCGTCCACGCCGAGGTCGCCCGCGAGATGATTACCCGCGGCGACTGGATCACCCTCTACGCCAACGGCATCCGCTACCTCGAAAAGGCCCCTCTCCTCTACTGGAGCATGGCTACCAGCTTCCAGCTCTTCGGCGTCCACACCTCCACCGCCCGCTTTCCCCTGGCCTTCACCGTCCTCGCGCTCGCCCTGGCCATCGAACTCTTCGCCCGCCGTGCCTTCCGGTCCACACGCGCAGGGTTCTACGCTGCGCTTATCCTGCTATCGAGCTTCGGCACCTTCATCTTCACCCGCATCACCATACCCGACGCGATGGTCTGCCTCTGGCTCACCCTCGCCCTACTCTGCTACTGGCTCACCGAGCAGCAACACGAGCCCAACTACCTCCTCTGCTGGGGATTCGCCGCCTGCTGCGCCCTGAACGTCCTTACCAAGGGACTCATCGGCATTCTCTTCCCCGTTCTCATCGTCGCCATCCACCTGCGCCTCACGCGCCGCAGCGTCCTCGGAGCGCTCGACCGCCTGCGCCAGCTTGAGCCCGCCTCCAGCATCGGCGTCTTCCTCGCCATCGCCGCGCCGTGGCACGTCCTCATCGGCCTCGCCAATCCCACCCAGGGAGACCCCGGCAACCTCGCCTTCTCTCACGGACACTGGTCCGTCCCCCAGCCCACCGACGGCAACGTCCACGGCTGGTTCTGGTTCTACTTCGTCAACGAGCACCTGCTCCGCTACCTCAACCTCCGCGTTCCCCGCGACTACGACACCGTCCCGCTCGTCCTCTTCTGGGGACTCCTCCTCGTCTGGCTCATGCCCTGGAGCGCCTTCCTCTTCCGCGCCCTCGCCGCCGTTCCCTGGGGCAAGGCCTTCCGCCCGAGCATCTCCCTCCGCACCCTCACCGCCGCCGAAAGCACTCTCCTCCTCCTCGGCGTCTGGACCGCCGTGCCTCTGCTCTTCTTCAGCCTCTCCACCCGGCAGGAGTACTACGTCCTGCCCTCCCTGCCCGCGCTCGCCCTGCTCCTCGCCGTCTGGCTGCACAACGAAGCCGCCGAAGCCGAGTCCTTCGCCGTGCCCAACCCTCTCGTGCAGTCCGGCCAGCGTATCTCCGCCGTGCTGCTCGTCCTCGGCTCACTTGTAGCGCTGATCGCCCTTTTCTTCGTCCTGCACGCCACTCCGCCGCCCCCCGGCGTGGACCTCTCCTCCCTGCTTCGGCAGAACCCCGGCGACTACGCCCTCTCCTTCGGCCACTTCCTCGACCTCAACAGCCAGGCTATGGGAGCCTTCCGCACCCCGCTCCTCATCACCGCGCTCGCCCTCTTCGGCGGCCCCTTCGCAAGCTGGCTCTACCGCCGCAACTACCGTCCCCACCTCGGCAACCTCTGGCTCACCGCCGCCACCTTCGCCTTCCTGATGGCAGCGCACATCGGCCTCCAGATCTTCTCCCCCGTCCTGACCTCGCGCCAACTGGCCGACGACCTCGCCCACGTCCTCAAGCCCACCGACCTCATCATCATCCACGGCGAGTACGAGAGCGCCAGCACGCTCGGCTTCTACCTTCGGCGCGACGACCTCCACATCCTCGAAGGCCGCAGCTCCAACCTCTGGTATGGCTCCTTTTTCCCCGACGCTCCCCGCATCTTCGAGGACAAGGATTCCATCAAGCTCCGCTGGGCCGGCAAGCAGCGCGTCTTCCTATGGCAGGATCTCTCCCAGCCTCTCCCCGACCTCGGCGGCCAACCAACCTACTTCATCTCCCAGAGCGGCGGCAAGGAGATCCTCAGCAACGAGGAAACCACGCCGTCTACTGCACCGGCGTCAGACGCCCATCCCGCAGGTGAAACCGCTCCCCCCGCCAAATGATCGTGTCCCCGGCAAAGCTCCATATCCAGAACCCAAGCCCGAACAGGTCGCGCAACGGCAGCAGCCACAGATCGCGCAGCACCTGACCATCCTGCAGAATCCCCACCCCCACCGTGAGCGCCACCGCCATCCGCACCAGCAGCACCAGGCTTAGCAGCGAGAAGCTCCACAACGCGCCGCCACTGGCAACGCAGGTAGCCAGCGCCCACGGCAGAGCATAAGTGACCCCCAGCCCCACATATCCCAGCTTGCGCGAGTCCCGCGTCGAGCGTGCCCACCGCAACTGGTGTTCCACAAACCCGCGGAACCCATACGCCGGAACCGACGTCTCCACCACCTCCGCGCACAACTCCACGCGAAGCCCCGCCCCAGCGATCCTCACGCCCATCTCATAGTCGTCCGCAAGACACTCCACCAGCGCCTCCAGCCCTCCAGCCCTCTCCAGCGCAGTCTTCGTCGTAGCCAGCGTCGATCCCAACCCGAACCGAATCCCGCCCTCCAGCTTGCGCGCACTCAGCACCCCCGGAAAGAAGTCCGTCGAGATCCCCAGCGCCTCCAGCCGTGACCACACCGTCAGCGCGCCCCGCTCTCCCGTGCGCCCAATGTACGGAGCCGTCACCAGCCCCACCTGCGGGTCGGCAAAGCAGGCCATCACCCGCGCCAGGTACTGCGGAGCAACATAAATATCGCTGTCGTTGATCACAACATGCTCGAACCGGGCCTCGCGCAGCATCTGGATCAGGTTGCTCACCTTGCCCGAGGTCCCCAGCCTCTCCGGGCACTCGATCAGCCGCACCGCAACCTCAGGAAACTCCGCCCGCAGCCGCTCGATCTCCACCACCGCCGGGTCATCCAGCCTGCTCACGCCAAAGAGAATCTCGAACTGCCCACCATACTGCTGCCTGCAATGGCTCACAAATCCCGCATACATCCGCGGGTCAACGCCCTTCACCGGCTTCAGAATCGAGACATCCGGCGTATATCCAACGTCGCGGCGATGCTTCTGCCAAGAGTGAACAAAGTCACGCGCTCCCCACAACGCCAGCAGCAGATAGAACAAGCCCGCGACGGTCAGCAGAGTTGTGATCGCCTCAATCGCAATGGCCATGCTCTTAGTTTACCGAACCGGCACGCTGCTCACTCATACCGTAAGGCCTCAATGGGGTTCAGGTTAGCCGCCTTCCACGCCGGATAGATCCCAAACAGCAGCCCGATCCCGCAGGAACTGGCGAACGCCGCCGCAATCCACAGCGGCGACAGCAGAGACGGCAGCAGAAAGTGCAGCCCCAGCGCAATCGCGCTGCCGAGAAAGACGCCGATCAGCCCTCCCACCGCGCACAACGTCATCGCCTCCAGCGTGAACTGCGCCAGAATCGTCTGCCTGCTCGCCCCAATCGCCTTCCGCACGCCGATCTCCCTCGTCCGCTCGGTCACGCTTACCAGCATGATGTTCATCACGCCCACGCCGCCTACCAGCAGCGCCACGCTCGAAAGCGCGAACAGCAGCAGAAACAGCCCGCCCGTAATCTCGTTCCAAAGCCGCGTCAGCGAGTCCGTCCCGAAGATCGCAAAATTATCCGGGGCCGCATTCGCCACGCGCCGCCGCCTCCGCAGCAACTCCGTAAGCTCATCCTCCACCAGCGGCCGGTTCTTCGGATCGTCGTACTTCAGGCTGATCCAGTAATCGAGTTGCTCCGGGTGAATATGGTGGAACGTCGTAATCGGAAACATCGCCTTGTTGTCCTGCGGATTCTTCCCTCCGCCAAACGCCTGCTTCTGCGGAGCCAGCACCCCCACCACGGTAAACACCAGCCCCGCGGCCTCCACTTCTCTGCCCACCGCGCTCTGCCCCGGAAACAGCTCGTCCGCCGTGTCGCTGCCCAGCACCGCCACCCGCGCCGACCGCTGCTGGTCGAACTCATCGAAGAACCGGCCCTCGCGCACATCCAGATCGGTCACGTCCTTCTCCGAAGGCGTATCTCCCTGCAGAATCGTGTTCTGCATCTTCCTGCTTCCCGCCTTGATCGACGTCGTACCGCCGCGCCCCGGAGCCGTATTGTCCGTGTACTGCAACGCAGGCGACACCGCCACGACATGCGGCAGGGCCTTCATCGCCATCGCGTCGTCGTAGGTAAGCTGCTTGCGCGTCAGCATCTCCGTCGTAGGCCGCTGCCCGAACACCGGAAAGCGAAACACAAACAGCACATTCGACCCCAGCGACTCCACCAGGCTGGCTACATTGTTATTCAGGCCATTCACCACCGAAGAGATCACGATCACCGTCATCACGCCGATCACGATCCCCAGAATCGTCAACCCGCTCCGCAGCTTGTTCGTGCGCAGCGTATCCAGCGCCATCCGGACCGTCTCCCTAGCATCGGCAATTCTCATAAGCTCCTCAATCCGCCCGCAGCGCCACAATCGGGTCAAGCTGCGCCGCCTTCCGCGCCGGATACACCCCAAAGAAGATCCCCGTAGCCGTAGCCATCACCAACCCCACCAGAACGCTCCACAGAGCCACCGTCGAAGGGAACCCCACCAGGATCGTGACCGCCTGCGCCACCGCAATCCCGCCAAGCACCCCGAACACGCCGCCCACCAGCGCCATCGTCCCCGACTCAATCAGAAACTGCATCAGGATGTCCCTCGACCTCGCCCCCAGCGCCTTGCGAATTCCAATCTCCCGCGTCCGCTCCGTCACGCTCACCAGCATGATGTTCATAATCACAATGCCCCCCACCACCAGCGAGATCAGCGCAATCGCCCCCGCCACCGCCCCGAACGACTGCGTGATCGTGCTGAAAAATCCCACCAGCGTATTGTTCGTATCCAGTTCAAACGAGTCCGGCGCGCCCGGCAGATCATGCCGCTGCGACCGCACCAGCACCCTCACCTCGTCGGCGGCATCCTCCAGCACCTGCCCCGCCTCCCCGGCCTTGATGTAGATCGTCAGCGTCTTCGCCGTGCCGTAGCTCTTCTGGTAAGCCGTCAGCGGCACCGCGACCCAGTTATCCTGGCTGGCCCCGAACGTGCTCCCCTGCTTCTCGCTGATCCCGATCACGGTATACGGAGTCCCATCCACCCGCAGCTCCTGCCCAATCGGGTTGACGCCCGCAAACAAGTGGTCCTGAATATCCGTGCCGATGATCGCCACCCGCGAAGCGTGCTCCTCGTCCGAGTCCGTAAAGCCGCGCCCCTGCACAATGTTCAGGTTCTGCAACGCGGGCATCTCCGACGTATATCCCCGAATGTTCGTATCCGTCACCGACTCCGTACCGCGCACAATCTTGCCCGCAGTCGCCTGCTGCGCGCCAATGCCCGTGCAGCGTTTGCAGTTCTGCTTGATGTACAGATAATCCGGGACGAGGATGTCCTTGCGCTTCTGGAACCGCTCGTAATCCTCCGAGTTCGTAATGATGGCGGGCATCTTCGAAACCGTAAAGACGTCGGCCCCGTAGCTCGTGAACTTGGTTGTAACAAAGGTGTTCGCGCCATTCACCAGGGTCACCACGGCAATCACGCTGGCCACGCCGATCACCACGCCAAGCAGCGTAAGAATGGAGCGCAGCTTGTTCGCCCACAGCGACTGCAACGCGATCTTGACCGCCTCTTTGAACTCCATGCCTGCGCCTTTTACCCCGCAGATTCGAGCCTACCAGTCCTCCTCCTGCGACGCGAGGCCGTTACGAATGGCAATATTTTTTTGACGAGGACAATAATATGTTCGACGAACAGCGGAAAGTAGCAGGGAGTGTAATGGAAGTGTGATAACTTGCTCCTCATGACGACAGAGACAGCGTTTCTCGAGTCAAGCAACTACACGGCCTCCGGATTGCGTGGCGCTCATGCGTATCTCCTTCCGAGTCTCTTGAGCCTGTCCGGCGATCTTCCACCTCGCTCCAGAATCCTCGATATCGGTTGCGGTAATGGTTCCGTCGCGGCTGAGTTTGCCCGGCGCGGTCACTCGGTGGTTGGAGTAGACCTTGCCGAAGCAGGCATTCGGATCGCACGCAAAAGCTGCCCGGCGGGAAGGTTTGAAGTTTTAGCTGCGGACAAACACATCCTTGAACGGCTGGGCGAGGAACCCTTCGATCTGGTCTACAGCGCTGAAGTCATTGAGCACCTGTACGATCCCAGAAGCTTCATGGCCGGATGCTACGCAGCGACCTCGTCCAAGGGTAAATTCATTTGCACCACGCCCTATCACGGCTACCTGAAGAACGTCACGCTCTCACTCGCGGGCGGATGGGACAAGCACTTAAATCCCTTGTTTGACGGCGGTCACATCAAGTTCTTCAGCCGAAAGACCATGTCGGCCCTGATGACGGAATCGGGCTTCGAGAAGCTGCAATTCCACGGTTCTGGCCGCTTTCCATATCTATGGAAGAGCATGGTCATGGAAGCCATAAAGCCCTGACCCGGGCAGATCAGTGTGGCTTGGCTTTGGATGGAAAAACCGTGGTTTTTCCTCATAAAAGCGGTACACTGAAAAGAGCAGGCGGCTGGATGATCGCTGCCGCCCGGATCGCAGGGTCTCGGGCGGGGGAGGAAAGTCCGAACTCCGCAGGGCAGTGTGCCGGATAACGTCCGGGACGGCCGCGTAAAGGCGGCTGGACGGCAAGTGCAACAGAGAATGAACCGCCCCGCACGATGGATCGGCCTCGGCCAATCCGCACGACGCGCAGGGTAAGGGTGAAAAGGTGCGGTAAGAGCGCACCGCGCATTCAGTAATGAACGCGGCAGGGTAAACCCCACACGGAGCAAGACCAAATAGGCAGGAACATTGCCGCTTCTCTTCAGGCGGCAACGGCGTATCGGCCCGATGCGCCCAGGCGGAGAGACTCGAAAGAGGGCCGGAACCTGCGGGTAGGTTGCTAAAGCGTCGCAGCGATGCGTCGCGTAGAGGAATGATCGTCTAAAACAGAATTCGGCTTACGGGCCGTCTGCAATCTGATGGCCTCGAAATCGCAAAACGGTTTCGGGGCCTTCATACTTCCTTCGGGTCGCCCCTTATTTTCTGCCATTCCAAAACTTCCATTTTTTGTCATTCCCGAAGGGAATCTGCGTTTGCATTAAGTAACGCCACCACTCTCAGCAGAACGCAGCCTTTGTTTTGAAGGGGCTGGGCTTCAGAGGTTGCTGCAAAAGTCTCCACCCTGTCTTTGGGATTAGCGCAGGGCTTTAGCCCTGCGCTAAACCGCGCAACGAAAAGGGGCTTCAGCCCCGGGCCTTCTCTTCCCAGGCCGCAACTGCCATTTTCAGCATCCTCCTCAACCCCGCCGCAAACGCCCCTCATTTTTTGTCATTCCCGAAGGGAATCTGCGTTTCTTCAAATTCCCAAGCCAAAACCCTCAATTCTCCGAAGGCCGCTCAATCTGATCAATCACCACAATCTCCAGTTGCTCCTTCGCCGGAACTAGCTTCAACCCAAGCTGCTCCTGCACCGCCGTAAAGATGTCCGGCGCATCGCTTCCACTCGGAGCCAGCCCCCCTGCCGGTCCACCGGCCGCCATCCCCGCACCCGGATCGGTGGCCCAGTTCAGCGAGAAATCATAATTGCTCGTAAGTCCCGTATGGTCCACCACCGTCCGGTCGCCCACCTGCCGCCCCAGCGTGCCCGCCAAATCATTGATTTTCAGCCCCTTCCCATAGATGTCTATCGTGCCTCTTCCACCAACCATCAACATCCCACCCACAGGCAGTCGCTCCATCATCTGTTCTCTCGTCAAATTAGGAGTAAGAGGCTGCAAAGCCGGCGCACCCTTTGTGGGAGTCACCGGAGCAGACTCCTTCAATTTCGACCCACCCTTCGACACCACCAGTTCATAGACCGGAAGTTCCTTCGTCTCAAAGTGGACCTTCAGCTTGAACCGCTCCGCCAGCAGAGACTGCATCAGCAGGCTCCGCTCCTCGCGGGCCTTGTCCGGCGGCATCGCCTGTATCTTCTTCGCCAAATCCTCTTCAATCCGCGCATCGACGCCATAGCGGTCTGTTGAGGCCCATCCTGGTCCTCCTACAACCCGGTTCTTTCTATCGGACGTAATCCCATACGCCACGCTCACCAGATCCATCGCCGTACTGTAGGGATAGCGAACAGCGTTCGCCCCTGAAGGCGTATAGCTGCGCGGAGGCTCCGCCACAGGCTTGATCGTAGCCACATCGAACGAGGGCATCTGGGCCACCGGATGCACCACCTGCCCAACCAACGTCCCACCCATCGCAAAAGCAACCACCCAGCCAATCGAACGCACGTTCACAGGCCACCTCAAAACTTCGCTCCAGATTACCCTCTTTGCCCGTTAGACCAGACCAATCCGCAGACGTAACCTTCAGGAAAACCCTTCCGGACGTTTTCCTCAGATTTATTTCGAAAAAGTGGCACATTTTTCAGACCGCAAAAACAGGCCATCCACCAGCCGTATCTGAGCCGTAAAAAACCACGTTCCCACCGGCACAAAACCGCATTCCAGAACACGGTTTTTGTGAAAACCCCCTGTAAAAACGCGGTCTTCCGCCACAAACCATTTTTCCTACCGAATCGCCTGCATGGCCGCCCGGAACAACGTCTCAAAGTCGCTCCCGGCCTCCGAACTCTTCGCCAGAACGGCCTCAATCGCCTTCTGGGCCACAGGCCGCGGATACCCCAGGTTCACCAGCGCCGAGAGCGCATCGTCCCCGGCTGGCCCATGATACGCAGCCGTGCCGCCGCTCTCCGGAATCGCCACCGCCAGGTCGTCCAGCTTGTCCTTCAGCTCCAGAACCACGCGCTCGGCCGTCTTCTTCCCGATGCCCGGAATCTTCGTCAGCGTACCGTGGTCTCCCCCACGAATCGCCGTCACAAGCCGGTCCGCGCTGATGCCGCTAAGTACTGTAATTGCAAGCTTTGGCCCAATCCCCGAGATCGTCAGCAGCTTCTCGAACAGGCGCTTCTCCTGCATCTCCGAGAAACCGAACAGAGCAATCTGGTCTTCCCGAACATGTGTAAAAACATGCAGCGAAGCCTCCACCCCCTCACCCGGCAGAGCCGAGTAAGTAGCCACGCTGATGGTGACGTCATACCCAACCCCGGCACACTCAACAATGGCCTGATTGGGAGACTTAGAAAAAAGGCGTCCGCGAAGATGAGCGATCATGCTTCTCGGATTGTAGCCCGCCAGCGAAAGATGCAGCAGGCGGGGTGGCTGTGAGACCATCGTTGCCAGGCGGAAGAGATGATGAACGCTGAAAATATGAAGGTTACAGTCGGGGTCTGCGGAGGGATCGCCGCTTATAAGGCCGTGGAGCTGGTTCGGTTGTTGCAGGAAGCCGGGCTGGACCCGCACGTGGTCATGACGGAAGCGGCAGAGAAGTTCGTCGGGCCGTTAACGTTTGAGGCGATCTCGGGACACCGCGTAATTACAGGGCTCTGGGGAGATCGCGCAGGCGTGGGAAACGCCGAGGGTGCGGCGGCGGGAGTGTCGTCGGTGGAGCATGTGCAGGAGGCGCAGACGACGCGGGCGCTGGTGGTGGCTCCGGCTACGGCGGATACGCTGGCGAAGTTCGCACATGGGCTGGCGGGAGATTTTTTATCCACGATGTATCTGGCGATGCATGGGCCGGTGATTGTGGCTCCGGCGATGAACGTGGTGATGTGGGAGCATCCGGCCACGCGGGCGAATGTGGAGATTCTGCGAGCGCGGGGTGTGAGGGTGGTGGAGCCGGGGAGTGGGTATCTGGCCTGCGGAATGGTGGGCGGTGGACGGCTGGCTGAACCGGAGGAGATTGCCCGGGTGGTGGTGGAGGTTTTGCGCGAAGGGTCTCTGGAGACCGAGGTGGATTTTGCTGGAGAGACCGTGCTGGTGACGGCGGGAGGGACGCGGGAGGCGATTGATCCGGTGCGATTTATCGGGAACCGGTCGAGCGGGCGGATGGGGTATGCCGTGGCCGAGGCAGCGAAGGCTCGTGGGGCCAGGGTGATTCTGGTGAGCGCGGTCACGGGGCTGGAGTGTCCGTCTGGAGTAGAGATGGTGCCGGTTGTATCTGCCGAGGAGATGCGGGCGGCGGTGATGCAGCGGCTGGGTGAGGCTACGGTGATGGTGATGGCGGCGGCGGTGAGCGACTACAGGGTGAAGGGCGTGGCGGCGCAGAAGATCAAGCGGGAGAAGACCCGGGTGATGACGCTGGAACTGGAGAGCACGGAGGACATTCTGCGGGAGGCCGCGACCAAGCGCAGGCCGGGAACGCTGGTGGTGGGGTTTGCGGCGGAGACGGAGGACGTTCTGGCGAATGGAAGAGGCAAGCTGGAGCGCAAGGGCGTGGATGCGGTGGTGGTGAACGACGTCTCGGAGGCTGGGCTGGGGTTCGATTCTGAGAGGAACTCGGGGAGCTTTCTAACGCGGGGTGGCGAGGTCCAGTTTCCGGCTATGTTGAAGAGGGAGATGGCGGGGCGGATTCTGGATGAGGTGAAGAAGCTGCGGGGTAAGGGGCTCGCGCTTTCAGAGTAAGAACTAAAAAATAATTCTGCTGGTCAGGACTGGCGTTGCCAGTTTTTCGGCGTGATTCCGGCCTGTTTACGGAAGGTTTTGGAGAAGTGGCTGGCGTCGGCGAAGCCGGTGGCGTTGGCTACGGCGTCGATGTTCGCGCCGGGCCGGCGCAGGAGAGCCTTGGCTGTGGCGATTCTGCGCTGGAGAACGTGCTGGTGGGGCGTGGTTCCCATGCTGTGGCGGAAGGCTCGGGCGAAGTGGTAGAGGCTCAGGTTGGCGACGGCGGCGAGGTCTTCGAGGCGGACTTCGGTGGCGAGGTTGGCTTCGATGAACTCCAAAACACGGCGTAGCGCGGCGGGTGCGATGCCGCCGGTGGTGGGTGGCGGTGCGGTGGGAACGCGTCCGTATTTGCGGATGAGGGCGATGGAGAGCGAGAGGCCGAGGAGGTCGCCGTAGAGGGGGCCGGTGGACCAGTTGGAGGAGGCCTCGCGCTCCATCTCGGTGAGGAGGAGGCGAACCTGATCGTCGTGGAAGGACCAGAGGAGGTCGAAGTCGGGGAGCTGCTTCATCTCAAGCTGATTGGCGGCCTGGACGAAGATGGATGGGTCGATGGAGGCGATGATGCGCTGGGAGGGGCCGTGCCAGAGGATGCTGTCGCGGGTGCGGGGCGGGAGGAAGATGAGGTTTCCGGCGTCGGTGTGGAGGTGGCCGGTGCGGCCTCCGGTGGACCAGTCCATTTCGACGGGACCGCTGGTCTGGAGGTGGAGGCAGAAGGTGGAGTGCTCGTGCTCGGGAATCTCGACCGCGCCTACGCGGTGCTTTTCGAGGAGGACACCCTTCCATAGGGAGTGGCGGTTGCTGGTGAGGGGCTGGTCGGGCAAGAGCGGGACGGTGTGGTCGCCGCGGAGGACGGAGATGCGGGTTTCCTGAGCGCGTTGGGGTTGCGCTGCGGGGGAAGCTTCGGCCTGGGCTTGGCGTGGGGGCAACGGTCTCTGCCTTCCTGCTTCCATGATAGTGACTTGCGGGAGGCTTTGCCGCAAGAACTGACAGGAGGAAGCAAGAATAGACCACTATGGGCGGGTGCGGAGGAGTATCTCTAAAGATGAGCAGCAGGAGGTAGTGAGATGCACCTGATCGATGGCATTGTGGATGGATTCATCATGACCGTGGGGATTACACCGCCGACCCCGGAGAAGAAGCGGGCGGCTTCGATCTTTATCGCTTCGGGCTTGTTCGGGACGGTGTTTGCGGTTATGGGTTTTCTTGGGTTTATGGTGCACCAGATTTTTGCTCGGTGAGGGTTTGGTGATGATCTGGCTTGTTCGCGTTCGGCATGAGCCGTAATTCGGGGAGAGGTTGCAGCTTCCTATAAGCCTACTTTCCCTTGCTAATGCTGCGTAACTGGCGACGACACTATAGCGGCTCAGGGATGCCTAATGCTCGAGAACATTGCGTGCGCAAGCGGAATCAATGACTGCATCGAACGCTTTCTGGTCATCCGCCGAAGCGTTGTCATAACCAATACCATTCGTAGCCACACTCAGATGCCATGTATATCTCGGTTGCTCAGATAAAGATGCGGCCTTTGGAATTTCTGGGTTGGTTCCGACCCACCGCCATCGCCTGCCGTTAAAGTATGTACCTGACGCATCTATTCCAACTACACCCAATGTGGGTACAAAGACAGCACGTTCAGAGAACTCCTTAGATCTGATATACCGATCCTTGAATGTGTCGACGCTTGCAGCAGTTGGTCCGAACCAGCTTTCGAGCGAGCCTCCGCCAACCGACTGGAATCCGTACGATTCATAGTCGACATCTCGACCAGACTGAATGCGATGTGCGGGCGAAGGCCTAAATTTTAAAAAATCACCGAATCGGCTAGAAGTCGATCCTTCGCACATCGGTATGATCATGGATGATTCGCTGGACATCATAGTAGCGTTGAGTGTGCGGGTCCCAACAATTCGTAACGACATCGGTCTCAAATCAATCCGACGGAAATGGAGTATTGGCCCAGCGTTTTTAAGCACATACTTCCCATTCGACCCCGTAACCATCCAAGGCACGGACATAGGGCAGCAACTCTCCTGGGTGCCGTAGACTTCTACGCCAGTCAGCGGCTTTCCTTCTGAATCTAATATCACTCCGGAAATCGATTGCGCGTAGGCGCTGAGTGTACCGACTAGACCAACAACAAGAATCAGGATGAAGTGAAGTATTCCTCTCTGCCTCATGGTTCGGAGAATAACTAGAATCGAACGACAAAAGGAATCAAAATTCGTGGTTGTGCAGATATTCTGGCATTAAATCCCATCCTCCAAAAGAAATAGGTAAGGAGAAACGCCCATGTTTGGAGGTGATGATCCCGGTTCAAAACAGTCGTCCTGCGAAGAAACGCAGATTCCCTTCGGGAATGACAACAAAGAGGAAAAAGCAATGGGTGATCAGGTTGTGCGTTCGTCCTGCGAAACGCCGTTCTCGCTTTTCGATGGATGGCGAAGCGATTTCGTAATCATCCAGAGATGATGGCTGCGTATGATGGGCCGCGTATCTGGACAGGATGATTCGTTAGTCTCCCCTTGGAGGAATGACTCGTGCGCTCTCTACGGCGACTTGAGATTGCCACTTTGTTTTTTGCTGTTTTGATGCCTTCTGGCGGGCGGAGCTTTGCTCAGGCTCGGAAGAGTTCTCCTGCGGCTGGCGTGAAGGCTGGTGCGGTGCAGGCTGCGGATGGTGTGGCGGGGCGGCTTAGTGCGATTGCGGCTGCTGGGCGTCTTGATGATCTGCGTTGGCCTGATTTCTCGGACTATCGGGCGCATGTGGTGAATTTTTATCGGCCTGTTGGGTACAGGCTGGCTTGGGTTGCTAATGGAGCGCCTACGCCTCAGGCGCTTGCGCTTATCGGTATCTTGCGGGATGCGGATACTAAGGGTTTGCTGGCGGAGGATTATGATGGCTCGCGCTGGGCGGATCGGCTGGCTTTGCTGAAGGGTGCGCATGGGGCTGACGATGAGGCCCGGTTCGATGCGGCGCTTACGGTTTGCGTGATGCGGTATATCTCCGACACGCATATTGGCAGGGTGAACCCGGAGAACCTAGGGTTTGAGTTCGATGTCAGCTACAAGAAGCTGGATCTACCGCAGTATGTTCGCGAACGGCTGGTGAATAGTGCTGAGGGCACTGATCTGCGTGCGGAACTGGTGGCGGTGGAGCCGCCGTTTCCGGGGTATAAGCGGTTGCTGGGGGCTTTGCAGCATTATATGGAGTTGGCGAAGACGGGCGATGGCGAGAAGGTGCTGGACGTGGGTGGGGTGTTGCCGGGCGGCCAGTACACGGGGGTGGCGGGGCTGGCGGCGCGGCTGCGGCTGCTGGGCGATCTGCCGGAGACGGTGACGGTTCCGGCGGATGCGAAGGTGTATGAGGGGCCGCTGGTGGATGCGGTGAAGCACTTCCAGGGGCGTCTGGGGATGCGGCCTTCGGGTGATTTGGACTACAAGACGGTGGTGGAGATGAATGTTCCGCTGAAGGACAGGATTGGCCAGATGCAGTTGGCGCTGGAGCGGTATCGCTGGCTGCCGTACAAGTTCACACAGCCGCCGGTGGTGATTAATGTTCCGGAGTTTCGGCTGTATGGCTTCAACGAGAAGATGGGCGTGGACATTACGATGCGGGTGAATGTGGGCGAGGACTATAACCACCAGACGCCCATGTTCGAGAACAATATTCAGTACATGATCTTCCGTCCGTACTGGACGCCTACGCCGAACATTCTGAAGAACGAGATTGTGCCGGAGCTGGAGAAGAATCCGTCGCTGGAGGAGAACGACCTGGAGCTGGTGGGTGGGGGTGGGGGTGGGAAGGCGATTCGCGAGGGGAATGTGACGCCTGCGATGTTGCAGCAGATACGGGCGGGCAAGCTGGCGGTGAGGCAGCCGCCGGGGCCGGAGAACGGGATGGGGCTGATCAAGTTCATGTTCCCGAATGCGCATGATGTTTATATCCACGACACGCCGGAGAGTCTGGATATGTTCTCGCAGGAGGTGGACGGGGCTGAGGGCGAGATCAAGCGCGTGAGCAGCCATGGGTGCATCCACGTGGAGTACCCGGCGCAGCTTGCGGCTTGGCTGCTGAGGAAGACTCCCGGCTGGGATTTGGACAAGGTGAAGCACGCGATGCAGGCGGGCGGGGATAATGTGCGGGTGAACGTCTCGCCGGTGATTCCGGTGATGATCTTCTACATGACCGTGGTGGTGAATGAGAACGGCGAGGTTCACTTCTTCCACGATATCTATGACCATGACCGGACTTTGCGGCTTAGTCTGGCTCGGGGGTATCCGTATCCTAAGTAAGAATGCGGATGGCTAGGGCTTGATTTCTATGGGGGTGCCGTCGGGCACGACGCGCCAGATCTCGTCGATCTCTTCGTTGGTGAGGGCGATGCAGCCGTCGGTCCAGTCGCCGGGGGCGAGCAGGCCGCGGAAGTCGTTGGGCAGGCCGTGGAGGAAGACGTCGCCGCCGGTGAGGACGCCCAGCTTGCGCGCTCGGGCTACGTCTTCGTCGTTGGGGTAGGAGATGTGGATGGACCGGTGGTACAGGCTGTGGGGGTTGTGGCGGTCGAGGATGTAGGTGCCTTCGGGGGTCTTGTGGTCGCCTTGTTTGCTCTTGGGGCCGACGGGGGAGCCGCCTAAGGCGACCCTGTATGTCTTCAGCACTTCGGCGCCGTGGAGGAGCTGGAGCTTTCTTTCGCCTTTGAGGACGACTACTTTATCGGCCACGGCGGAGACCGGCAGGGGAGAGGTGTCTGGAGAAGACGCCTGAAGGGGAAGAACAGCGAATGAGCACAGCGCGAGAACGGACAGTTGCATGATCTTCCCTCTCGACACGCTGCCCATGCTCCTGTCGAATAAGGGGTTCCGCTTGCTCCAGAAAAACGCCTTCACATAGACAGAATGAGGCAAATTGCGGTGGAGTACAACTCTCGTTTGCGGGGGTATGTTTGCAAGATAGTTGCTTGCGGACGATAGGCGAGGAGGCGTAGGGTTTTAAGCGGACCCGGGAGGTTGCCGGGGCAGGCGGTATCCGGCCAAAGTTCTTGATTGATAAGAGGACGCGCGGTGGAGCTGTACTGGAGATGGTTATGAGCTTGACTACGTTTCGTACCGAGGCGGCGGGTGGTGGCGCGTCGCTGACGAAGGTTACGGTTCCCTCGTTGCTGGAAAAAAAAATGCTGCACCGGCCGATTGCGGCGGTGACGGCATATGACTATGCCTCGGCGCGGCTGGTGGATGAGGCTGGGCTGGACTTTGTGCTGGTAGGCGACTCGCTGGCGATGGTGATGCAGGGGCAGGAGAATACGCTGGCGATCACGATGGACGAGATGCTGCTGTATACGCGGGGCGTTCGGCGCGGGGTGCGGCGGGCGCTGGTGGTGTCGGATATGCCGTTTGGCAGCTACCAGGTGGATGCTCGGGAGGGCGTGGCGAACGCGGTGCGGTTTGTGAAGGAAGCAGGCGCGGAGGCGGTGAAGCTGGAGGGCGGACGCGAGCGGGCGGAGCTGGTGAAGAGGATTGTGGACGCGGAGGTTCCGGTGATGGGGCATATCGGGCTGACTCCGCAGAGCGTGCATCGAATGGGTGGGTACAAGGTGCAGGGCAAGACGATGGCGGCGATCGACGAGCTGCGCGCCGATGCGCTGGCCCTGGAAGAGGCGGGCGCGTTTGCGATTGTGCTGGAGGGCGTTCCGCGAGAGCTGGCGAAGGTGGTGACAGAGGAGCTGCGGGTGCCGACGATCGGGATTGGCGCAGGGCCGGAGTGCGATGGGCAGATCCTGGTGCTGCATGACATGATGTCGATGACGTTTGCGGCTCCGGCGAAGTTTGTGCGGCGATACGCGGATGTGGCTGGGGTGATGCTTGGCGCGTTGAACGAATACAAGGCGGATGTGGAGGCCCGGCGGTTTCCGGCGGATGCTGAGAGCTATCACCTGTCGCAGGAGACTCGGGAGCTGATGGAGATGAAGGTGGGGGCCGGGGAGTAAGGCGTAACGGTGATCAAAGGGATAAAGACTGATTTTAAAGACTTGCGACCGCGGATTTCGCGGATTGGCGCGGATGAAAGACAACGGCGATTTAAAGACAAATGCTGGATTAAAGGCTAGAACAGACAACGGCAACAGCAAGAACAAAAGCAAAATACTGATGTTTCTTTACTGCGCAGCTTCGCTGCTTCGGTGTAGATGATTTGTGTTGTGAGTTCGAGTGAGGGAATGATGCGGATTGTGACTACGGTGGCGGAGATGCAGCGGGTTTGTGCGGAGTTTCGGGCTGCGGGGCAGGTGGTTGGGTTTGTGCCTACGATGGGGGCTCTGCATGAAGGGCATCTTTCGCTGGTGCGGCGGGCCAAGGCGGAGTGCGGAGTGGTGGTGGCTTCGATCTTTGTGAACCCGTTGCAGTTTGGGCCGAAGGAGGACCTTGCGAAGTATCCGCGCACGTTTGAGCAGGACGTGGAACGGCTTACGGCGGAGGGTGTGGAGGCTTTATTTGCGCCGGAGGTGGCGGAGATGTATCCGGCGGGCGCGGAGACTACGGTGACGGTGGCGGGAATCGGCGACAGGCTGGATGGGGCTTCGCGGCCGGGGCACTTTACCGGCGTGGCTACGGTGGTGACGAAGCTGTTTCATGCGGTGGGGCGGTGCAGAGCTTTTTTCGGGATGAAGGACGCCGCTCAGGTGGCGGTGTTGCGGCGGATGGTTGCTGACCTGAACTTTGAGGTGGAGATTGTTGGGTGTCCGATTGTGCGGGACGCGGATGGGCTGGCTTTGAGCAGCAGGAACGCTTACCTGAGCGCGGAGGAGCGGCAACGGGCCTTGGTGCTGCATCGCGCATTGGGTGAGATGCAGGGGAGGATTGCGGGGGGAGAGGTTTCCAGCGCGGCTTTGATGGATGCGGGGATGGGTGTGTTGAAGGCGCAGGACGGGGTGGTGGTGGATTTTCTGGCGGTAGTGGACTCTGGGACTCTGCTGCCGGTGGAGCAGGTGGGGCCGGGGACGCTGGTGGCGGTGGCGGCGTTTGTGGGGAAGACTCGGCTGATCGATAACTTTGTGGTTTGATGTGCGATTGCCGGATGAAGCAGACGGCTAGAATGGGTGCCATGAAGAATCGTCTTGGGATGGCTCTGCTTCTTGCTTCGATTGTTCCGGCTGGCGCACAGATGGCGATGCCGCCGGAGCGTGCTACGGCGTTCAAAGATACTTCGGTATTTCGTCCGCCTAGCGGCGCGAAGGTGGCGATCATCGAGTTCGAGGACCTGGAGTGTCCGCTGTGCGCGCAGGTTTCGCCTATGGTGCGGGAGGCGATGAGCCGCTATCACATTCCTCGGGTACACCATGACTTCATTATTCCGGGGCATGTGTGGTCGCGGCAGGGAGCGATCTATGCGCGGTATCTGGAGGACAAGGTGTCATTGCAGATGGCGGAGGACTTTCGCAAGGATGTGTTTGCCAATCAGCGGTTGATTGCGGGGCCGGAGGATTTGCAGCAGTTTTCGCGGAGGTGGTTCCAAGCGCATGGGCAGGCGATGCCGTTTGTGATCGATCCGACGGGCAAGTGCGCGGCGGAGGTGGAGGCGGATTGTGCGCTGGCACGGAAGACGGGCGTGATGCATACTCCGACGCTGGTGGTGGCGACGGCGCACCGTTGGATTGAGGTGACGGAGCCGGACCAGTTGTATGCGGCGATTGATCGGGCGGAGGCTGAGGCGAATGGGCCTGGAACACATGCCGTTTCGAGGTAAGGCTTGCTTGCAGTGGAGATAAGCCTCAGGTCTTTTCTCTGACTTCTTACTCAAGGCGAGGTTATGCGCTCTCGATGCGGAGGAGGTTTAGGAGAGGGGTGGTCATCATGGTGGTGACGAGGGCCATGAGGACGAACATGGTGAAGAGGGTGGGAGTGAAGACGTGCGCGTTGTAGGCGATGTTGAGGACAATCAGCTCTACTAGGCCGCGTGTGTTCAGGAGGGCTCCCAGAGCTAACGAATGTTGCCAGGTTTGGCCGGTCAGACGGGCGGCGAGGACCGCGCCGCCGACTTTTCCGGCTACGGCGAGGATGAGGATGAGGGCTGTCCATAGCCAGATTTGCGTGCCGGTGAGGAGGTCGAGGCGGGTACGCATTCCGGTGAGCGCGAAGAAGAGTGGAAGCAGCAGGACGGAGACTAGGCTGTTGAGGTAGGTGCGGATGGTGCTCTGCCACTCCGGGATGCGGGGGAGGCATAGGCCAGCTAAGAAGGCTCCGAAGAGGGGGTGGACGCCTATGGCGGCGGTGGCGGCGGCGGAGGCGAGCACCAGGGCGATGATGATGGCGAAGGTCTCGTAGGAGAACGCGGGGTAGCGGCGGGCGAGACGGCTGGCCAGTGGGCGGATGACAAACAACATGGCCGCGAGGTAGATGACGAGCCAGAGCAGCCGGGGGGCTATGGGGATTGCGCTGGTTTGGGAGCTGATCTGGGATGGGAGTAGCGTCAGGGCCACGGCCAGGAGGAGCCAGGCGCAGACGTCATCGACGGCGGCGCACAGGAGGGCGGTGGTTCCGAGCGGGGTGGATTGCAGGTTGCGCTCTTCGAGGATGCGGGCGAGCACGGGAAAGGCCGTGATGCTCATGGAGATGCCGAGGAAGAGGGTGAAGGCTGGCTGGCTGACTCCGGGTGGGGCGAAGCGGTGGTAGAGGCCGGGCGAGATGAGGATTCCGAGGAGGAAGGGGAGGAGGATGCTGCCGGTGCTGGTGACGGTGGCGGTGAGCCTTTGCTCGCGAAGATGTTTGTAGTCGAGCTCGGTGCCGATGAGGAAGAGGAACAGGATGAGGCCGATGTTGCTGAGGATGTCGAAGGGGCCTAGAGATTGTGGCGGGAAGAGTGTGGCAGAGAGATGGGGAGCGATGCGGGCGAGTACGGATGGGCCGAGTAGGATGCCGCCGATGATCTCTCCGATGACTCTGGACTGGCCGAGTTTACGGGCGATGGAGCCGCAGAGAAGCACCGTCGCGAGTACGATGGCGATTTGTAACAGAAGTAGTGTCATTTTGCCTGATGCTTGCGGCGGGCATAGAGGATGAGGACGAGCTCGGTGATGAGGAGGATGAGGCCGGGGAAGATGAGGCGGATGCCGATGGTCGCAGGCCACAGAAGTTCGTAGTTGTGGAGGGAGTCATAGAAGATGAGAAGGAGACCGCCGAAGAAGAGGATGGAGCCAGCCCAGCGGCGGAAGCGGGCGGAGATCTCACTCTCGCCCTTGTAGTCGGCACCGCGGAACTCGGCTATGGGTTTGCCGATGAATCCGTGGTGGTCGTAGATGCGGCAGCGGAGGGTGGGGTTCTGGGTGATCTGGGACTGGGCGAAGGCTTCGGCTTCGGGGAGGCTGCTGAGGACGGTGCAGAAGGGCGTGGAGGCGGTGGTGCGGTCGAAGCTGGAGTAGTGGACGGCGTATTCGCCGGGCGACATGCGCTCGTTCCAGGATGAGGGGCTCGATTTTGGGTCGAAGAGCGGGAGTGTGCGTTGTGCGGCCACTGGATCAGTTTACTTGGTGGATGGGCGGTGTTTGACGAACCGAATTTTCCCTTTGTTGAAATAGGAGGCAGGGGAAGGACGGCATACCCCAGAGGCTGAGGGAGGCCCAAGGCTAAAGCCTTGGGGTACCCAGAAGCAAAAGCGGGATTCGGCAGACATTGCCTAGTTGGATTTTGGACGCCAGATGGGGTTGGGTTTCCAGGTGGGGCGGGTGTCGGACTGGGCTACTCGGTAGCCTACGTTGAGCAGGATTTGCAGGTCTTCTACCGCTCCGGCCAGATCCCAGTCGGGTTTGATGACGTCGGAGGGCTGGTGGTAGTCGTGGTTGATGTACTGGCTGCGAACCTGCTCGCCGAAGCTGGCGGGCTTGCCGATGTAGTCGATGCCGGGGCTGGTTTCGATTGAGGGGACGCCGACGCGGGCGAACTCGTAGTGGTCGGAGCGGAAGTAGAAGCCTTGCTCGGGCGCAGTGTCTCCGGTGAGGGTGCGGCCCTGGGCTTTGACGGCAGCGGCGGTGAGGTCGTCGAGGGTGGAGTTGCCGAGGCCGAGGATGCTGAAGTCGCGGGTGCGGCCCCAGCCCCAGTTGCTGAAGTAATCGAGGTTGATGTCGGCTACGGTCTGGGAGAGCGGGTAGAGGGGATTCTCGACGTAGTAGTGCGCGCCTACGAGACCTTTCTCTTCGGCGGTGGGCCAGAGGAAGATGATGGTTCGGCGTGGGGCGGGGTTGAGGGTCTTGAAGGCTCGGGCGAGTTCCAGGATACCGGCGGTACCGGCGGCGTTGTCGCTGGCTCCGTGGTAGATTTTGTCGCCGACTTTGCCGTGGTGGTCCCAGTGGGCGCTGTAGAAGACGTATTCGTTGCGGAGCTTGGGATCGCTGCCGGGGATTTTGGCGAGGATGTTTTTGGAGTCGATCTGGCGGACGCGAGTGGTGACGCTGAAGGCCGCGGTGGCGGCGACGGGGACGGCGTGGAAGCCGGGTTTGGACGCGGAGGCCATGAGGGAGGCGAAGTTCGCTCCGGCGGCGGAGAAGAGGCGCGAGGCGGTGGGAATACCGATCATGGCCTGGGCCTGGATGCGGTCGCGGTCGTGCGGCTGGCGGATGATGAGGTTTTCGCGGGTGAAGTTTTCGAAGAGGCTCTTGAGAGCCTGCGGGGTGGGAGAGACGAAGATGACGGCGGCGGCTCCGTGACGGAAGGCCAGCTCGAGCTTGGTGTTGGTGCGTCCGTGGATGGTGAGGGCTCGGCCTAAGAAGACCTTTTCGTCGAGTTTGGAGGGGTCGTGCCGGTCGGCTACGAGTGGGTCGCCGGTGAGCATGACGAGGGTTTTGCCGTGGACGTCTGTGTTGGCGTAGTCGTCCCAGTGGTACTCGGGCGCGGTGACTCCGTAGCCTACGAAGACGAGGCCGGAGTTGGCGATGTTGACGCTGGGGATGGGCTGGGCGGAACCGGCGACGTAGTCGGTGCCTTCGAGGAGAGGCTGGGGCTGGCCGTTGACGCGGACGGTGAGGGTGCCGTGGGTGAGGAGTCCCCAGAGTGGGACGGTCTGGGTGAAGGTGCCGGTGGGAGTGCCGGGCTGGAGGCCGATGGCTCGGCACTGGGCGATGATGTAGGCGACGGATTTGGTTTCGCCGATGGTGCCGGGGGCGCGGCCAATGTAGGCGTCGGAGGAGAGTTCGCGGATGTGGCGGAGGAGGTTGGCGGGCGTGATGGCAGCGTTGGCGCGAGTGAGCGCGGAATCTTGCGCGGCGGCGGGGATTGCGAGAGCGAGGACGGCGAAGAGGGACGTGAGGAGGGGCGTGCGCGGTCTCATGGGGCCTCGTTGAGGTTGGGTTAGTCCAGAGTATAGACGCGAGCGGCGAGAACAGCTATTTGCTTATTTGAGCTGGATGCGTCCGTGGTAGAAGTACTGGCCGAGGCCGATGGTGAAGAGCCAGCAGCCGTAGAGGGCGTGCTCCAGCGAGGAGGTAAGGAGGCTGCCGGTGGCGGCGTATCTCCATGCGAAGAGGAGGCCGCCGAAGAAGGTGAGGGTGACGGCGAGGGGATTGCGGAAGATGAGGTGCATGAAGGCGAAGGCCGCGGCGCTGAGGAGGATGAGGGCCGTTTGCGAGGGCAGGAGCGTGGCGTAGCGGTGCATGAGGAAGGCTCGGTAGATGATGGACTGGGGATAGACCGAGAGGACGGGATAAAGAATCATGACTGCGGCCCAGAAGACGGGATGGGAGCGGACGAAGCTGAAGAGGAGATGCGGGAAGAAGAGGCGGACGGCGAGGGCGAGAAGCGCGGCTCCGATGAGGAAGAGGGTGAGGATGGAGGATAGCTGGGCCGGGAGGGGTTGGGGGTTCCAGAGGAGCGCGGTGGTGAAGGTGGGATCGCGGCGGAGCTGCCAGTAGCAGTAGAGCGCGGCCAGCCAGAGGATGGGGATCGCAGGGAGGGGGCGCGGCGAGAAGCGGTAGCCGAGCGGCAGAGCTACGAAGAGGAGAAGGAACTCTATGAGGAGGGAGGCTCGGGGCATGGTTTTGAGATGAAGGTAGTGTGGCGGCAGGTTCCTTTTTACCTGCTCTTGTGTGGTTTGCTGATGAAAATGCCGGGCTCATTTGGGAGTGAGCCCGGCTGGGGGAGACCTCTTCGGCAGGACTGAAGAGCAGATGTGGCTCGGCAGAAAAAGACCCGGGGCTGAAGCCCCTTTTGCTTTGCATGATTTTTCGCAGGGCTAAAGCCCTGCGCTAATCCCAAAGACAGGAGCTTTACGGCGGGGCTGAAGCCCCACCCTTTCAAAACTAAGGCTTTAGCGTCTTCTGGAGCGCGGTCAAACTCTCAGTGCTTGCCGCCTAGAAGACCGCCGAGAACGCCGCCTAGTCCACCGCCTTTGGCTGGGGTTTGCTTGCCTCCGCCGCTCACTCCGCCACCGAGAAGGCCTTTGGCCGCGCTGGAGGCGAGGTGGCTCAGGTCCGGGGTGAAGGTGGGGTTGCTGGTGGTGCCGCCGATGGCTACGGGGACACCGTTTTTGAGGGCGGCGCTGGTGATGTTGCCGAGGGAGCCGAGGCTTCCAGCCCCGCCGCTGGGAATGAGGCCGGAGAGGCCTCCTAGCAGACCGGAGACGCCGCCAGCGCTTGCTGCCGGGGCGGAGGCGCTGCCGCCGCCGGAGACGAGGCCGGTGAGCTTGAGGAGGACGTTGTAGTTGAGGGCTCCGGAGGCGGCCACGGTGCCCGCGCCGGTGGCGGTGCCTAGGCCGGTGACGTCGAGGGCGAGCTTGTCCGTGCGGATGTTGTTGTTGGCTACCTGGAGGTTCATGCTGAGGGAGCGGATGTTGGTGCCGGAGCCGGTGGCCGTGCCGACGCGCCCGCCGGTGAGCTTGGAGAGGGTGGAGAGCTTGGAGCCGAGATCGAAGCCCGCTAGCTGGGTGTTGCTGAGGCTGACGGGGCCGCTGATGACCGGGCTGGCGGTGGAGCCGGAGACGGTGAGGCCGGTGGTGAGGGTTCCGCCGCGAAGCTGGGAGCCGGTGGGGAGATGAACGCCGACGGCGGGGAGGAAGGCCACGAGCTCGTCGATGGGGACGCCGTTGCCGTTGACCTTGACGTTGAGGGCGGTGGTGGGGCCGGAGGTCTGATAGGTTCCGGCGATGTTGAAGACGGCTTTGCCGATGGTGACGACGGCCTGATTGATGGTTCCTGTGAGGGCCTGCTCGTTCTGGGCGATGTTGAACTGGAGCTGGAGGGGCTTGGCGGAGGGCTGACCGTCTTTCGCGAGCTTGATGTTGCTGACGGTGGCGTTGCCGTTGGCGTTGAGGGTCTGGCCGTTGGATTGGACGCTGGCCTGTAGATCGGTGAGGCCGGCGATTCCGGCGTCGGGCGGAAGGATGCCGGCGGAGCCTAACTCGACGTGCTTGAGGGAGACCTGTGCGTCGAGGGGGGTGGCGGCGCTGTTCTGCTGGTTGAGGGGGCCGAATTTTCCGTTGGCGGCGAAGGAGCCTCCGCCGGGAAGCTGCGCCGAGGCGGTGAAGGGCGACGGCGAAGTGGGGGTGAGGTTGGTGACCTTCGCGTTGAGCTGCTGATAGACGGCGGGCGGACCGGTCTGACCGGCGGAGGCGAGGTTGAGGGTGCCGTTGGTGATCTCGGCGTCGTCTACGGAGAGGTTCTGCATCATGGAGGAGCCCTCGGCGTTGGCGGCGGGCTTGGGCTGTGCGGGCGCGTTGGAGCGGGTGACGGTGAGGGCGGGCTTGTCGACGAGGAGTTTGGCTACGTGCATCTGCTGGCCGTTCCATGATGCGTCGAGGGTGAGGGTGTCGATGAGGCCGGAGATTCCGGCGGTGTTGTCGACGAAGCCTGAGGCCAGGAGGTCGATGTGCTTCATCTCAAGGTGGCCGGAGAAGGGAGTGGTGGAGGCGTCCCTGGGATTGATGGGACCGGCGTTGCCTTTGAGGGTAACGGTGCCGTCGCCGGGGAGGTGCGCGGAGACGGTGAAGGGGAAGGAGTTGGCGAAGCCGAAGTTGGTGACGCTGAGATTGACCTGATCGTAGGTGCGGTTGACGGCGGGCGCGCTGCCGCTGGAGAGAGTGCCTACGGTGATCTGGGCGTTGGAGATATCGACCTTATCTACGGTGAGGCTGGGGAAGGTCTGTTTTGTGTCTGCGTTCTGCGAGGACTTGCTGCCTGCCGCGCCGATGGTGGAGTAGTTCCAGGTGCCGCTGGAGGCGCGGAGAAGCTGGATTTTGGGCGATTCGAGCTCGAAGCCCTTGATGAGGACGGCGCGCTGGAAGATGAGGGGGAGGATCTGAACGCCGATCTTGACGCTCTGGGCCTGAATGAAGGGCTGGGAGCTGAAGGCGGGATCGTCGGCCACGGTGGCGTTCTGGGCGATGAGGCCGCCGGAGAAGAGAGAGAGGTCAAGCTTGCCGATGGTGACCTTGCGGCCGAGCGACTCCGAGAGCGTGGTCTCGATACGGGCGCGGAAGCTGTCTGCATTGAGAAAGAGAGGAAGCGCCACGGCTACGACGACGAGCAGCGCTACGACGGCTGCAATGGCAAGGAGAACAAAGCGAGCGGTCTTTCCCATCTCTCTGCACCTCTTATGAACTCTTTGATTTCAAAAATATAAGTATGAACCGATGTGCGATTGGATGCCGCAGAGGAAAGAGCTGTTGTTCTTTTTTTGTTGATTTTAGAGATGCGATACGACGGGTTTTACAGCTCGGAGAGGATGAGGCAGACGCGGCCTACGATGTAGTCGGCCGGCGACTCGTGGGCGGCTAGGGCCAGAAGCTGGACGGGGAAGTCGCGCGAGTGGGGACGGAGGATGAGGCGGCCCTCGTCGAAGCTGAGAAAACGGATGAGGAGAGCGGCCCCGCAGCGGACGGCGAAGAGAGTGGGCTGGTGGGCACGGTAGGGCGCGAGGGAGTTGTAGTGGCGGTCGAGGACGGCGATGGAGCCGGGGGAGAGGACAGGCTCCATCGCGGCTGCCTGCTGGGCATCGGCACGGATGGCGAGGAAGCGCTGCCAGAGGGCATTGCGGGGGGAGGGCCGGGCGCGGTTGTCGTGGAGGCGCGAGGCGGAGACCTGGATGGTCTCGATGATGGAGGCGGGGGAGATGCGTGGCTCGTCCATGGCGGCGGAGGGAGAGACGACGGGGACGGTCTCGACGGGATCGCAGGAAGGAGCCGTCGGCGCGGCGGCGGTGAGTTCGAGGGGGAGGAGCTGATCGATGGTGATGTCCTGGGAGGCGAGGACGCGGTCGAGACCTTCGAGCGAGAGCGCGCGCTTGCGATTGAGGAAGTTGGAGATATGCGCCTGCTGGAAACCGGCCTGCTGGGCGAGGCGGCTGCCGGTGAGGGTACCTCGCTCGATGCGGCGAAGGAGTTCGAGGCGGAGGAGTTCGTGCAGGTCGTGGAAGTTCATAGGGATAGGCTAATCTCGGGCCAGATCATATCTTTTGACAAGACGAAGATTAGGCGAAAAGTTCGCTTTGAGCAACAGTTTTGAAGGTAATCTACATCTTTTTGGTAATTTATTTCCCAAAAGAGAATGATGAAAGATTGCTGTTGACAGACATTTTGTCGAAAGCTATAACCTTGAAACTTCCCGTTTACGAGATGGCGGCGATGACCCGAGTCCTGGCAGAGAAGGAGACTGGACCGTGGCTTAGGCTGCTCCTGTAGACGGATGGTAGTCGTAGATTTGATTTCCCTAGGTACTACCTGAACCGCAACATCCACAGATGCGTGTCAGAGGCTGGACCGACGGAGCCGCCAGAGCTTCGCGGAACGGACGCCGACACAGTCATAGCAACCTGAGTGAGCCCACTCGACCGCTGAAAAAAGATCGTGGCTCGCCGGGGGAAAAGTACGCCTTGAAAGGGAACGATGAACTACTTGCGCATGAACTTGAAAGTATGTGAGGGATGCGGGGCTCTATGGCTTCGCAACGATGCTTTGGACGGTGTGTACTGCCGGGTTTGCAGGACGCGGCTGGCTGAGTTTCCTGCTCCTAGAAAGAGACATGCTGGAGGACGGAAGAGGCGCCTGGTGCGAGTGGAAGGATGCTCGGCACGGGTTGCGGCGGGAGGTGCGCGATGAGTGCAGCCCTGGTGATTTTGCCGACTCCGGTTCAGGCGGAAGTGGTGCTTCCGAAGATATGGGCCACAGCAGCGGGAAGCGGACAGGAGGCGCGAGAGGCTGCCGAAACGACGGTGGAGGTGGCCTTCTACAGGAAGTACACGGAGGCCCTGTTGCGCCGGTATATGCGGCTGTCGATGGAGGCGGGACGGACTCCGTCGCTGCTGGGACGGGAGATGTTTCGCGGCAAGGTGACGAACTACCGTGTGCATGGCTTTGACGACGTGGTGATCTTTGTCCACGACGTGGAGCGTTGCCTGACGACGCTGGACGCGGAGCAACAGCACCTGATCCAACGGATTGCACTGCAGGAATATACGCAGGGCGAGACGGCCACGATGATGAAGCTTCCGCTACGGACTGTGCTGCGGCGGTATGCGAAGGCGCTGGACGTGCTGACGAAGGTCTTTCTGGAGAAGAAGCTGCTGGAGCCGCAAAAAGCCTGTCAAGAGGGGGGATTGCACTTTTAGCACGTAAGTTGCTGCATTTGAATGATTTATTTCTTTCGCCGAAGTGGCGTAGTAGTTATGCACCAACTGCTATTCTGAATATGTAAGTGAGAGATGACGGGAGAGCGCCCATGGGCTGCTCTCCCGTTTTGTTTTGGGGGCACGAAATGGAACGACAGCGGGGAGAAGAGGGCACGTTTGTAAGCGCGGGCGAGGGGAAGAGAGCGGTGGGGGCTCCTCGGCCGCAGGCACGGTATTGCAGAAGCTATACGCGGAGACGAATTGCGGAGGCCCTGCCGGAGATCGTGGAGACGTTTGTGGACGAGGCGAAGAAGGGGAGCATTCCGCATACGAAGATGCTGACGAACCTGGCGGGGCTGGATAAGCGCGAGGCTCCCACGGCGAAGAAGCGCAAGAAGAGCGCGGTGAGGCTGCTGCTGGAGAGCTTTGATCGCGGCTGCGAGGCGAAGAAAGACGAGGCAGACGGCGCTGAGGAGCGGCCGACTGTGGCCTGAAGGATTGGGATTCGCCGCGTTGGCGGCGGGTGATGTGAGCGGAAGAGACCAGAAGGACAGGGGAGGTTCGATGGGACATGCGGATGGGCTGCATCGGCGGAGCGCTGGAGCGTTGGGACGAGGGAGGATGCAGGGCGCACCGGGGATGGAGATGCGGGCGATGGCGGTGGAGTTTCCGGTGGTGCATGGGCATCCGAACCGGCTGCCGTTTGAGGGCGTGCTGACGCTGGTGGATGTACCGAGCGACAAGGCTCCGAGCGGCGCGCGGGGTCACAGGGTGATGCTGACACGCGAGGCAGCGGAGGCGGCTCTGCCCAGTCTGCTGGGGATGGCGGTGGACTACAAGGCCGGATGGGATGGTCACGATGCCAGGCAGAAGTGCGGGATCATTACCGCGGCGGAGCTGGATGGGCGGAAGCTGACGGTGGCGGGGTACTTGTTTGCGCGGGACTTTCCGGAGATGGAGCAGAAGATCCGGGAGGACGGCGAAGGCATGGGCCTGATGGGCATGAGCTACGAGCTGGCGGACGCGCATGTGGCGGACATGAAGGCTTCGATATGGACGCTGACGCGGGCCACGTTTACGGGCGCGGCGATTCTGCTGCGGGAGAAGGCCGCTTACAGGAGCACGAGCTTCCGGGTAAAGCGCGGCGGCACGATGCGTCGGGCTGCTGTGGCTCGCGGGTGATTTAGCGGATGGTGTGGCGCGACTCTAGTGAAGGAGAGGGAATGAGCTTTATTGGCGTGTTGGAGACGATTGGCAAGGGGTTTGAAAAGGGGCTGAAGTGGGCGCTGGAGTATGCGGTTCCGGTGGAAAAGCTGGTTGCGCTGCTGTTTCCCTCGGCGGCTCCGGTGGTGGCGGGTGTGGCGGACGCTACTTCGCTGATCCAGACGGCGGTTCTGCTGGTGGAGCAGAAGTATGCGGCGTCCGGAGTGCAGAACGGAACGGGAGCGCAGAAGCTGAACGAGGTGATGCTGCTGACGCAGGATTCGGTGACTTCGCTGCTGAAGCAGGCTGGGGTTACTGCGGACTCGGCTTATTTGCAGAATATTGTATCCGCCGTGGTTGCAATTCTGAATGTGCAATCGGCGCAGGCTCCGGCGACGACTACTACTGCGGCTTAACGCTGGGGATGGATAACTCGATAGAGATGGAGGAGGGTGCGATGGAGTTGAAGGAAGAGCTGGGAATGACGCTGGAGCGACTGGCTGCGGCGGCTGGGATGCTGGAGCAGGCGGTGGAACGGCTGGCACAGAGGCAGAGCGACTTTGCCGTGGATGCGGAGGCTTCGATTGGACGCATTGTGGCAACGGTTGAAGGCAGGCGCGAGTGTGAGCTGGAAGAGAAGCTGGCTATGGCCGAGGCGCGGATTGCGGAGCTGGAGGCTGCGGCTGAACATGCTCCTGAAAATGTTACAAATGGCCGGAAGACGCTGCCGGTTGCGATGGTAAACCTGCTGACGAAGCAGGGCGTTGCGATTGATTCAATGGAGGCCGGTGCGGTGGATGCTGCTTTGACGAGCTTGAGCATCGAGCAGCGGATTGCGGTGAAGGCGCAGTTGATGCGGTCCGGGCTGCTGGCTTAGGACGTTTGTGCGCTGCTGTGGGATGGCGGCGATAACGAAGTTTTTTGAGATGGGTGCGGCCATGAAGGCTGCGCCCTTTTTTGTTTCTTGAAAGGGAGAATGATGAACGTGATGTTTACCAACATTCATAGCGCAGCAGACCACATTGGACCGGGCGCAGTGGAAGTTCCGATTTACCAGACAGAGATTGTGGACCTTGTTCGCCGCCGCGGTATCTTTGGCCAGCGGATCAAGCAGGTTCCGGCGACGGGGCATCCCTCGCGCTACTTTGAGGAGACTGCGATTCCGACTCCTACGGCGGGGAGTGGCTTTGTCGATCCGCGCAATATCGTCGCACCGCTGGTGAGCCCGACGCGCGTGGAGAACAGCGTTCCGCTGAAGGCGCTGGTGGCACAGATCAACTACAACCTGTTCGATATGGAACTGGGCAGGCAGCAGAGCCAGTTTGCGTATTTGCAGGCGAAGGACCTGGCCGATACGGTGGATGGCGTGCTCCGCACGCACGATGTGGCCTTGTGGAACGGCAACGATACGAGCCTGAGCTCGCCGACTACGGCTCAGTATTACGGCGTGAGCTCGCAGATTGCCACGGGTGGCAATACGGTCACGATTCCGGCCAGCGGAAGCATTGTGGATGGGTTCAAGTCGACGATTGCACAGATGGTTGCCAACAGCTCGTTTGGCGTTCGTCCCACGGCGATCTATGCGAATCCGGTTCTGCTGGACCTGATCGATCGTGAGATGAAGACGGAGTTCAATGTCGTTCTGAATACGAAGGAGATTGCCGCGGGCTTGTCGGTGAAGACGCTTTCGACGCAGGCGGGCGAGATTCCTTTGATTCCTGAATGGACGCTCTCGTATACCGGCACACCGGGTTCGGGCAGCTCGGTGCTTCCGGCTTACATTGTGACGGAAGACCTGATTGAGTATCACTGGTTGAGCGATCCGAATCCGCGGGTGTTCCAGCTTGGCGTTCCGGGCTCGCTGGCTTCGCAGTACGTGGTGGTGAAGTTTGGCGCGGTGGTGGTGAAGGGCGCGAACTATGCACACTACCAGGTGCTGGTGGATCGCTAGCCGGAAGAGTTGGCGGGTGTGATTTTGCAGGGACCGGTATTTATGCCGGTCCCTGTTTCTTTTTATGGACGCCTTGAATTCTGGAGGGTATTTGCGATGGGCTATTTGTTGCCGGCGGAGTACATGCAGTATGGACTGACGGCGGAGACCGCGGATGAGTGGGTGACGATGGCTTCGTCGCTGATGGAGGCCTACTGCCGAAGGCCGACGCTGATGGTAGCGCAGTATGTGGAGCGGATGCGGCTGACGCGAGGGGCGCAAACGGTGCGGTTGAGTTATCGTCCGCTGGCTGCGGCGGCGGGAGCGAACTCGGCGCTGGTGGGGGTGAGGGTGCGGTATGCGCAGCCTCGGCGGGGCGAGATGCCGGATGCGTTTCGCGAGCAGGTGGCCTGGGCCTTTGGGCTGCCGGGAAGCTGGAGCACGATAGACGCGACGAGTGTGGACGTGAACCAGACGGCGGCGGAGCTTACGTTTCCGGTGAACTTTCTGGGGCTGGACTACAACGAGGTCGAGGTGACGTATACGTCCGGGCTGGCAACGGTGACGGATGCGGTGAAGGTGGCGTGCGCGCAGATTGTGAAGAACGCACAGGCCACTCCGGCGATGAATGTGAAGTCGAGCAAGCTGGACACGGTGCAGATGCAGTACTTCAGCGGCTCGCTGATCGATCCGCAGGTGCAGATGCTGCTGAGGCCATACGTTGCAGAAAGGCTGGGGTGAGGCGATGGCCGATCTGATGCATGGAGCCGCGCAGGTGATTCGCGCGGCGGATGTGTTGCTGCGTGTGGGCGGCGGGCCGGCGGTGATGCTGCGGATGCCAGGCCCGGCCAGTGCGGGAGATACGACGGAGCAGCTTGGGCTGGCAATGCCGGAGTTTCAGGATATTGCGCTGGCTCCGGTGGTGTTCCGGAAGTCGCGACAGGCGGAGACGGCAGAGGCCGCGGGAACGAAGACGGCGCGATGGGAGCTGATGGTTTCGGCCACGGCGGTGAATGCGCTGATGGGCTCGATGGGGTTCTCGGTGGCGGGGGCGGTGTTTGCGGCGGCGTTCGGGGTGCTGATCGATGGCGTGCTGATGGAGATTGTGTCGGCTACAGAGTCGGAGGCGTTTGGCCAGGCCTATGTTTACGGCTGGTTTTGAACGCTCCGGCAGAGTTGATTGTGTAGCAGCGTGAGGGGAATGGTTCCGCTGACTGGATTGTTATTGAAAGGGTTACATAAATGCAGAATGCGAAGGATACCTTTTATGTCACGCTGCGTGACAGGCTGGCGGCGGTGAATCCGACGCGCACGATGGTGGTGCGCGAGGTGATACGATCGGGCGTACTGGTGGCGGAGAACGAGCTGGGCTCCGCGATGGAGCCGGTGAATGCGTTCTGCCTGCACTGGGCAGAGATGAGCGCGAATGCTGCAGGCGAGATGCCGCTGGTGGCGCTGCGCTGCGAGATTCAGTATGCGACGGACGGGAGTGCGGCGAGCGGGGGCATGGACCGCGGACGACTGATGGCCGCGATGGATGCCGAGCTGATTGCGGCGGTGAACGCGGCTCCGCAGAACACGATGAAGATGAACTATGTGGGCGCGGCGGGAGGCTCGGGAGTGGCGGCTGTGGCGATGGGAACGAACGTGTTCTGGGGCGATGTTTCGTTTGGGCCGTTGACCACGAAGGACGAACGGCTGGAGCGGATGGCCACGGTAGAGGTGTTTGCGTACCAGGAAGCGGGTGAACTGTGAGTGCGATGGCGGCAGTGGCTCCGGTGACGCGACGGGTACGAGCTTATTTTGCGCCGGTAGACAGAGCGGCGAGTGCGCCTACGGTGTTCGATGCGGCGCAGATGGGACGGTTTGCGCTGGATGCGCCTCCGGCTCCTTGGGTGGACCTGGGATGGTGCAGGGGATTTGCGCGGAAGAGCGCGACGAAGGTGGGGGCGATGATGACGGGCGCTCCGGCGGTGGCGCAGAGCCTGCTTCGAAGCGCGGTGGAGGCCGCTGTGGAGCTGGAGTTCGACCGTTGGGGCAAGCTACAGCTTGCGCTGGCTTCGGGCTCACAGCAGATGAACCTGTTGCAGACGGCGGCAGGCGCGGCGGCGAATGGCAGCGGCGGATTGGCGGCGGCGGCTGTGCCTCTGGCTGGGGTAACAGGATCTACGGCTACCTCGCTGAATGTTGGGGCGGCGGCGGCTCAGTTTCAAGTGGGCGATCTGGTGGCCGTGGATGAGGACTACGTGGCGCAGGTTGGGTTTGTGGGCAGCGGGGTGAGCGCGGCTTATGTGAGTTCGCCGGCGGCGGTGGGGAATGACATCAACTATGTTCGACGGGTGACGTTGAACGTGCAGCGTGTAGTGGCGATCTCGGACGGGACGTTGCAGCTTGGCGGAGCGCTGCTGGCGGGAACTCCGGGCTCGGGGATGCAGGTGAGCGCGCTGACGGGATTTGTGGATCGAGAGGGCGGAAGCTTCTTTCAGGAGTGGTCGGGACTGTTCGTGATGGAAGGGGAGCAGGGCGACCGCGTAATCTATCACTATCCGCGGCTGCAGGCGATGCAGAGCTCGGCGGAGGCGACGAGGACGCTGGCGGGAGCGCTCGAGCAGGTGACGCTGAGGGGGGCGTTCCGAGCGCTTCCAGTGAAGGACGCGAACGACGGCGAGACAGTGCTCTGCTTCCGGAGCTATCTGCCGGGGCCGATGCGGGCAGTTTAGCTGGGGGATGAACTTATGGGGAGACAAAAGATGCATTGGAAGCGTAGAGGATGGACGCTGATCGGAGCGCTGTTGCTGGCGGTTCCGGGAGCGATGAGGATGGGGACGCTGCCTGTGAGCGCGCAGGTATCGCAGATTGAAACTACTTATGTTACAGATACAGTCCACCTGGCGGACGGGACTCCGGCGACGGGCTCCGTGCTGATAAGCTGGCAGGCATTTACTACAGCTACGGGACTCTCGGTACCGGCGGGAACGACTACGGCTACGATTGGAGCGGGCGGAGCGCTGAGTGTACAACTTACGCCGAATGCAGGGGCCACGCCGCTGGGGAGCTTCTACACGGCGGTGTATCACCTGAACGACGGGACCATGAGCAGGGAGTTCTGGGTGGTCCCGGTGAGCCAGACGCCGGTGCAGGTGAGCACGATCAAGAGCACGGTGCTGCCGACGGCGGTGGCGATGCAGACGGTGAGCAAGAGCTATGTGGATACGGCGATTGCGGCGGCGGTCTCCGGGCAACCGGTGGATGCTGCTTCCCCCTTTGTGATCAAGAACGGCGGCACCATGACGGGGCCGCTGGTGTTAGCAGGCGATCCTGTGAGCTCGAACCAAGCTGCCGACAAACAGTATGTGGATGCGAGCGTTACAAATGCACAGACTACGAACAAGCAATATGTAGACGCTAACGTTACAAATATACAAACTGCGAACAAGCAGTATGTGGACTCCAACATTGCGAGCGTACAGACTGGACTGACAAACGTACTGACGGGGTTATCGCAGAAACTGGCGATGGCTCCCGCGGGGACGCAGACGATTGCGCAGCCGACAGGAACACAACTGCGGGTGAACAATCTGAACGGGGAGAAGTATGCGAGCCAGTATGCTACCCCTTCGTCTCCGAAGGGGATTGCAAACGCACTTGCGAGCTCAGACTGCGCCACGGGATGCGATGTAAAGGTGGACCATAGCTATAACTCCACCGAGGGCTATGCCGTCTCTACGTGGAACAGCAACGGGGCCGGCGGGACGCATGTGGAGGACGACAGAAGCGGCCAGAGGACCGATAACTATCTGAATCCGACTCCACCAACGGGTAAAGGAGCGAATTCAGGCCAGACGATCCAAGTGGTCTCGACCCGCAAGATGGATTCGACGTTCTCGTCCCAGCCCGGTTCGACCGGGTTGCTGATTAATCATCAAGCGTTTACAGGGGGAAATAACCTGTATCCCGGCTCGGTTGAGGCGGTTCCCTACTTCAAGACGAATTACTGGGCTCTTGGACTGTATGGCACCTATAACACGCCCGGACAACACATTCTTGCACCTGGAACGATTCATTGCTATGGCGTAGGCGATTGCCTGATTGGATCGCAGGTGATTACCTCCGCGGGCGGCTTTCGTGATTACGCGGACGAAGGGACGCATCCTTACGACATTCAAGTGATGGAAGACGCCACCGTGTTCCAGGGGGTGTGCAGCCAGGGATGCACGCCGGGATCTACGCTGGTGACGGTGGGATCGATTACAGGCCAAGGCACGCAGGGCGAGGGACGGTTCCTGATTAACAAGAATCCGACGAAGGTGATTTCGACCGGGTTGCTAACCGGCGGCAGTGTTTCGAGCACGCTTCCGGGATCGGTTGCAAACTTCAGCGGAACCAACTTTCCTTTGAGCGTGTTCCTTGCGACGGGACAGGCGGTATTGTCGCAGCCGAAAGATATAGCTCCTGGAACGGTTACGATTCCGATTGCCACGAGCGGGGTGCCTTCCGGCTTTGCGACGAGCACCTCCGCCCTGCCCGGCCAAAGCGGAGTCGCGTGCATAACGGAAGCCAACAACTCCTTTGTCCATGACTATGAGATGGTTCCCTATACCGTGGTGGATGATACCCATCTGCAAATGACGTTCCAGAAAGTCCATACGGCCGCGGCGACGATTGCCGTGGGCGGCTTGTGCGGATATGGACTGGAGGAGACGGTCGATACGGCGCGCGGAATTCGGCAGGTGTTTCCGGTGATCGGATCTTTTTCGCCAACTGCCCTGTATTACGCCGGCGGAGAGTCTTCGATTATCGGGATAGCGCAGTCGACGGGCGGATTCCTGAATATCAACATGGCGATCCGATCGATTGTGCGCAGCAACAACGTAGTGACGGTGACGACGAAGACGAATATTCCGGTAGACGTCAACAGCCTGACGATCACGATCTCCGGAGTCCCGGACTCCAGCTTCAATGGAAGCTTTCCTGTAACGACAACGGCATCCAATGTCCTGACCTACTCCCAGACAGGACCGGATGGAACCAGCACAGACGGAACGGCTTCCATGGTGACGGGAGGATATGCCCTGTACCCGATGGCAGAGGTTCTGGGTGTATTCAATGCGACGACGAAGAGCGTGGATGGACAGCTTACGCTGGCTCCGAATACAGTTGCGTGGGCTGTCAACGATCCGGTGGAAGAGCCGCACTACTACCAGGAGAAGATCAGCGCCGATATGACGCATGTGACGCAGACTACGCCTCGTCCACTGGTGGTGGACAGCATGGGAATCCAGTTTGAGCAGACTGCAGGGCCGGGATTGATGGGCTGGTTCATCAATAACAATGTACCCGCGAGCTACTACCTGGGCAATGGCGGAACCCATGCCGCACCGACCTCGGGGATGGCCGTGGGGGGAATCTGGCAGAAGACGATGGACCTTCATGCGGGCGATATAAGTGTATTTTCGATTCACTGCAACTCGCATGGATGCGGAAAGTGGAACTCGAAGTATGACCTGATGCAGTTGGATACCCCAACGGGATTTGACGAGATCACGTTTCAGCCGCCTTCCAGCACGTACACGATGACGCTGCACGGAACGCAGTTTGCATTTTCTCCGCAGGGGTTCAATGCGGGATCGATTACTGCACAGACGCTGAATGCGGGGGCGATCACCGCGACCTCGATCAATGCAAGCGCTGTGAGCGGGATGCTGAACGCGGCGCAGGTGCCGGTGTTTGGCGGCTCGGGCAGCGGACATGCGGCGGGAGTTGTGCCTGATCCCGGCGCGACGGCGGGAACGACTCGCTTTCTGCGGGAGGATGGGAGTTGGGCAGGGATTCCGGTTGCGGGACAGAGTGCGACGAACCTGCTTGCCCGCTATGCCCTGACGGAGGGAAGCGGCGCGCCGACGGATTCGAGCGGCAATGGCAACAATGCGACGCTTCCGGGTGGAAGTCTGAATCCCAGTTGGACGACGCAGGGTCTTAGCTGCAACGGGAGCTCGCAGTATTTCAACTCGACGGGGACGAGGGGGGCCAGGACGATTGTGTGGGCCTCCACGGAGATGGTGCCGCAGAGCGGAGCTTCGCCTGTGGGGCCACAGTATGTCACTCCGTTTGGAGCGTCTGATCTCAGCCTGGAGTTCCAGGGGGCCAACTACTACGGCAGCCATCCCGGCACGTCGATCCATGGCGTGGTTGCGAGCCAGAGCAACGATACGATGCAGGGCACGCATGTGTTCGTGTGGACGCTGGGGACCAATGCCAGTACCGATCCGGACCATCTGTACATCGACGGGGCGGAGACGACGTATGCGAGCGGGACGACTCGCTCGGCGAGCGCAGGAAAGGCCACGAGCGACTTGCAGGTTTGCGGAGTGCCTTCGGGAGCTGCGCACTACTTTCCGGGCTCGCTTTACTACTTCGAGGCGTTCTCGGATGAGAAGACTCCGGCGCAGGCGCAGCAGGAGACGGCGACGGTAAAGCAGATTGTGCAGAGCCGGGGCGTCCAGTTCCAACCGGCGCAGGATGCTACGACGACGAACCTGTATCTTGCGGTGGGCGACTCGCTGACGAATGGAGCGGGGGTTTCGCCTTCGAGCCAGTTCGTTGCTCCGTCGGATACATTCACGGTGACGAACTATGGGCTGGGCGCGGCGCAGTTGGACGATCTGACGCAGTTGTTCGATGCACGGGAGCTGCCTACCTATCGGCGGAATGCTGGACGCAACGTGATCCGGCTGTGGGCGGGGACGAACGATGTGGCGGCGGGACACTCGGCACAGCAGACGATGATGGCGATTCGCGCGTACTGCAACAAGGCGAAGCGGGCCGGGTTCCAGACGATTGTGTCGGACATGGTGAGCAGGACGGGGCAGGACAGCGCGATGATGGCGCTGGACAACCTGATGACCTCGGAGGACACGGGGTGCGACCTGGTGCTGGATCTGGCTTCGAACCCTGTGCTGGGTGCGGCGGGCGCAAGTGCGAATACGACCTACTACCAGGCGGATGGGCTGAACCTGACGCTGACGGCGCAGCAGAACGTGGTGGCTCCGGCGGAGACGCGGGCGATCAACCTGCTGGACCATCTGAAGAGCTCGAACATGAGCCCGACGGTGACGACGGCGACGTACACGATGCAGGACTATGACCTGTATCTCCCGGTGAATCCCGCTGCGAATTCGGTGGCGGCTACGCTGCCGGATTGTGGCTACTTTACGGGGATGACGCGCTCGATCAAGAACCTGCAAGGCTCGGGCTCGAACACGGTGACGGTGGCTCCGGCGGCGGGGCAGACGATTGATGGCTCATCCGCCCCGGTGACAGTAGCGAATGGCGCGACGCTGGTGCTGCGGCAGATGGTTCCGAACCGGGCTACGGCGGGATGTACGTGGGTGAAGGTGAGCAATAACTAACTGCTGGTAATGACGGCGCGGCTGCGGACCGGGTGGGTCGGGCCGCGCCTTTGTTTTGCGAAGGTGGGTGAGTGATGGTGGTGCGTGGGCGGGATGTTGAAGAGCTGCTCGTCCTGGGAAAGAGGATGGAAGAGCAGCCGGAGATTCTGCTGAAGGCAGCGGAAGGCTTCCTAAGGATACGGAGCCGCGAGGGCCGCGAAAGACGGTTGGAGGCGAATGCGGCGCAGCGGGAGTTCGAACGGCGGTGCGGACGCAGGAACATTGTGCTGAAGGCCCGGCAGATGGGGATTTCGACCTGGGTGGCGGGACGATTTTTTCTGAAGACGATTACGGCGAGAGGCGTATTGACGGTGCAGGTGGCACAGACGCGGGAGGCGGCGGAGGGTATCTTCCGGATGGTGCAGCGATTCTGGGAGTGTCTGCCGGAGGAGATGCGCGAGGGGCCGCTGCGGCGAAGCAAGGCGAATGCGGGACAGATGTGTTTTCCGGAGCTGGATAGCGAGTTTCGGGTGTTGAGCGCGGCGGACGAGAGTGCAGGGCGCGGGTTGACGATGCAGTATCTGCATTGCAGCGAGGTGAGCCGGTGGCCGGGCGATGCGGGGGCGACGCTGGCGGGGCTAAGGGCGGCTCTGGCTCCGGGGGGCGAGATGGTGATGGAGTCTACGCCGAATGGAGCGTATGGCGCGTTCTATGAGGAGTGGGGGCTGGCGGAGTCGAATGGGACGGTGCGGCACTTCTTTCCGTGGTGGATGGAGAGCGCGTATGTCGGGACTCCAGTTGCGGGCGAGATGCGCGAAGATGAAAGGCTGCTGGTGGCGATGCATGGACTTTCGGCGGAACAGATTGGGTTTCGGCGGGGGCTGGAGGCTAGTTATCGGGGGCTGCGGTCGCAGGAGTTTGCGGAGGACGCGGAGAGCTGCTTCAAGGCTACGGGGGAGTGCTGCTTCGACATTGACTCCATTGAACGGAGGTTGATGGAGGTGGGCGAACCGGTGGAGATGCGGCGTGGGGGTGCGCTGCGGATCTGGCTGCCGCCGATTCCGGGGAAGGAGTACCTGGTTGCGGTGGACTCGGCTGGCGGAGGCTCGGATGGGGACTTTGCCGCGGTGCAGGTGATTGAGACGGAGTCGGGTTTGCAGTGCGCGGAGTTGCAGCAGAGGCTGGGGACGCTGGAGCTGGCGCGGGTTTCGGCGGAGCTGGCGAGGGAGTATGGCGGCGCGATGATTGCGGTGGAGAGGAACAATCATGGGGCCGGGGTGCTGGCGTATCTGGACAGCGTGGAGCGGTATGCGAGGGTGTATGAGCAGGGCGGGGTTGCAGGGTGGCTGACGTCGGCGGGGTCGAAGCCGGGGATGGTGAGCAGGATGGGAGTGCTGCTGGTGGAGTCGCCGTGGATGTTCTTCAGCAGGAGGTTGCTGGGGGAGTGCAGGACGTTTGTAACGATGGCGGGAGGCAGGACGGGTGCGGTGCAGGGAGCGCATGACGATTGCGTGATGGCGATGGCAGTGGCGCAGGCGGTTCGGGAGGAGAGGATGTTGTCCTGCCGGACGGGCGCCCTTACGCCGGGCGTGCGGCACTTCGTGCGGTGCTGAGCTTCGCATGGGCCTCCCGTTGGTCGGCGATAATTTTTCCAACCGACCAACGGGAGACCCACGCGAAGCTTTAAAAAGGCGTGCGAACGCCCGCCCCGCGCGTAGTGGGCCCGTCCGGCAGGACTACTGTCGTTTATGCTTGAGGAGCGATGGCGGTACTGGCGGTTCAGGCGATCAAAAGGATGCGGGGCGGGGCGCAGAGCCAGTTGATGCTGGGGGCCGACGGCAAGCTGTGGGTGGTGAAGTTCCAGAACAATCCGCAGGACATCCGCGTGCTGGCCAATGAGCTGATAGCGACGCGGCTTGCAGCAGCGGTTGGGCTGACCGTTCCGGCGTGCGACGTGGTGGAGGTAAGCGACTGGCTGGTGGCGAATACTCTGGATATGTTTATTGAGCTGCCGCGTGCTGGACGGGAACGATACAAGGCGGGATTGCAGTTCGGGTCTCAGTTTATCGGCGGCCTGATGCCGGGGCAGGTGGTGGACTATCTGCCGGAGCAGCAGTTGGACGAGGTGAAGAACCTGGCGGAGTTTGCCGGGATGCTGTGCATCGATAAATGGGCGGGCAACTGCAATGGGCGGCAGGCGGTGTTTGAAAAGAAGGCGCGGGAGAGGAAGTATCGGGCTACGTTTATCGACCAGGGCTTTTGCTTCAACGCGGGGGAGTGGACGTTTCCGGATTCGCCGCTGCGTGGGGTGTATCAGCGGAACCTGGTGTATGCGCGGGTGACGGGATGGAAGAGCTTTGAGCCCTGGTTGAGCCGGGTGGAGGAGATGCGGGCGGAGACGCTGTGGGAGATCGCGGAGAGCGTGCCGCCGGAGTGGTATGGCGGGGATACGAGCGTGATGGAGCGGCTGATGGAGCAGATGCTGAAGAGGCGGTCTCGGGTGCGGGAGCTGATTGGGGCGTTTCGCGATTCGAACCGGGAGCCGTTCCCGATGTGGGCGTCGAAGGAGAAGATTGTTGTGCCTCGGCAGTTTGCGGAGGTGAGTGGAGTGGGAAAATTTGTGATGTAGGTGGAGGAGTTTGAGTGAGGGAGCGGCTACAGTGCGAGTTCTTCCTGGTCCGGTATGTGCCGGATGTGGTGAAGGGCGAGTTTGCGAATATCGGGGTGGTGCTGCGTGAAGCAGGCTCCGATAGCGCGGTGGTGCGCTTTACGCGGGACTGGAGCAGGGTTCGTTGCATGGACTCGGACGCCGATACGGGGCTGCTGGAGGCGCTGGAGGGAGAGATTGGGGCTCGGTTGCAGCGGGGTTTGCCGATGGCGGAGGGGATCAAGCCGGTGATGGAGGTGTTGCAGGACACGCTCTCGAACTCGGTGCAGGTGACGGAGGCGCGGGCTTGCCTAGCGGAGAGTGTTCCGGCGGAGATGGAGCAGTTGATGCGGATGTATGTGGAGCCGCTGCGGGTGAAGACCGAGAGGAAGAAGACGGGGCGCGCGGCGATTGTGGGGGCGATGCGGAATGAGTTTGAACGCGCCGGGGTGTGGGGGCTGATGCGGAAGAGAATCTCGGCCTCGCTGTATACGCGGGCGGGCGACCCGATGAAGATTGACTGCGGATACAGGCCGAATGGGGTGATTCGGATGTTTCAGGCGGTGTCGCTGGAGGGAGATGTGGAGGCGGCGAAGGGGTTGGCGTACTCGGCTCCGCAGTTGGTGGAGGGTGTGCGGAGGGTGGAGAATGCGAGGCTGGAGTTGACGGCGGTGGTGGAGCCGTTACGGGAGGTCTCCGAGCTGGAGGATGAGGCTATGGAGAGATATCGGTTCGGTGTGGAGGCTATGGAGCAGCGGGAGATTCGGGTGGTGACGCTGAACGATCTGGCTCGGGTGGCTCAGACGGCGAGAACGGAACTGCGGGTCTAGATACGCCCTTACGCCGGGCGGGCGGCACTTCGTGCTGTGCCGAGCTTCGCGTGGGCCTCCCGTTGGTCGGCTGGTAAATTCTTCCGCCGACCAACGGGAGGTTCACGCGAAGCTTTAAAAAGGCGTGTAACGCCCGCGCGCCACGTAGGCGGCCCGTCCGGCAGGACACAATGAGTTTCTAAACAGGCATGGCCTTTCGGCCTTGCCTTTTTCTTTTTGGAGGGTGAGATGGGAGTTGGAGTGGCGGTGAAGGGGCTTTGGCAGCGGGTGTCGGCGGCTAAGGATGCGGAGATGGGCGAGAGAAAGACGGCGATGCTGCCTGCGATTCTGAGCCCTTATAACGGGATCGTTCGTCCGGGGCAGAACGCGTTGCCGAAGCCTACGGTGGCGAACCTGCGGCGGTTTGCCGAGACTCCCGTGGTGCGGCGGGCGATCAACGTGGTGAAGGACAAGATCGCCAGTATGGACTGGCAGGTGAAGGTTCGGCGGGGATATACCGGCGTGACGGTGGAGGACTCCGATGAGCGGTTGAGGGCGCTGCGCCGTTGCCTGGAGGAGCCGAATGCTTCTGACAGCTTCCGCGTGCTGTGGGAGCAGGTGTTGGAAGATTTGCTGGTGGGTGGATTTGGCGCGGTGGAGATGGAGGCCACGGGCGATGCGGAGCGGCCGTTTCGCCTGTGGGCGGTGGATGGCGCGACGATCCAGATCGATGCTAAGTGGGACGGCGACCCGCAGAAACCTCGGTATGCTCAAGCCACGGGACGGATGGGGACGGAGGCGCTGGTTCCTCTGCTGGACGATGAGCTGATGTATGTGCGGCTGAATCCTCGGTCGTATACGCCGTTTGGGCTGGGGCGGCTGGAGGTGGCATTTGAGACGGTGAACCAGTTGATGAGCGCGAGCCGGTATGCGGGACGGCTGGCCAGCAACTCGGTGGCTCAATATGCGGTCTGGCTGAACGACGCTACGCCGGAGGAGCATGACCGGATGGTCCGGTGGTGGCAGGACGAGATCGAGGGGACGGGGCGGGTACCGTTTCTTAGCTGCGAGCAGAAGCCGGAGGTGCTGCGGTTTGCGGGTGGCACGGACGCCGACCTGCGGTTGCAGTGGCAGGAGATGCTGATCCGCACGATTGCGAATGCGTTCGACCTGCCGCCGATGATGCTTGGGCTGGAGGGCGATGTGAACAAATCGACCGCGAGCGAGATGGCGGATGAGGCATTCCAAAGCTCGGTGATTCCGGTGGCAAAGCTGATTGCGGAGCACATTACTCGGGACCTGTTTGCGAAGAAGTTGGGATGGCGCGAGTTTGAGTTCTGCTTCAACGACCTGGAGAGCAGAGATGAGATGCAGGAGTTGCAGATTCAGATGGAGTTACTGAAGGCAGAAGTTTTGACGGTGGATGAGGTGCGGGCGATGCGCGGGTTGGAGCCTCTGACTCCTGCAGAGTCGAAGCCGATTGCAGAGCCGAAGCTGACTATAGAGTCGAAGCCACCTGTAGGGGTGATGTTGACTATAGAGGTGACGCAGTGAAGGTGACGATTGACAATCTGGATGGTGCGGGGGCGGTGGACTACTCGGCTGCGCTTTGCTCGGATGGGCCGGTGAAGATTGTTCGCGCATTGAATGAGCCTTCGGTTTGCAGCGGGTTGCTGGATGTGGGCGATGCCGGGCTGGCGGCTCCGGTGCGGCGCGGGCGCGTGGTGGTGACGGCGACGAACGGGACGGTGGTGTTTACGGGGTATATCGCTACGGAGCCGGAGGCGGTGTACGCGGGCGTGGGGTTGAAGGGGCCGGTGTATCGGTATGCGTTCAGCGCGGTGAGCGATGAGTGGCTGCTGGATAAGCAGGCGGTTCCGTTGAGCGGGGCGGGGCTGTCGCAGCCGGGCGGCCAGATGCTGACTGCGTTGACGAACCGCGTGGAGAACGGGCTGTTTACTACATCGGGCGTAATGCAGGGAGCCAACGTTGGCGTGTTTCAGCCGGTGGCGACGGAGAGCTGGTCGAAGAATGCGGGTGCAGTGGCGGGTGCGGCATACGCGGCTTACCGGGTGCTGAACGGGGCGGTAAGTATGCAGCCGGCGGGCACGGTGACTCATGCGTTGAGCGATGGCGATGGCACTTTGCAGATGGCGGCGCTGAAGACGGCTTCTGTAAAAGAGCTGGCGAACGACGTTACGTTGAGCGGCGGGGAGGAGCCTGCCGCTTATGTGACGGAGAGCTTTGCAGGAGACGGGGCGACTACGGTGTTTCAGTTGTCGCAGACGCCGTTCAAACCTGCCGGGGCCTCTACGCTGATCAGCGACAGCTTTGGGCAGGCTGCGATTGATGAGCAGATATGGGAGATTACCGATCCGGGGTCGCATCTGCGGCTGGGTGCGGGTGGACTGACGATCTCGGGCGGGAACGGGCTGGATGGGCAGACTACTCTGGCGGCTATCGACAGCCTGGAGATGGGCGGGACGCTGGTGGTGGAGGCGGGCAATGTGCAGCTTGGCGGGGCCAGTGCGGGGGTCATTTGCGGGCTGTATGAAGGGGCCACGATGAACGCCAACTGCTTTGCCGGGTACAACGTGAGGCAGAGCGGCGGGAACACGGTGATCGTTCCGATGGTGAATGGGGCCGAAGTGGGGACGGTGTTCACGATGGTGCAGGGGCATAGCTATACGCTGCGCATTCGGCTGCACTGCGTGGAGACGCAGCGGGTGTTGCAGACGTACTACGCGATGGTGGATGGCGCGGTGCAGGCGTATGGCGGCGGGCTGGTGAACGCTCCTATGCAGATTGTGTTTGATTTGCAGGACCTGGGATTGGCCTCGAATACCCCGGCTACGGTGTTGTATGACGGCTCGGTGGCTGGCTCTCCGGCTAGTTGCACGCTGGTGGCTGTGAACAGCGTTCAGTTGTTTGGGTCGATGGGATATTGCAGGGTGACGCGGGCGGGTTCGGCCTGGGTGGTGAGCACGCTGGCGAGCGGGGTAAAGATGACTCGGCTGATGGGGGTGGCGGGTGAGGGCGTGGACTGCACGGCTTCGAGTTCGGGCAAGGTTACGTTTCTGAATGGGCGGGTTCCGGTGGCGGGCGAGCTGGTGACGGTGGCTTATCGAACGCAGCAGCGGGCGGTGGCCCGGATGGAGGATGCGGCGAGTGTTGCCGCTGAAGCCGAGGGCGGCGGGACAGGGACGGCGCGATGGCTGGGGAAGGTATCGAAGCCGGAGACGCGGAGCTCCGTGGATTGCGAGAACGCCGCCAGGGCGGTGTTGAGCTTTGCTACGAGTCGCGCGGCGGCCCTGGCTGGGACGTATGGCGCGGTGAATCCCGCGGCGGATGTGTGGCCGGGGGACGTGCTGGCGATTACACGCAATGGCCAGACGATGTATGTCGTGGTGCGGCGGGTGGAGATTAGCGAAGGCATGACGAGGCCGGAGATGCTGGACTACAGGATTGCGTTTGCCAATGACTGGGCCGAGGGGTTGGGACTGACGCTTTCGGAGACGATTGCCGCGAACGCTCTGCTGCCGGAGACGGCGCTGGACTCCACAGCGGCGGGGAGTAATGTGCTGGCTAATTTGCAGCAGTTGCAGGTGGTGAGCGCTACGGGAACCGCTTTGCAGGTGGATGCGGGAACCGCTCCGCCTGTGGGTGGGGGCTTTGAGGTGAGGCGGCGGGATGGGGACTTTGGGTCGACGGTGGACCAGGACCTGGTGCTGCGGAGCCCGGTGCGGAGCTTTTCGATTCCGCGCGAGGGGCAGGTGGAGCACTACTACGTGAGGATGTATGACGGGTCGACGCCGCGACTGTACTCGCGGTTTTCGAGCGCGGTGTTTACTGATCTGCCGGTGAGCGAGTGAGGAGGATACGATGACGGAGTTTGAAGGACAGGTGCTGGCGGACCTGAGCGTTCTAAAGAACCAGATGAAGCAGGTGCTGGGAGACGTGCAGCCGGGAAGGCTGGCTCGGGTGGAAGAGCGGGTGGAGGAGCATGAGCGCAGCGTTCAGCGGCTGAAGGGGCTGGCGGGCGCCATGGGCGGAGCGCTGGCGGTGTTTCATCTGGCGGTGGATTATCTGCGGCGGTAACGAACTGAGATCAAGGAGAGTGGGATGGATTTTCTGACGATGTTTTTTCGCATGGTTGCCTTGCTGCCGGGAATTATCCAAGGGACGGAGGCCTTGCTCGGCACGGAGAGCGGCGCCAAGAAGAAGGAGGCGGCTCTGGAGGTTGCGGGGGGCGTGATCGACCTTGCGGATGCGGTTTCGAAGAAGCAGATTGCGGATTCGGGCAGGTTCACCGAGGGGCTGGGGGCGATTATTGACGGCGTGGTGATTTGCCTGAATGCGAGCGTGTGGGCGAAGCAGTAGAGGGGAGCGGAGGGCATGGCGTCTGTGGCGAAGACCGTATAATCGGGCCATGGACGCTGGTTCTTCAGGAAATACGCTGGTTGGAGTTGTGATGGGCAGCCGCAACGATTTTGCGGTGATGCGAGGAGCCGTCGAGATACTGACGGAGTTTGGTGTGGCGCATGAGGCGCGGGTGGTTTCGGCGCACAGGACGCCGGATCTTTTGTTTGAGTATGCGGAGGCCGCTGCTGGGCGCGGGCTGCGGGTGATTATTGCGGGCGCGGGTGGCGCGGCGCATCTGCCGGGCATGATTGCGGCGAAGACGGTGGTGCCGGTGCTGGGCGTGCCGATTCCGGCGACGGCGCTGCAGGGGATGGATTCGCTGTTGAGTATTGTGCAGATGCCGAAGGGAATTCCGGTGGGGACGCTGGCGATTGGCGCGGCAGGCGCGATGAACGCCGGGTTGCTGGCGATCTCCATACTGGCCACTACCGACGCGGAGTTGCAGGCGAAGCTGGTGGCCTGGCGGGCGGCGCGACGGGACGAGGTGTTGGAGCAGGTGCTGGGAGAAGGCGAGGTTGGCGCGTGAGCTCTGTTTCTGCGACGGCACAGCCGATTCTTCCGGGTGCGACGATTGGTATCTTTGGCGGCGGGCAGTTGGGCCGCATGACGGCGATGGCAGCCCGGAATATGGGGTACCGGATTCTGGTGCTCGATCCGGACCCGGCTTGTCCGGCGCGGTTTGTAGTGGATGGATGCATTGAGGCCGGGTGGGACGATTCGCGCGAGGCGGCGAACCTGGCTCGTGGATGCGACGTGGTGACTCTGGAGATCGAACAGATTGCACCGGCCAGCATGGAGGCCGCGGCGAGCTATGTTCCGGTGAGGCCGGGCGGCGCGATGCTGGCGGTGATTCAGGACAAGATCGAGCAGAAGAACTGGCTGAAGAAGAATGGCTTTCCGGTGGGCGAGTTCAGGGCGGTGCGCTCGCTGGATGAGCTGCGCGAAGCCGTGAAGGAGCTGGGCGGACGGTGCTTCTGCAAGGGCGCACGCGGCGGATATGACGGTCGGGGGCAGGGCAAGGTGGGCTTTACGCCGGGAGCCTCGTTTGAAGATGAGATTCGCGGCGCGTGGGAGGCCCTGGGAGAGCAGCCGGGGATCGTGGAGAAGGCGGTGGAGCTGGAACGGGAGATCTCGGTGCTGGTGGCGCGGACTCCGGGCGGCAAGATGAAGGTGTATCCGCCGGCGTGGAACCACCATGAGAACCAGATTCTGGCGTGGAGCGCGATTCCGGCCCCGGTGCCACGGGTCATGGAAGTAGAGGCGCGTGAGATTGCAGCCGAGATTGCAGATACGTTCCAGCTTGAGGGCGTGCTGGCGGTGGAGATGTTCTGCAGCGCCGCCGGAAAGCTGCTGGTGAACGAGCTTGCTCCGCGTCCGCATAACAGCTATCACGCGAGTGTGAGGGCGTGCGTGACGGGACAGTTCGAGCAACTGGTTCGCGCGGTGTGCGATCTGCCGCTGGGCAGCGTGGATATTGTGCAGCCCGCGGCGATTGTGAACCTGCTGGGAGAGGTGTGGCTGAATGAAGACGGCTCGATTCGCGAACCGCGATTCGATGCTGCGCTCTCGGTGCCGGGAGTGCGGCTGCACCTGTATGAGAAGCATAAGCCGAGGAAGGGCCGGAAGATGGGACATCTTTCAGCGGTAGGCGATACTCCGGAAGAGGCGGTGGCGCTGGCGCTTCGGGCCAAGGAGCTGCTGTAAGGCGGATTTGTAACTTCTATGCATACAAAAGCGCGGCAGAGAGAACCTCTGCCGCGCTTTTGTATGTAAGGGGGGGAAGTTAGCCGATGTCTTCGGACCAGTTTTCGAGATAGGCCTTGAAGTCGGACATGAACTTGCCCGCGTCCGCCCCGTCGACGACGCGGTGGTCGAAGCCGAGGGTGAAGCGCTGGATGGAGCGGATAGCGATGGACTCGTTACCGTCCTTGTCGGTGATGACTTCGGCTTCCTTGTTGAGTCCGCCGATGCCGAGGATGGCGACCTGCGGCTGGTTGATGATGGGAGTGCCGAACTGCTCGCCGAAGATGCCGGAGTTGGTGAGGGTGAAGGTGCCGCCGGAGATCTCGTCGGGAGCGAGCTTCTTGCCGCGGGCACGCTCGGCCACATCGATGATGGCGCGGGTGATGCCGAGGAAGTTCCGCTCTTCGGTCTGCTTGATGACCGGGACGATGAGACCCCAGTCGAGAGCGACTGCGATGCCGATGTTGATGTTCTTGTTGTAACGGATGGCGTCGCCTTCCACCGCGCTGTTGACGATGGGATGCTTGCGCAGAGCGGTGACGGCGGCGCGGGTGATGAAGGGCATGTAGGTGAGCTTGACGCCGTTGCGCTGCTCGTACTTGTTCTTTTCCTTCTCGCGGAGCTTGACGATGCGGGTCATGTCCACCTTGAAGACGGTGTGGACGTGCGGGCTGGTGCGCTTGGACTCGACCATGCGCTGCGCGATGATGCTGCGCATCTTCGACATGGGGACGAGCTCGCCGGGCTGCGGCTGTGCGGCAACAGGAGTTGCCGGCTTGGCAGCCGCGGGGGCCGGTGCGGCAGGAGCAGCAGCCGCAGGGGCGGGCTTTGCGCCGCCTTCGAGGTGGCCGACGATATCGGCCTTGGTGATGCGGCCCGAGGCGCCGGTGCCGGGAACCTGCGAGAGATCGACGTTGTTCTCTGCCGCGATCTTGCGGACGAGCGGCGAGGAACGGAGACCTTCGCCAGCCGAGGCCGACGCTGCTGCCGGAGCCGCGGGAGTGGCTGCAACCGGAGCCGGAGCGGCGGCAGGGGCCGGAGCGGCCTTGCCAGCGGTTCCACCGATGATGGCTACAACGGTATTGATGGTGACGGTGGTGCCTTCGGCGACCTTGATCTCGGAGAGCGTACCGGCGACGGGCGAGGGAATCTCGGCGTCAACCTTGTCGGTCGAGATCTCAAAGATGGGCTCGTCACGCTGAACCGAGTCGCCAACCTTCTTGAGCCACTTGGTGATGGTGCCCTCGGTGATGGACTCACCCATCTGGGGCATCAGGACTTCGGTGCCGGGGCCGCCCGTGGTGGGGGCGTTGCCCTGGGAGGCGGCAGGAGCATCGACGGCGGCGGGAGTGACCGTGTCCGCGGCGGGCGCGGCGGCTGTCTCGGCCGGAGCGGAGTCTGCACCGTCGAGAACGGCGACGACGGTGTTAACCTGAACGGTGGCTCCTTCGGCAACCTTGATCTCTTTCAGGACCCCGGCGGAAGGAGAGGGGATCTCGGCGTCGACCTTGTCGGTCGAGATCTCAAAGAGCGGCTCGTCGCGCTGGACGGTGTCGCCGGGCTTCTTGAGCCACTTGGTGATGGTGCCTTCGGTGATGGACTCGCCCATCTGGGGCATTAAGACGTCAGTCGGCATGAATATTCCTTCTTCTTCCTGAAAGTGCAGGGTTGAACGGCCTGTTTTCAGCTCGTTCCGGCCCGGTGCGCCACCGAGCATACTCGTATGGGATTATACGGTGGTTAGGCGGTTGCTGGCCTCCGTGGTGCGGTTAGCGAACAGGACGGAGTTTGGCAGGAATAGCTAAACATGCTGGGCCAGTAGCTCGTCGAGGGAGTCTACGCGGAGAATTTGACGCTCGAAGACGCGGCCAAAATTGCGGGCGGTGGCGTTGAGCGCGGCCTCCATGGAGGGCTGGCGGTCGGGATCGGCCTCCAGTTCGAGGCTGGTTACGGGGCGGTCGGTGATGCCGCAGGGGACGATCCACTGGAAGTCGCGGAGGTCAGTGGTGACATTGAGGGCAAACCCGTGGGAGGTGACGCCCTGGGAGACGTGGACGCCGATGGCGGCAACTTTTTTCTCGGGGATACTGCCTCCGGCGAGCGTCCAGACGCCGGTGAGCTTGCAGATGCGCTGGGCCATGACGCCGAAGTCGTTGCAGGTGCGGATGAGGACGTCTTCGAGGAGGCGGACGTAGTCCACCGGGCCGAGATGGGGGCCGCGCTTGCCGGGGAGGTCGCCGCGGAGGTCGATGATGGGGTAGCCGACGAGCTGGCCGGGGCCGTGGTAGGTGATGTCGCCGCCGCGATTGACCTCGTGGATCTCGACACCACGCTGGGCGAGGAACTCGTCGGTGGCAAGGATATTGGAGCGATGGGCGTTGCGGCCAAGAGTGAGGACGGGGGGATGTTCGAGGAGCAGGAGCGTGTCGGCGATGAGGTTCTGCTTGCGCGCCGCGATGACCTGCTGCTGGATGGCGAGGCCGTCGGTGTAGGAGATGCGGCCGAGGGTGAGGAGATTGATGTGCATCGTGCTGAGTTGCGGGAGACAGGCGCCGATTGCTTATCGGCTACCTGTCTCTCGTTTGGAGCGTTTAGACGTTGACGGCCTTGCCTTCGACGCTGGAGAAGGCGTCGAGCAGAGCCTCGGCGACCGTCGGGTGAGCGTGGATGGTGAACATCATCTCTTCGATCGTCGCTTCGAGCTCGATGGCAGTGACCGCCTCGGCAATGATCTCGGTGGCATAGGGGCCGATGATGTGGACGCCGAGGACTTCGCCGTACTTGGCATCGGCTACGACCTTGATGAAGCCATCATGCGCGTCGAGGATCGTCGCCTTGGAGTTGCCGACGAACGGGAATTTGCCGATCTTGACCTGGTATCCCTTCTCCTTGGCCTGCGCCTCGGTGAGGCCGACGCTGGCGATCTGCGGCTCGGTGTAGGTGCAGCCGGGGATGCGGGTGCGGTTGACGGGCTTGGCGTATTTGCCCGCGATGCGCGCGGCGACAACCAGGCCAGCCATGCTGCCTACATGAGCAAGCTGCGGCAGTCCGGCGACGATGTCGCCGATGGCGTAGACGCCAGGCTCGGTGGTCTCCATCCACTCGTTGGTGAGGATGAAGCCGCGATCCGGGGTGATCTTTACCTTGTCGAGGCCCAGGTCGTAGGTGCGGGGAGCGCGGCCTACCGCGACCAATGCCTTCTCCGCCTGCCGGGTCTGGGGCTTGCCGTTGGAATCGGTGAAGGAGACGAGAACGCCGTCCTTGTTCTTCTCGATCTTGGTGTCCTTGACCGAGAGGTTGACGTCGATCTCGCGCTTCTTGAACTGGCGGAGCAGCTCCTTGCTGATCTCCTCGTCTTCGGCGGGAACCATCCGGGGCAGAGCCTCAAGGACGGTCACTTCTGCGCCGAAGCTCTTGAAGATGGAGGCAAACTCCACGCCCACCGCGCCGGAGCCGATGACAACCAGCGACTTCGGCATCTTCTCGATCTTGAGGATCTCGTAGTTGGTCAGGATGGTGTCGTCGGGCTTGTAGCCGGGCAGCATACGGGCGTCGGAGCCGGTGGCGAGGACGACCTTCTTCGCCTTGATGATCTCGGTCTTGCCGTCGGCAGTCTTAACCTCGACGCTGTGGATGCCGTCCTTGGCCGAGCCGGTGAGGCGGCCGTAACCCTTGATGGCATTGATCTTGTTCTTCTTCATCAGGAAGTCGAGACCCTTGACGTGGCGGGCGATAACGTCGTCCTTGCGCGCCAGCAGGTTCTTCCAGTTCAGCTTCGGATTGGTGACTTCGATTCCGTAGCGATCAGAGTGCTTCAGGTGGTCCCAGATCTCCGCAGAGTAGAGCAGCGCCTTGGTGGGGATGCAGCCCCACAGGAGGCACGTGCCGCCCAGGCGGTCGTTCGCGTCGATTAACGCGGCCTTCAGGCCATATTGCGAGGCGCGGATCGCGCAGGTATATCCCGCAGGGCCGCCGCCGAGGACTACTACATCGAAGATTGTGTCTGCCAAGAGAGTTGCTCCCCCATGTGAACTATTAGAGTCGGAAATGCCGCACTTCGATTCTACGCTCACCACTCCGGTTCAGTCGTGCTTTGCCATCTCTTCCAGCAGCAGAAACGCCATGCGGTTATAGGGCGTGGGGATGCCGTGCTTCTGCCCCAGCCGGACGATCACCCCGTTGCGGGCATCGACCTCCATGGGGCGCTTGTAAACGCGGTCGGCGTGCATGGAGTTCATGGAGTCGGGCGGCAGGTTGCGATAGAGGTTCAGCACCTCTTCCAGTACGGCGTCGGGCAGGACCGCTCCCTCGGCGCGGCCGACGGCGATCGCCTCGCGTGTGATCTCGCGCGCCAGCTCGCCCATGGATTCGCCACGCAGCACACCCGCCGGTTGCAGAAGAATAGCGGGCACGATTCCGGCTACGTTGTAGCAGAGCTTCCACCACATCGCCGTGGTGAAGTCGGGCACGGCGATTGCCTCGGCGGATGTGCCCTGGAAGAGAGCGGTCATGCTACGGCCCAGATCGCTCTCCGGGGCCTTGATGTACATGGGGCCGCGCTGGCGCGTGAGGGTCGGAGACAACCGTTCCGCAGGACAATCGACGACGACGGGCAGGATCTTCTCCACCGGAAGATACGGCTTGAATCGCTCGATGTGCTCGACTCCGTTCTGAAAGATCGCCACAGGCGCTCCGTTCGAGCAGAGACGGCCGAACCATTTCGCCGCGCCGGCGGCGTCATACGCCTTGGTCGCGACCAGAACCCAGTCCACCGCGGGAGCGGTCTCAGGATCGAAGACATTCACTGCCTTGACCGGAGCTGTGCCCTCTGCCGTCTCAACGCTCAGACTGCTCAAAGGCTTTCGCGTACACAGAACAACATCGTGCCCGGCCTTGTCGAGAAACATCGCAAGCACACTTCCAATCGCACCCACACCGACTACCGCAACCTTCGCCATTTTCTCTCCGTCGTAATCTAGCGCAGCAGCTTCGCCGCGTCTTTTGCAAAATAAGTAACGATAAAGTCCGCGCCCGCCCTGCGGATCGACAGCAGCGACTCCATCATGGCTCGCTCCGGCTCCAGCCATCCGCGCTGAAACGCCGCGTGCAGCATCGAGTATTCGCCCGAGACCTGGTAAGCCCCCAGCGGCAGATCGTAGCGCGTCCGCGCCTCGCGAATCACATCGAGATAGGGCATGGCGGGCTTCATCAGAAGCATATCCGCGCCCTCTGCGATGTCCTGATCGATCTCGCGCATGGCCTCGCGCAGATTGGCCCCGTCCATCTGGTAGCTGCGGCGATCGCCGAATTGCGGGGCCGAGTCCGCGGCCTCGCGGAATGGCCCATAGAAGGCCGAGGCGAACTTCGACGCATAGCTGAGGATCGGAGTCTCTTCGTGTCCGGAGAAATCGAGAGCCTGGCGGATCGCATCGACCCGGCCATCCATCATGTCCGAGGGTGCAACAATGTCCGCTCCCGCAGCGGCCAGCGACGCCGCGGTCTTTGCGATGAGCGCAGCGCTCGAATCGTTCTCAATGTGGTAGTGATCGCCGTCGCGAGCGACCACGCCGCAATGCCCGTGCGAGGTGTACTCGCAGAGGCAGACATCGGCGATCATCACCAACGAGTCCAGCGCACGATTCCTCTTCAACTCACGCAGCGCCTGCTGGACGATGCCGTCGTCCGCCCATGCGCCGGAGCCCTGCTCATCTTTTTCAGCGGGAAGACCGAACAGCAGGAGTCCGCCAAGGCCGAGCGCCGCGCACTGTTCCGCTTCTTTGATGGCCTCGTCGATGGAGAGATTGAAGACGCCCGGCATGGAGTTGATCTCTTTGCGAACGCCTTCTCCGGGACAGATGAAGAGCGGGTAGATCAGCGCTCCGGGATGAAGATGTGTCTCGCGGACGAGCGAGCGCATCGCCGCAGTGCGGCGCAGACGGCGCAGACGCGTTGCAGGAAAGTTCATGTCTTCCAGTTTACGTCCTCGGCCAGCAACAACTGTGAACGGCATCGGCAAACCAAGCGAGTCTGCGCGAGGGTACGATAAGAGGAGTGACCGCACCAGCATTTTTACCGGAAATTCCGTCCCGCCTGCGCGAGTTCAGCGCTGCATCGCTCGAATGGTCGCGGCTGCGCGACCACATCGCCGGACGCACCTTCTCGCTGCTTGGCCGTGCCTGGGTGCTTGCGCTGGAACCCTGCGCCGACCTCGCCTGGATCGAGGAGCAGCAGCAGCGCACCGCCGAGATGCGCACGATGTTCGCCCGTGGCGGCAGCTTCGAGTTCCACGGCCTCTTTGACCCCGCGTCTTTGCTGGAGAAGGCCCGTATCGACGGCGTCGCGCTGGAAGCGACCGAGATCCGCGACCTGCTGGCAGTGGTGGAGCGTGTTGCCGCGTGGCGCAATCTGATCGACCCTGCTCCCGGCGTGACCCGCTACGAATGGCCCGGTATTCTCGCGCTCTCCGCGCCTCTGCTGGATCACGATCTCGCTCCGCTGCTGCGGCTGCTGCGTGGCAAGATCGAAGCCGACGGCAGCCTCAACGACGACGCCTCTCCTGAGCTGCGCCGCATCCGCCGAGCCATGGAGAGGCAGCATCGCGCAATCGAAGAGAGCCTCCGCAGGGCCGCAATGCGGCTGCGTGACGAAGGCAGCACACAGGAAGACCTCATCACCATTCGCGGCGAGCGCTTCGTCATCCCGGTGAAGGCGGAGTTCAAGCGGCGGGTTCCCGGTGTCATTCACGGCTCCAGCTCCTCCGGCCAAACTGTCTTTGTAGAGCCGCTCGAAACTATCGAGCAGAACAATGAGCTGGTGCGGTTGCTCGACGAAGAACAGGCGGAGATCCATCGCATCCTGGTCGCGATGACACGCGCGCTTAGCCAGCAGGCCACGGCAATTCATCTGGGCTCGTGCATCCTTGCCGAAGTCGAGGCCCACGCGGCACGCGCACGCTTCGCGGACGCCCTCCGCTGCGTTCGCCCCACTTTTGGAGCGGAGCTTTCGCTTACCGCAGCGCGTCATCCTCTGCTGGAGCTGCGAATGCGCGCCTCGGCGCTGGCCGAAGGAATTGAGGAAGGAGTCGAGGCTCCGTCTCCGGTGCCGCTGACGATCGTCCTTCCGCCAGATGCGAAGCAGCTCATCATCAGCGGCCCCAACACCGGCGGCAAGACTGTTTCGCTCAAGACGCTCGGGCTTCTCTCGCTGATGGCGCAGGCAGGCGTTCCTGTTCCCGCGGATGAAGCGAAGCTCCCGCTCTTTACCGGCATCTATGCCGATATCGGCGACGCGCAGTCCATTGAGCGCAATCTCTCCAGCTTCTCCGCACACGTCCTCAACCTCGACCGCATCTCTCGCGAGGCTACTCCGGACTCGCTGGTGCTGCTCGACGAGCTGGGCTCGGCGACCGATCCGGAAGAGGGAGCGGCGCTGGCGGTCGCGATAGCGGAGCACTTCCTGCATAGCCGCGCATGGTGCTTGATCTCGACCCATCACACTTCGCTGAAGGTTTATGCGGCGAATACTCCGGGGGTGATCAACGCAGCGGTAGGGTT
>JAATEV010000041.1 GCA_015655585.1 Terriglobales bacterium | reverse complement strand
CCGCACGCGACGTCGCCAGCATCTACGAGGTGCCCCTCAACTTCGCCGCCGAAGGCGTGGACACCCTCGCTCTCAAGTACCTCCGCATCGACGCCACCACGCCCGACCTCTCCCGCTGGCAGGACATCGTCCGCCGCGCCTACAACCCGCACGACGAGGTCTCCATCGCCATCGTCGGCAAGTACGTCGAGTACGAGGACAGCTACAAGTCCCTCAAGGAAGCACTCGTCCACGGCGCGCTGGCCCACAACCTCAAGCTCAAGGTCACCTGGCTCGAAGCGGAGGGCCTCGAAACCCCGGACTACGCCGAACAGCTCCACGGCTACGACGGCATCCTCGTCCCCGGAGGCTTCGGCAAGCGCGGCGTCGAGGGGATGCTCAACGCCATCCGCTACGCCCGCGAAGAAGGCGTCCCCTACTTCGGCATCTGCCTCGGGATGCAGACCGCCTGCATCGAGTACGCCCGCAACGTTTGCGGTCTCAAGGGAGCAAACTCCGGCGAGTTCGACCCCGCCACCCCCTACCGCATCATCTACAAACTCCGCGAGCTCACTGGAGTCGAGGAGATGGGCGGCACCATGCGCCTCGGCGCGTGGGATTGTGTCATGGAACCCGGCTCCCTCGCTGCACAGGCCTACGGCGCCACCGAGATCAGCGAGCGCCACCGCCACCGCTACGAGTTCAACCGCGAGTACGAGGCCATTCTCACCGGCGCTGGCCTCCGCCTCACCGGCACCACCCCCGACGCCACCTACGTCGAGATCGTAGAGATCCCCGGCCACCCCTTCTTCCTCGGCTGCCAGTTCCACCCCGAGTTCAAATCCAAACCACTGGAGCCACACCCGCTCTTCCGCGAATTCGTAGCCGCCAGCCACCGCAACCGGCTGGCCACCCGCGAAGAACAAGGCCAGTCCTCCAACATAGAAACCCTCTAACCGCACCAGCAGAATCCACAAAATGGAACGGGGCACGGCAAAAAGCCGTGCCCCGTTCCATTTCCCTCACAAGAGGCACAGTCGAAAGCCCCACGGTTGCTTGTACCGTTACCCTCTCTTTTGCGGTCGCCGTTGTTCTTGCTTTTGCTGTTCCTCTGCTCCACCCCAAACCCGTCATTTCGACCGAAGCAGCGCGGCCTCATCGCGTTGCGAAGCGGAGAAACCCGCTTTTCTACCCATACCCCTCAAAAGCCCATAAGCACTTGTTCTTGCTGTTGCATTTGCCATTGTTGTTGCATTTGCCGTTGTTGTTGTCCGTTTTTTTGGCTTGTCATTCCCGAAGGGAATCTGCGTTTGCTGTTGTTCTTGCTCTTGAGATAGGGCCGGGCTTCAGCCCGGCCACAAAAAACCCGCCGCGAAGCGGCGTACCGCTCTGCCGAAACTGCGGGGTCCCCGGCGAACAGCTTTTCGTTCGCTGGGGTGCAAGGCCGGAGCAAAGCCCAAAGGGAGAAGCGACAGATTCATTGCCGTTGTTTTTGCCGTTGCCCCTTATCGCCCCGCCCTAAACCCCACTCCGAAGATACCGCCGTCCCTCCACCACATACTCCCCGCTTACCACCCGCCCAATAGCCTCCGGATAAGCCAAATGCTCCTGCTCCAGAATCCGGGCCGACAACGAAGCCGCCGTATCCCCCTCCTCCACGGCCACCACCTTCTGCAGCACAATCACCCCGTGGTCCACCGCCTCATCCACGAAATGCACCGTGCATCCAGCCACCTTCGCGCCATACTCGAACGCCTGCGTCTGCGCCTCCAGCCCCGGAAAAGCGGGCAGCAGCGAAGGATGCACATTCAGAATCCGGTTCGGAAACGCCTGCACAAACACCGGCGAAATAATCCGCATATACCCCGCCAGACAAACCAGATCGACCCGATACTCCTGCAACCGGGCAATCATCTCCGCGTCATGTTCAGCCCTCTTCCTCCCGGCCGAAGGAATCGCAATCGCCGTCAGCCCCAGCTCCCGAGCAGCCTCCAGACCCGGCGCATCTGCCACATTCGAAAGGACAACGGCAATCTCAACCCCAGCCAGCCGCCCTTCGCGAACAGCCTTCGCAATCGCCAGAAAATTCGATCCCCGCCCCGAAAGCAAGATCCCCAAACGCTTCATCGTCTTCCTTCGCCGCAGCTTCGTGCGCTAGTTGTAGCTGACCTTCCGCTCACCCCGAACCACGCGCCCAATAATGAAGTGCCGCTCATTCGCCCGGTTCAGAATCGCCTTCGTCTTCTTGATCTTCTCCGCCGGAATCACTGCAATCAGCCCGATTCCCATGTTGAACGTCCGCAGCATCTCATCCTGCGCCACGTTCCCCAGCGTCTGCAGATGTTCAAACAGCGGCGGAGGCTGCCACGCCGCCAGGTCCACCACCGCGCCCATCCCCTTCGGCAGAATCCTTGGCAGATTCTCCGTAATCCCGCCGCCCGTAATGTGCGCCATGCCGCTCACCACCTCGGCCGTCGTCAGCTTTTTAATAATCGACAGATAGCTCCGGTGCGTCCGCATCAGAGCCGCGCCCGTCTTGTCCTTCAACTCGTTCACATACTGGTCCGGCCCATACTTCGCCACCTCGAACAGGAGTTTCCGAGCCAGCGAATACCCATTCGTATGCAGCCCGTTCGACGGCAGTCCCAGCAGCACATCGCCCACCTGAATCGTCTCGCCCGTAATAATCCTGTCGCGATTCACCGCGCCAATAATCGTGCCCGCCAGATCGTACTCACCGTCCGAGTAAAACCCCGGCATCTGCGCCGTCTCGCCGCCAATCAGCGCGCAGCCATTGGCCTTGCACGCTTCGCTGATCCCCTGCACCACCTTCTCGACGACCATGTCCTCCAGCTTGCCCGTAGCCAGATAGTCGAGGAAGAACAGCGGAGTCGCCCCCTGCACCGCAATATCGTTCACGCAATGATTCACCAGGTCCTGACCCACCGTATGGTGAATCCCCAGGTCGAACGCCACCTTCAGCTTCGTCCCTACGCCATCGGCCGAAGAGACCAGCACCGGGTTCGGAAACTTCGTCAGATCCAGAGCAAACAGCCCGCCGAACCCGCCAATCTCCGAGAGCACCTGCTTGTTGAACGTCTTCCGCGCCAGCATCTTGATACGCTGCTTGCTGCGGTCGCCGCTCGAAATGTCCACGCCCGCGTCCGCGTAGCTGATGCTCTTCCTCGCCGGCGACTTCGCCTTCGCCGCCACGCTTCCCGCGGCCTGTTTCAAACCAGCCGCCTTCTTCTGTGGCTGCTTCGCAGAAGTGGCTGCGCCATCCTGCTGTGGTATCTCGGTCGATTCAGGCGTGGAAAAAATCTCATCCGGCAAGGGCATGACTCCATAAATTGTTTTTGCTTGTAGGCAGAGCTTTTAGTCTAGCAGGGACGGCCACCGATCCATCCAGCCGTACCAGCCTCCTCTCTCTATCCTAAGCCTCTTATACTGAGGATATGTCACGCTCCCTCACCCACTCCCGCCAGTTGCAGCTCCGAGCCGAAAAATTCCTCCCCGGCGGCGTCGATTCCCCCGTCCGCGCCTTCCGCGCCGTCGGCGGCGACCCGCCCTTCGTCTCCAGCGCCCAGGGAGCCTACCTCTACGACGCCGACGGCAACCGCTACCTCGACTTCTTCGGCTCTTGGGGCCCCATGATCCTCGGCCACGCCTACCCCACCGTCGTCCAGGCCATCCAGCAGGCCGCCGCCCGCGGAGCCAGCTTCGGAGCCTCCACCTCCGCCGAAGCCAATCTCGCGGAACTGGTCACCCGCTGCTTCCCCTCTGTGGAAAAACTTCGCTTCGTCAGCTCCGGCACCGAAGCTTGCATGTCCGCCATCCGCCTCGCCCGCGGCTTCACCGGCCGCAACTTCGTCATCAAGTTCGAGGGCTGCTACCACGGCCACTCCGACGCCATGCTCGTCAAAGCCGGCAGCGGCGTCGCTACCCTCGGCATCCCCGGCTCCGCTGGAGTCCCCGCCGAGACCGCCATGCACACCCTGGCCCTGCCCTTTAACGACCTCGACGCCGTATCCGCCGCCTTCGCCGCCCGCCCCAGTGAGATCGCCTGCGTCATCGTCGAGCCCGTCGTAGGCAACGCCGGAACCATCCCCCCCAACCCCGGCTACCTCCAGGGCCTCCGCGACATCACCGCCCGCCACGGAGCCCTCCTCATCCTCGACGAGGTCATGACCGGCTTCCGCCTCTCCCTCGGCGGAGCCCAGCAACTCTACAACATCACCCCCGACCTCACCACCCTCGGCAAGATCATCGGCGGCGGCCTCCCCTGCGGAGCCTTCGGAGGACGCGCCGACATCATGCAGCACCTCGCCCCGCTAGGCCCCGTCTACCAGGCCGGAACCCTGAGCGGAAACCCCCTCGCTATGGCCGCCGGAATCGCCACCCTCGAACACCTCATCCAGCACGAAGAAGACGTCTACAACGGTCTCGAATCCACCACCGCCCGCATAGCCGAAGGCGTAGCCGCCATAGCCCGCGAGGCCGGAGTCCCCGTCACCACCAACCGCGTAGGCTCCATGTTCACCTGGTTCTTCACCACCCAGCCAGTCACCAACTTCGCCTCCGCCGCCACCTCCGACACCGCCACCTTCGGCCACTTCCACCGAGCCATGTTAGACGCCGGAGTCTGGCTCCCCCCCAGCCAGTTCGAAGCCGCCTTCACCTCCACCGCCCACAAAGAACCCGAAATAGGCCAGCTCCTGGAAGCCGCCCGCACTGCCTTCACCACCATAACCGCCAAAACTCAGACCAAGGCATAAGAAGCCCATGAAAAATCTCTGGGAAAAGTCTCTGTTTTGAAAGGGCGGGGCTTCAGCCCCGCCGCAAATCTCCCCCCAAGAACAAGCGGCTTTAGCCGCCGAGGGAATATCCCCTCAAAGCAAGCTCTTTTCAGTCACCACAAATCCACTTACGAGTAGTACCATTTCCCAGAGTTAAGACATCCGATGAGCGACAGTCACAATGAACCGAAAAGAAATTCGTCAAATCACTCGGTATACATTTGCCAACCAACAATCAGACAAAGAGTCTTGGTACAGCTCTGCTGTTTCTTTTCATGAAGGAGCGAATGTTCTTGAGAAACATCAGGATTCCGTTCACAGGGGAATATCGGTATTTCTAACAAATGCGGCTCTGTCTATCGAGCTGTTATTGAAAGCCATCATCGTAGCAAAAGGTGGGATGGTTCCAAAAACTCACAAGCTGTCCAAGCTTGCGTTCACCGCGGGAATTACATTTACACCAAACCAAGAAGCGACTTTAGAGCTTTTGGCTGAAGTTCTGAGATGGAGAGGACGCTATCCAATTCCCCTATACGAAGAGGATTGGGATCATTACCATGACGTTGTTTTTGAAAAGCACATTATCAGAGAAACCGAGGGAAGCATTAGGCGAATAAGAGCAAATCCAGAGACATTTCCATCGGCTAAAAATTATGAAGTAATTTGGAACTTGGCAAAGTGTGAGTGGGACAAGATTCAGACGCCTCAAGTTACAAACTAAGACATATAACAACCACCTCAACCCCAAGCATCCACCCCAACAAACTTCGCACCACCCCGATACCTCTCCAACAACCCCTCCACCGCCGCCACCGTAGCCATCCTCTCCGCCCCCAGCCCACGATCCCCCCCATCATGCAGCACCACGTTCGAGCCCCAACCACGCCCCCGATTCCCCTCAATCGCCCTCACCGTCCGAGCCACAATCTCCGCCGCCCCCACCGGCTTCCAGTCCCCCGGAATGATATTCCACTGCACCGGCACCAACCCCAGCTCCCGAGCCGTCCTCAAAACAAACGGCCTCCGAGCCCCATGCGGAGCCCGAAAATACCGCACCGGAGCCCCCAACACATCTTCAATCGCGGCATTACACCCAGCCAGCTCTTCACGAATCCGAGCATCCGTCTGCCAGGTCAGCCACGGATGCGTCATCGTATGGTTCCCCACCAGATGCCCCGCCGCCGCCACCGCCCGAACAATCTGCGGCCTCTCCCGCACAAACCGCCCAATCACAAAAAACGAAGCCCTCACCCCATACCGAGCCAGCACCTCCAGCAACCGCTCCGTAGCCTCATCGTTCGGCCCATCATCAAACGTCAGCGCAATCTCACCCGGATCACGCCCCGCAATCACCGTCCGACCAAACCACTGCGACTCAGCCGACAGCGCCGCATACGTCCAGCCCCCCGCAACAGCGGCAACCGCCCCGGCAGCAACAGCAGCAATAGAAGAAGAGTTCATGCAAGCCCTCCCCTATTCTCCGCCCATTCGTAAAGAAACCCAAATCCACAAGCACCCTGCGCCAAGCCACCGAATCCAATAACCTGAAAGCGGACAGCATCACAACCCGCACTTCACCAAGAAGGAATCTCATGCAGCTAACCAGCCAAAGCTTCGCAGATGGCGCACCCATCCCCGCCGAGTTCGCCTTCGGGCGCATCGACCCCGTCCACCACTTCGCCCTCAGCCAGAACCGCAACCCCCATCTAGCCTGGAGCAACGTCCCCGAAGCCACAAAGTCCTTCGTCCTCATCTGCCACGACGTAGACGTCCCCAGCCGCCCCGACGACGTCAATCAGGAAGACCGCGAAGTCCCCGCCACCCTCCCCCGCATCGACTTCTTCCACTGGCTCCTCCTCGACATTCCCGCCGCCACCCGCGAAATCGCCGCCGGAAGCTATAGCAACGCCGTCACCGCCGGAGGCAAGCAAGCCGCCGAAACCCCGGACGGCCTCCGCCAGGGCATCAATAACTTCACCGACTGGTTCGCCGGAGACCCCAACATGGGCGGAACCTACTTCGGCTACGACGGCCCCGCCCCACCGTGGAACGACTCCCTCATTCACCACTACACCTTCACCCTCTACGCCATCGACACACCCAGCCTGAAGATCGAAGGCGACCTAACCGGCCCTAGCGTCCGCAAAGCCCTCGAAGGCCACATCCTCGCCGAAGCCAGCATCACCGGCACCTACACCCTCAACCCACGCCTGCAAAGTTAAACACCAACGGGCAGGCAGCGAGCCGCTCTCGCCACCTGCCCGTCTCCACCTTTACTTGGCGGCGTGCTCCTTCAAATACGCAAAGACCTCTTCCGCATGGCCCTCCGGCTTCACTTCCTCGAAGGTGTGAATCAGCCGCTGGTCCGGCCCGATCAGGTAAGTCGTCCGCTTCACGCCCTTCACCAGCTTGCCGTACATATTCTTCGGCTTCACCAGGTCATAGCGGTTAATCAGCTCCATCTCCGGATCTGCCAGCAGATCGTAAGGCAGCTCATACTTGTCCTTGAACTTCTTCTGCGCCTTCACCGTATCCCGCGAGATCCCCAGCACCACAATCCCCGCCTTCTGGAACCTCTCAAACGCATCGCGAAACCCGCACGACTCAATCGTGCAGCCCGGCGTGTCCGCCCGCGGATAAAAGAACAGCACCACCGGCTTCCCCTTGAAGTCCGTCAGCGAAACGTCCTTGCCGTCCTGGTTCTGCAACGTAAAATTCTCAACCAAGTCATTCACCTGCATCGCCATCTCCTGTCCTCACTCCCCCGCCAGCGCGGCCAAAGTCTTCTCCAGCGAAGCCGAATCTTCAACATTCAAAGCCTTCTGGCTCCTATCAATCTGCCGCATCAACCCGCTCAGAACCTTCCCCGGCCCCACTTCGACAAAGTGCGTCACACCCTGCCCAATCAGAAGCTGCACGCAGTCCACCCAGCGCACCGAACCCGTCACCTGCCGGATCAGGCAGTCCGCAACCTCCGCGCCCCGCGTCAACAGCCGGGCGTCCACATTGCTGGCCACCGGAAACGCCGGATCATGGAACGTAATCCCCGCCAGATCGGCCGCCAGCCGATCCTGGGCAGGCTGCATCAACGCACAATGGAACGGCGCGCTCACCTGCAACATCACCACGCGCTTCGCCCCGGCCTGCTTGCAAAGCTCCGCCACCTTCTCCACCGCGCCAGCCGCGCCCGAGATCACCGTCTGGTCCGGCGAGTTCAAATTCGCGGGCGAGACCACCGCGCTATCCGGCGAGAACGCCAGCGACGCCGCGTCCTTTTCATTCGGCAGCGGCGTCATATCGTCCGATACCTGCTCGCAAATATCTCCAATCAACCCCGCCGACATCGACATCCCAAGCACCGCCGCCATCGCGCCCACACCCTGCGGCACCGCCTCCTGCATATACCGCCCGCGCAGCCGCACCGTCTTCACCGCATCGGCAAATCCCAGCGTCCCCGCCGCCACATGCGCCGAGTACTCACCCAGCGAGTGACCAGCCGCCACCGACGCCGCCACACCCTTCTCCGCCAGCACCCGAGCCGCAGCCACCGACACCGTCAGAATCGCAGGCTGCGTATGCTCCGTCAGCTTCAGCGCCTCCTCCGGCCCCTCGAAGATCAGCTTAGAAATGGCAAACCCCAACGCATCGTCGGCCTCTTCAAAGACCGCCCGCGCCACAGAAAAATTGTCATAGAGATCGCGGCCCATGCCGACAACCTGAGACCCCTGCCCCGGAAACAAAAATGCCAATTTACTCATCGTTTCTTATCCTAAACGACAAGCACACTCTGGACTTCCTCTTAGTCAAATGTCGATATTTTCCCAGCCGACCAACGGGAGGCCCCACGCAAAGCGATAAAAAGGCATGAAACGCCCGCCCGCCGCGCAGGCGGCTCGTCCGGCAGGACAAAAGCGCTTACTATTCCCTAAATCCCAATCCCCGAATCCGCATCCTGCTCATCGCCCGAGTGCGAATAAAAGTCATACGGCGTCCGCCGATTGAACTTATACCGCTGGCGCATCTCCCGGCCCACAAACAGCCCCAGAGCCACCGCGCCCAGCCCAGCCGAGATCCACCCAATCGTCTTGATCAGCGTCGATTCGCCATCATCTCCGCCCTCATCCTGACGGACAAGAGCAACCGTCTTCTCGGGAATCTCTTCCATCTTTTCAGCCCGGACAGCGGATTTAGAACAAAGCCTCATGCTAAGAGATGATAGCGCAGGTCGAGCACCCTGTGGGAGCCCCGGTCTCCGAAACGACACAACCTTCCCGCCACTCATTGAACATCCACCTGCTGGAACCCAAGGCTGTAAAGCAGAGTCGTGATCGTAGCCCGAGCATTCTTCCGCGCCGTATCCAGAATCCCGTCCGAAAGCGCCGACTGCTGCAACTGCTGCTCCGCCTTCGCCCTCGTCTCGGTCTCAAGGTTCGTGTCCGCCGGAACCAGCAGCCCCGTCGTCCGTGCGTACACCCGCGTGTGCTGATTATCCAGCGTCGTCGCAAACACCTGCGAGGCCGGCAGCGTCACATGAATCGCCTTCCCCACAATCCGAATCTCCTCCGGCTTCAACTGCGCCAGATCGACCCCGGCAATTGCCTGCCCATGCACCACCAGCAGCAGCCTGTCGCCCGCCAGCACATCCGGCAGAATCGCGCTCGATTTATTCCCCTCCACCACCGTGTCCATCGAATAGACCACCGTCTCCAGACGGCTCAGCTTCTGAATCCGCTCCACCACCGCCGGAACCGACGTGTCGAAGCTCTCTTGCCGCCCCATGATCTTCGCCGACACCTTCGCCAGCACGCCGCTCGTCGCATGGCGCAGAAACACCGCCAGCCCCGCCGCGCCCAGCAGAACCGAAAGCAGAATAGTAAACAGAATGCCCGAAGAACCGCGGCCCTGTGAATATGGATTAGTCATGGGGGTTAGACGCACGACCGCTATCTCCGGTCGCCTTCATCATGACATAAAGCGCTTCGTGCTGATGCCGAGCAACGCGAGGCCCCATACCTATCACCCTGCCGCAACAAGGTATACACCCCACGAAGTGGGTCCGGCAGGACTACGTCTGTTGCCCCTGTCCCTGCCCCTGGTCCGTGGCATCGGTCAGCTTCACCTTCACGTCCATCTTCTTCTGCCCACGGTACACCGTCAGCGTCACCACATCCCCCGCCCGGTGCGAGTTCATCGCCGCCGCCATGTCCTGCGGCGAAGCGATGTCCTGCCCATCCATCTTCACGATCAGGTCGCCGCCCAGCATCACCGGAGTGTTCCCTTGGTAAGCCCTCTGCGTTCCACCCTTCAAACCGGCCTTCTCCGCCGCCCCTCCCGGAAACACCCGCTCAATCAGGAGCCCATAATCTGCCGGAAGCCCGATCTGCTCCGCAATGTCCGGCCCAATCGGCAGAATCTGCAAATCCAGCGAAGGCCGCCGCACCCGTCCATACTTGGCAAAGTCCTCCAGCACCGCCTTCGCCGTATTGATCGGAATCGCAAACCCCACGCCCGACGACTGGTCTGCGCCATTATTCGCAATCAGCGTCGTAATCCCGATCACCTCGCCCCGCGAGTTCAGCAGCGGCCCGCCCGAGTTCCCCGGATTCACCGCCGCGTCCGTCTGGATAGCGTCCTCAATCGGATTATTGTTCGGCCCCCGGATCGACCGGATCGACGAGATGATCCCCCTCGTCATCGTCCCCTGCAAGCCAAACGGATTGCCGATCGCATACACCCGCTGCCCCACCACCAGCCCGTCCGAGGTCGAGAGCACCGCCGGAACCAGGTTCGGCGCACTGATCTTCAGCACCGCAAGATCATGGTTCCTGTCCACGTTCACCAGCGAAGCCTTGAACTTGCGCTTGTCCGAGAGCATCACCTCGATCCGTTGCGCGTTCTCGATCACGTGATTGTTCGTCAGGATCAGACCGTCTTTATTCAGAAGGAATCCCGATCCTTGCCCCTGCTGCGGAACCGCCCCATAAAAAAAGTCGAACGCCACCGCCGTCGACGTAATGTTCACCACCGAAGGCAACGCCTTCTTGTACACCGCGATATTCTGCTGCTCCTCGGTGTCATACACCGGAGCCGCATTGGCCTCCGTCAGATCGAAGCTCCCCATCGGCCCGCTCAACGACGTAGTACGCGTCCCCGGCCCAGCCGCAGCCGCAGGTTGCAGCCGCTGCAGCCACGGAGCCACCGCTCCCGTAGACCACACCCGCGTCGTCGCATAGTAAAACCCTGAGAGCAACAACACTACAAGCAGAACCGGACGCCATTTCCTCGTGGAAGACTTTCTCACCACAACTCCTGTCGCAGACAACGAACAAATTTATTTTATTCGCTCATCCCACAAACACACATCATCTCGACCGAAGACGGCGCCTTTTGCCGCCGTAGTGAAGAGACTCCAGTATTTCGTCTTTGCACTTGCTGTTGCCGTTGCCTTTCCCCCACACCACCCCAAACCCCGTCATTTCGACCGAAGCAGCGCAGCCTCATCGCGCTGCGCAGCGGAGAAACCTGCTTCTCTACCCATACACTACCCAAGCCCATAAGCCGTTGCTTGTTCTTGCTGTTGTCTGTTTTTTGGTTTGTCATTCCCGAAGGGAATCTGCGTTTGCTGTTGCTTTTGTTCTTGCTGTTGCTTTTGCTGTTGCCCTTGCCGTTGTCTGTTCTTGCCGTTGGGATTAGGGCCGGGCTTCAGCCCGGCCACAAAAAACCGCCGCGAAAGCGGCGCACCGCTCTGCCGAAGGCCGGAGCGAAGCCCGAAGGGCGAAGCGACTGAATGATTGCCGTTGCTTTTGCCGTTGTCTTTCCTAAACCTAACCTACCCTCACCCCTGAGCCGCAACCGCCTGCAATATAGGCCAAAGCCGATCCACCTGCCACTCCAGCTCCTGCAAAGACCCCTCATTCGTCAGAACATAATCGCTCATAGAGCTCTTCAGCTCATCCGGCATCTGCCGCTCCAGCCGCGACACAGCCTCATCCTCCAGATCCATCCTGCGCTCTTCCGTCAGCGTCTCCCCACCAGCCGCCCGAGCCACATACCGGTCAATCTTCATCTCTTCCGGAGCCGTCACCAGGATGATCTTGTCGAACCGCCTCTGCCACCGCTCCCCGGACCTCTCCTCCGAACCGTCGATATCGTGCAGGCCAACATACCCATAGTTCGTCTCGAAGATCAGCGCCGACTCCACCATCACCACCGCCTTCGGCTCGCGTGCAAAGATCTCCTCGGCCATCTCCATCTGCCGCGCAATCACCGCCGGATGCACAATCGCATTCAGCTCCTCCACCCGGCCATCCACAAACGCGATCCTTGCCAGCTCCGCCCGGTCCAGCCTCCCATCGGCCATCACCACGCCGGGGCCAAAGTGCGCGGCAATCGCCGTATACACCTCCTGCCCCGGCTCCATCATCTCGCGCCCAATCGTATCGGACTGAAGCACGTGCGCGCCCAACGCCGCAAACATCCGGGCAGCAGTCGACTTCCCGCTCCCCAGTCCGCCCGTCAGGCCAACGCGCAGCATCGAGTTACTTCGTCTCCACCGGCAGGCCGCGCCTCAGCTTCGCCGCCGTCACCGTATTCTGCATCAGCATCGCAATCGTCAGAGCACCCACGCCCCCCGGAACCGGCGTATAAGCGCCGCTCACCGCAAACGCCGCAGGCTCAATATCCCCCACCACCACCGAACCGCGCTTGGCAAACGTAGCCGCCCGGTCCGCATCCCTCGGAAACAGCCTCTCCACCTCCGCCGCGTCCGTCAGCCGGTTGATCCCCACATCGATCAGCGTAGCCCCCGGCTTCACCATATCGGCCGTCACATATCCCGGACGCCCAATCGCCGCCACCAGCAGGTCCGCCTCCCGAGTAAAGCTCGGCAGATCCTCCGTCTTGCTATGGCAAACCGTCACCGTGGCCGAAGCGTTCAGCAGCATCATCGCCGCGGGCTTGCCTACAATGTCCGACCGCCCAATCACCACCGCATTCTGCCCCGCCACCGGCAGCCCGCTCCGCCGCAGAACCTCCATGATCCCCGCCGGAGTACACGGAGCCAGCCCCGGCTGTCCGCTCTGCAACCGGCCCACGTTCACCGGATGGAACCCATCCACGTCCTTGTCCGGAGCCACCGCTTCCAGCAGCCGCTTCGTGTCCACATGCTTCGGCAGCGGCAGTTGAATCAAAATCCCGTCAATGTCCGGACGCTCATTCAGCTCCGTCACCAGCTTCAGCATCTCCTCAGTCGTAATGCTCTCCGGAGGAGTCAGCATCTCGCTGTAAATCCCCAGCTCGCCGCACGTCTTCACCTTGCTGCGAACATAAATCTGCGAGGCCGGAACCTCGCCCACCAGGATCACCACCAGCCCCGGCGTAATCCCGCTGGCCTTCAGCGCCTGAACCTCACTCGCAACCTCGGCCTTGATCTGCCCGGCGATCGCAATCCCATCCAAAATCTTCGGAGTTGTAGTCATCTCCTCCATGGTATATCGCACCACCGGCTAACATAGAGCCAGTATGTCCAAACCATCCCCACAGTCGGACACCCTGCGCTGGCTGGTCTGCCCCGTCTGCCGCCACGGCCTCCAGCTCGAAGCCGCCGCCGTCCTCTGCCTCGGCTGCGGACGCCGCTACCCCATCCTCGACGGAATCCCCGTCCTACTCGAAGACCGGGCCCTCTCCGAAGCCCCCGACCATCTTCCTGACCGTCCCAAATAGAAACTCGACGGACGTCCGTCCACGCCAAAAACCACAACTTAGCTCCACATTTGGCGTCTAATTAACCAGCACGGACGTATTAAAACCAGCACGAAGACCGGCGTCTGACCAAGGAGAGCTGCCATGACAGAGCCCCATAAAAATAAAGTAGAAGAATTCTCCCAGACCGACCTAGCTGGCCTGCGCGAAGACCTGCTGAAGGCAGGCCTCGACTCCTGGCAAGCCGCCGACCTCATCAGCAGCTTTCTCGCCGCCCGCGGCTACGGAGTCTCCACCCAGGATGCCCGTCAGGCCGCCGCCCACATGGACGCGGTAGGCTGTTCCGTCAAATGCCTCCAGGCCGAGCTCGAAAAACTAGCCTTCGTCATGTAACGGGGGAATATCCACCCCTCAATACCCCTGGTCCTCCCGGAACGCCGTCACCTTGTTCTTCACAAACGTAACCGCTATCGGGTGCCCCAGGTTCGCAAACACCACCATGCGATTCCCATAATCATTACTCGTGCTCTTCGAAACCTGTCCCAGGGCCAGCTCCACCTCCAGCTCGCTCATCCCCACAATCACCTTGTGCTCGTCCACGGCCTTCCAGACCTCAGGCCCCCAGTGCTTGTAGAGCTCATGCGGGTCTTCGTAAAAGAAGACCTCATCCACAAAGAAGGTGTACTGCCCGCCCTCTCTGTATCCAATCGGCACCGCATACTCCTTCTCATCTCCCGGCTTCGTAAACACCATCGAGACCTGCCGGTCGCCCCCCGGAATCCGGAACGTAGCCGCCTTCGGAGCCACCTGCTCTACCATGTCCTTCACCAGCAGCTTATCGGCCCCCAGCAAAGTTCCCGCACTCTTGCCGTACTCCACCCGACGCCCCGCCACCGGGTAATAATCCATCTGCCCGCCCGCCGACACCCACAGCGTGCTCCCCACCAGATCCCTCACCTCCTTCATCGAGTCCTGGTGCTTCTTCTTCAGATAAACCAGTTGGTCGTCCGTAATCTTTTCCTGGGCCACCACCGGCTGCAGCGCCGCAGGCTCATTCCGCTCCTTGTAAATGAACCAGAACCGCAACCCCACCGCCAGCACCAGCACCAGTGTTCCGCCAATCGCCGCCTTCGCTCCGTTCGTCATCCCAACTCCTCTCGTCCCTGAACTCTAATCCACCGGCTCCGCCACGCTCAACTCCTTACTCGCCTCCATCAGGGAATCCGCCGTCAGAGAATCTGCCCGCCGCAGCTTCGGAAACAGCACCGACGCCGAGGCCGTCACCAGCATCGACCCAATCCCGCCGATCACCACCGCCCGCACCGCGCCCCACCACTGCGCCGTGGCTCCGCTCTCAAACTCCCCAAACTCATTCGAAGCCCCAATGAACAGCCAGTTCACCGCGCTCACCCGCCCCCGCATCTCCGGCGGAGTAGCCAGTTGCAGAATGCTCGACCGCACTACCACGCTCACCATATCGCTCGCCCCCACCATCACCAGCGCCACGCAGCTCATCCAGATGCTCTTCGACAGCCCGAACGCCACCGTAGCCGCCCCAAAGATCCCCACACACGTCAACATCAGCGGCCCCGCCCGCCGTTTGATCGGCTTCGCCACCATCACCAGCGACACCACCAGTGCCCCCACCGAAGGCATCGCCCGCAGCAGCCCCAGCCCCCGCGGTCCCGCATGAAGAATGTCCGTGGCAAAGATCGGCAGCAGCGCCGTGGCCCCGCCCAGCAGCACCGCAAACAGGTCCAGCGAGATCGATCCCAGCAGCAGCTTCGTCCGCCACACGTACTCCAGCCCCGCCAGCATCGTCTTCAGGCTGAACGCCTTCTTCTCCGACCGCTCCATCTTCGCCCGGATCATACCGACCAGCACCAGAAAGCCCAGCAGAGTAACCAGCGTGAACGCATACACCACCGGAGCGCCGTTCCACCGGCCAAACAGAGTCAGCGTAAACAGCAGCCCGCCCACCGCCGGGCCCGACATGTTCGCCACCTGGAACACCGTCGCGCCCCACGTCACCGCATTCACAAAATCTTCCTTCGGAACCAGGCTCGGCAGCATCGCACTCGCCGCCGGCCCGCTAAACGCCCTGCCCAGCCCGATCCCCACCAGAACCGCATAAACAGGCCACACCCGCCCACCGTGTAACGCCCCACTGCATAACGAGAGCCACAACAGCACCGCCGTACAACAAGCCTGCAATCCATAACAGAGCAGAATAATAATGCGCCGGTCATACCTGTCCGCCGCATGTCCCGCCGCCAGCATCACAAACAGCCCCGGCAGAAACAGCGCCAGCCCCGTAAATCCAAGATCCAGTGCCGAGTGCGTCAGCGCATACACCTGCCATGCCACCGCAACCGACTGCGCCTCAGCCCCCAGAATCACCATCAACCGCGCTGCCTGATACAACCGGAAGTCCCGCGACTTGAACGCCGACCGGTACCCACCCTCCAAACGTTCCGAACCATCTGCCATGCCTTATGCTTTCATATTTCGGCAACGGAGATGGCATCTTCTAGCAGGGAAGTTTTGAACGGATGAAGCAATTATTTTGAGTAATGAGGCGCTTGCTTTGAAGGGACTGTCCTCATTGAAGGGGCGGGGCTTCAACCCCGCCGTAAAGCAGCATTGATTTTGTCATTCCATAGCGGAGCGCAGGAATCTGCTTCTTTCTCTGCACAGCCCAGGAATCAGCCCTTCTTCAAAGGCTCCTTCGTCTCCGCAATCCGGTTCTTGCCATCGACGAACACCAGCTTCGGGCTGAAGCTCCCCGCTTCCTTCTCATCCACCCACGAGAAGCTCGCAATAATCACCAGATCGCCCGCCTGCGCCATACGGGCCGCCGCGCCATTCAGGCAGATCTCGCCGCCGCCCCGCTCCACCGGCAGAGCATACGTCTGCAACCGGGCTCCGTTCGATACATTCCACACATGCACCGCCTCGAACGGCTGAATGTCCGCCGCCTCCAGCAACTCCTCATCTACCGCGATACTGCCCTCATAGTTCAGGTCCGAGCGCGTCACCGTAGCCCGGTGAATCTTCGACTTCAACAGCTTACGAAACATCGTCCATCTCCCGGTTGACTTACGAAACCTCCGTATAGCCACCAACGCAGGCCGCCGCGCCAGACAAGGCCCCATGCCCAGTCGCGCAACCGCCAAACCCCTTTATTTTACCGTGTTCCGAAGTAGCTTACTGCCCCAGATAAACCTTGTACTGAGACTCCACCACGCCCGTATTCCGCGCCAGTTGCAGCTTCGACTCGTTGTACTGATACAGAGTCTGCACCAGCCTGCTCTCCGCCGCCGCCAGAACCGCCTGCGCCTGAATCACCGGCAGGTTATCGTCCACCCCGGCCTTGAACTGCTCCGTCGCATCCTGCAACTCTTCCGAAGCCAGCGCAACATTGCTCTGCGCCACCTTCACCAGCTCGTTCGACGACTGCACATCCAGCATCGCCGACCGGATCTGCTCTTCAATCGACACCCGCAGCGACTCAATCTGCTGCTGCAACCCGATCACCTCGGCCGCAGCCACCTCCTGCTCGCCGCGCTGCTGCCCTTCCCGGAACAGCGGCACACTCACCTTTCCGGTCGCCGCAAACACCCCGTGATACATCCCGGTCGTCTCTCCCAGCACGCCGTAGAATCCATTGAACGCCAGCGTAGGCAGCCGCTCCGCCTTCACCGCCTTGCGCGTCCGCGCCGCCACTTCAAGCTGCGCCTGCAAGCTCAACAGGTCCTTCCTTCGCTGGAACGCCAGGTTCTTCGCGTCCTCCAGCGGAAGCTCCGCAAACTCCGCGTAAGGAGCCGTATCGGTCAGCTTGACCTCCTGGTCCGCCGGCAGTCCGATCAGCCGGTTCAGTGCAATCTTGTCCTTCGCAAAAACATTCTCGGCGTTGATCACCGCCTGCTGCTGCGTCTGCAACTGCACCCGAGCCCGCAACTCATCCAACCGAGTCCCCACACCCGCCGCGTGCGAATCCACCGCCTGCTGCAACACCACCTCGTCCTGCTTCTCCAGAGCCTTCGCGTTCGCAATCTGGGCCTCGTCCGCCAGCGCCAGCAGATACTGCGTTCCCACTCCCAGCGCCACGCCGCCCCGCACATTCAGCGTCGTCAGGTTCGCCACGGTCGAGGCCTTCTGCGCCGCGCGATACAGATAATACGCAGGCACATTGAACAACTGCTGGTCCGCGGTGATCTGCGCCTCGGTCGTATTCACCTTCACAATCGTCTGGATCGCGTCCGGCGGAAACCCAAACGCCGCCAGCGACTGCGGCTTGAAGCCCAGTGCCGCCAGGTTGATCTCCTGCGTCCCCGTCTGCGCCTTCGCCGTCAGGCTGGGCAACAGGTTATTCTCCACCGTCAGCACCTGCCCATGCACCGCCCGCTCATTCTGCACGGAGAGCTGCATCTGCAGGTTATACTTCATCCCGCGGTCGATCGCCTCATCCAGGCTCAACGGCAGCGCGCCCGGGGTCGCCCGCTCCACCGCCACGTTGCCAGCCAGCTTCACTGGAGCCGCGCTCGGGGCCAAAGCCGGAACCGGGGCCGAAGGAAGCTCCCCGCCGCCCTGCTGCTGCGCCACGGCCGCAGTGCCGCACAGCATCACTGCCAGCGGCCACGCCTGCGCTCTCCTCAGAATTCTCCTCGAAACGTTCATGCTTGCTTATTAGAGTGCCATACCCCCGCCGGGGATGCGAAACCATGCAGAAATCTCTGCGAAACCTTACGCTTGCACTCCTCGGCTAAAATACGAAACATAATCCTATGCGTCTTAACCTCATGAACCGCATTGTCCTCGCCGCAGCTCTTCTTCTCGCCATCCCAACGGGCACTCCCGCCCGCGCGCAGAGCAACTTCCACGACACCTCCATGCTCCGCGCACCCGCCGGAGCCAGGGTAGCAATCTACGAGTTCGAAGACCTCGAATGCCCCGCCTGCGCCCGCGCCTTCCCCATCGTCCGTGCTGCAGTCGAAAAGTACAAGATTCCCCTCATCCATCGTGACTTCCCCCTCAAGATGCACGTCTGGAGCTTCGACGCCGCCGTCAACGCCCGCTACATCCAGGACAAGATCTCGCCCCAGCTCGCCGAGGACTACCGCCGCGCCGTCTTCTCCAACCAGGCATCCATCGCCTCCAAGGACGATCTGAACGCCTTCACCCAGAAGTTCTTCCAGTCGCACGGCAAATCCATGCCCTTCGTCGTCGATCCCAACGGCCTCTTCACCGCCGAGGTCCGCTCCGACTACACCCTCGGCGAACGCGTCGGCCTCACCCAGACCCCGACCATCTTCATCGTCACGCAGAAGGGCTATACCGAGGTCCACGACGTGACCCAGCTCTACTCCATGCTCGACACCACCATCGCCCAGACCGGTGGCCCCTCCGCCCCTGCCGCGCACGCCAAAACAACGGCGCACAAATAAAGCAACCCACATCTGCAAAGAGAAAAGGCCCGGAGCACCCGGGCCTTTTCTCTTTGCCACAAAATTCCTTACCGCGCTCCGCCACCGGCAAGAATCAACTCCCCTGTAAGCCACGCAGCATCATCCGACGCAAGAAACGCCGCAACCGGCCCAATATCGTTCGGCTGGCCAACGCGTCCCAGCGGAGTCTGCGAGACCACCCACGTCTGGAGATCGCTTCCGATAAAGCCCGCCGTGTGCGTGCCCTCCGTCTCCACCATGCCCGGATTGATCGAGTTCACGCGGATCTTCTTCGGCCCAAGCTCCTTGGCCAGAACCCGCGTCACCGCATCCACCGCACCCTTGGTCGCCGTATACACCGTCGAGTTCGGCGGATAAGACGAGCTCACCACCGAGCCAATGTTGATGATGCTTCCGCCCTCCTCGCCAAAGTGCTTCACCGCCTCCTGCGAAGCCAGGATCAGCCCAAACACATTCAGCCCGAACTGCCTGTCGATATGCTTCTGGTCGATCTGATCAATCGGCGCAAACTCATACACCCCCGCATTGTTCACCAACGTATCCACGCGGCCAAACTGCTTCTTCGTCTCGGCAAAGACCCGTGCAATGTCTTCCTGCTTCGAGAAGTCGCCCTGCACCGCAACCGCCTTACCGCCCTTGGCCACGATCTCCGCAACTACCTTGTCCGCGCCCTCTTTGCTGGAGGCATAGTTCACCACCACCGCAGCGCCCTCGTCCGCCAGACTCCTCGCAATCGCCGCGCCAATCCCCTTAGAAGCGCCCGACACAACAGCAACCTTATTCGCAAGCTTTCCCATAGCAATCTCTCCTCAATTCCATGTCTTACCGCCCAAGCTCAACCGCTTAGACATTTCGATAAGCATCTAATTGATGTCCCCAGACGCAGGAAGGTTTCGCCAAATTAAATAAATTTTCCAAACATCCCACAAAGAACCACCGCAACCTCAGCCATCGCCGCTGTTGCAGTTGCTCTTGCCGTCACCGTGTTGCGACGTTGCTGATGCGAATATCCAAGCCGGAGAGGTCGTTGCCATCACCATTGCCGTTGCTGCTGTTTTTGCTGTTGCCTTTCCTCCACACCACCCAAAAACACCGTCATTTCGACCGAAGCAGCTCACAACTTCACCGTGAGCTGCGAAGCGGAGAAACCCGCTTCTCTACCCAAGACTTACCCGAGCCCATAGGCCCTTGCTTTTGTCGTTGCTTGTCGTTGCTTGTCGTCGCTTGTCGTTGCTTGTCGTTGCTTGTCGTTGCACTTGGGATTAGAGCCGGGCTTTAGCCCAGCGTCAAAAACCGTCGCGAAGCGACTACCGCTCTGCCGAAGGCCGGAGCAAAGTCCGAAGGACGAAGCGACTAAATTATTGCCGTTGCTGTTGCTTTTGTCTTTGTTTGTTCTTACTTTTAATCCCGCATTTGCCTTTAAATCGCCTTTGCCTTTAAATCGTGAAAATCCACGAAATCCGCAGTCAGCTTTTAAAAAATCAGCCTTTATCGGCCTTTAAAAATCATTTTGATCACCGTTACGCCTTTTTGGAATTCCCCACGGAATCCAAGGTCAAATCTGGGCTAATTGATCCATATAAGCCTGCAGTACATCCCGCCGCAGCGTATAGCTGGCGAACTTTCCCTCGCGCGTAACCTTCACCAGTCCCGCGATCTCCAGTTCTTTCATATGGTGAGACAGCGTAGCCGCGCTCACCTGCTGGCAGTCCCGAATGCTCGAACACCCCACCGGGTCCGTGCCGCGTCCAATCTGCCGCAGCAGCTCCATCCTCCGCGGATCGGCCAGCGCCTTCGCAATCAGGTGGATCTGTTCTTCACTCAACTCTATCCGCTTTGCCGGGCCCATAGCGCTCCTAGCGAATCTGCACCAGCTCCGCGCCCGCCCCATGCCCCGAGGCCCCCGGCGTAATCGTCGAGGTCTGCGGCGCTCTCCAGTGGTCGATATAGCTCACCTGGTGGACACAACTGATCGTGCAGTTAGGAGAGCAGCTCTTCTCCGTCAGGAACTCCCGCTTCACATCCGCCGTCGTGTATGAGGCCAGCGGAACCCCCGGATACCCGCGCTGCTGGCTGCAATAATGCACCAGCCCGTTCTCGCAGATATACAAGTACCGTCCACCCGCCCGGCAACGCCAGTCGTTCGTCTTCCCATTGGCAATCGCCTCTTGAAAGTGATTGAACCGCGAGTAGCTCCGCCGCGTCAGGTTCCGGACCTTGTCCCACACCCCGCGCTCCGCCTCGCCCAGCGGCTTCAACTGCCCGCTGCCGTCATGGATAATCCCGATCGTCGAGCTGAACCCAAGCCCCAGCGCCCGCTCGCTCACCACCAGCGCGTCGCTCGGATTAGGAATTCCTCCGCCCACCACCGAGTTGATGTTCACATGAAAGTCCGCGTGCTCGGCCAGCATCTGCAGCTTCTTGTCCAGCACCTTCAGGCTCTTCTTCGAGACCTCGTCCGGCATCACGTTATCAATCGAGATCTGCATGTGATCCAGCCCGGCATCATTCAGCCGCTTGATCCGGTCCGGCATCAGCAGATACCCGTTCGTAATCATTCCCGCAATCGCGCCCGTCTTTCGAATCCGTGCGATGATCTGGTCCAGCTCCGGGTGCAGCAGAGGCTCGCCGCCCGAGATCGTAATCACCGAAGTCCCCAGCCGCCCCAGGTGATCGATCCGCCGCAGCATTTCGTCCACCGGCACCGGGGCCGAGTGGTCGTCATACTCATTGCAGTACGTACAGGCAAGGTTGCATCGCCGCATCGGCACAATATGCGCCATGTAAGGATGCCCGGTCGCAGCCAGCGCCGACCCAATCGAACCCAGCTCACGCAGCCTGCGCGTCGCGGCCTTCCAGCGACGCTTGCCAGTCATAGGACGGCTACCCGTCGCAGTTGTAGAAGCAGAAGACATATCACTTATAAGTATATCGAACTAACGCCCCAAAGCCCGCACCATTCAGCCTTCCCCGCCACATCCACCCTTACAGCTTCGCCCAAAGCTCCCGCGTATACTGCCCCGTCTGCTCCCAGAACTCCTCCAAGCCAAGGTTCGGAATCAAGCTCGACCGCTTCTTCCCATCCGGAGTCAGCGTCAGCGTCTGCTCCTTCCGGTTCCTCAGCACCACCACCGGCACCGGCCGCCCCTTGTTGTCGTGGATCGTCTTGGTCCACGCCGTCCCGCTCGCCACCGGCAAAGAATTCACCCGAATCACCACATCCCCGGCCCTCATCCCCGCCAGCTCCGCCGGACTATTTCCATCCACGCTGCGCACCAGCAGCCCCGCGCCGTCCTCCGCGCCAAAATACTGCGCCAACTGAGGCCCCATCACCTCAAGCTGCGCCCCGGTAAACGACGCATTCAAAATCATCGACGTCCCCAGAAAATCCCGATGCCCCTTCGGCATCTCCGTAGCCGTGCCCACCGACGGAGCAGGCGACGTAGACGACATAAACCCGTTCCCCCGCACATGCACACTCGCAGGCAAACCAGCCGTCTCCGAAGCCGGGTCTGGCACCGTATACCGCTGCTCCCACGCCTGCATCGCCACCGTCCTGCGGTCCGCCATCATCGTGCTCACCGTCTGGGTCTGCCCATCCCGGCTAATCACGAACGTCACTCGCCGCCCCGGAGGCGTCTCCCGCAGCATCTTCCGCAACTGCGCGTCGTTCTCGATCGCCTGCCCATTCATCTCCAGAATCACGTCCTGCGTCTTCATCCCCACCTTGCACGCAGGCCCGTCATGGTCCAGATTCACAATCAAAGCCCCACGCGCCTCTTTCAGCTTCAGCCCCGCGATCTCATCATCGCTGACATCGCGCAGCTCCACCCCCAGGTATCCCTGGGCCGCATGGCCATAGTGGCCGCCCATCGCCGCAACCACCAGCAATGGCCCCGCGCTCACCTCCGCTGCATACAGAACCCCGCACGAAAAAGCCGCGCCCGTCATCAACGCCAGAACCCCCAGCCGAGTTCCCTGCCTCATCGCCATACCCATCATCCTGTCACGTCCCGCGCCGAAAGAAAATCTCCCGGCCACCCCTTACTGAATATCCCCCATACCCTGCAACGCCTGGTACGAGGCCGTCCGAATATACGGGTTCACATCCTGCGTAGAAACCGTCCGCAGCACCTGCTGCACGCTCGAATCCGTCCTTACCGGCTGTAGCATCTCCACCGCCAGCTTTCTCACCTGGGCGTCCCGATCGCTCATCAGGGCCTCCGACACCGCATCGCGCACATGCTGGTCCTGCCCCACATATTGCTGCAACCCCTCCAGCGCCTTCATCCTCACGCCCGCATCCGAGTCATACCGCAGCGACACCATCAGCGCATGGCGAATCCCCTTGCCATCCGGAGTCGGCTGGCACCCACGCTCCGTTTTGCAAGCATCCGTCAGCAGCGCCACCGAATTCATCCTCACCGGCCCTGCCGCCGCCGCATTCGTGCCCATCAGCAGCAACTGCCGAATCTCCGGATTATCCAGCGAACCTTCCATCGTCTCCGGAACCACGCGGTTGTAGTTCACCTGCACCAGGTCCGTATTCGGCGTCTGCACAATCCCCGTCACATTCGCGATCACGCCATCCGCCGCATGGCTCAACACCGTCGTAGGCATCGGCTTCGGCTCATGCGCCACCTGGTAGCGATACGTGAAGTTGCCCGAAAGAAACCCCACGCCCAGCAGCAGCGTAGCCAGCGCCGGAGCGCTCTGAATATGCCCCATCCAGCGAAAGAAGCTCGTCCGCAGCCGCGTCACAATCCCATGCGGCGGGATCATGTCCAGAGCATCGTCCAGCCGCATCCGCGACTGCGCCAGCAGGTTCGGCGAGGGCTCCACCACCGGCCTCAACGCCAAATGCTCATCGAACCACCGCATCGCCTCCAACTCGGCCCGGCAGTTCTCGCACTCTGCAAGATGCTGCTCCAGCGGCCCTGCCATCTCATCCGGCAGCTCGCCATAACTCAGCAGCACTATGCTCTCAAATGCACTCTCGCACTTCATCTTCGTATTACCTCAACCAGCCTCAAAAAGTCTGCAACACGTCGGGTCTTTAACATCGCCCTTTCAAAACCTTGTTCGAAACCCTGTTCAACACCCTGCCCAAACAAAACCACTACGACCTCAGCTCCGCCAGATTCGCCCGCAGCTTCCGCGTAGCGCGAAACAGCGTATTCTTCGCCGTCTCCTCCGTCGTGCTCAACATCTCTCCAATCGTCCTCAGCTTCAGCCCCTGGTAGTGCTTCAGCTCAAAGACCATCCGTTCCCTCGGAGTCAGCTTCTCCAGAGCGTCGTTGATCCGCTCGCGCATGATCTTCCGGTCCAGCTCCCGGCCCGGATTCGCCATCGACCGTTCATCCGAGATATTCGCCATCAGGTCCATCTCGTCGCCGCTCGCGTCCACAATCGTCGCCGGGTCTTCCCTCCGGCTCTTCCTCCGCCGTAGCTGGTCCAGGCAAAGGTTCGTCACAATCCGGTAAAGCCACGTATAAAAGCTGCACTCGAACCGAAAGTTCCCCAGGTGGCGATACGCCTTGATGAACGCCTCCTGATGCACATCCTGCGCATCCTGCTCGTTCCCAAGCATATGCAGAGCCAGCCGCAGCACCGACTGGTCATACCGCCGCACCAGAGCGTCGAACGCCGCCCTCTGCCCCGCCTGCGCCTCGCGGATCAGCTCATCGTCCTCGGTCCGCTGCTGCGCGCGCGCCTCCAACTGAGCCTGCGTCAGCTTTCCATTGCGCGTTCCGGGTTGAGCCGCGGCCTTTGCCATCACTGGCACTGATTCTACCGCTCCCGGGCCTGACAACCCCATTGCAAACGGACTGATCCGCCGTCCGCGCATTCCCGAACCGATACCCGACACAGGAGAAGACAGCTTCCCCTCCAGGCCAATCCCAACAGCTTCTGCACTCATTCGCCTGACTCCGGAGTCAGCAACATGAACAACACTCATAAGACCCCGCCCACCCCAAAAAGGTGAGCAACCCGCCCCAGCCGCCCCCAAATCGATCCGCCAACCGGTTAAACTCTCAGAATGCCTTCCCGCCCGACCCCACCTCCCAGCCTCTTCGCCGACCTCACGCCAGCCTCGAACCCGGGTGCCCCATCCCCGCGCCCGTCTTTGGGCGCTAAGGCGAGTTCGCAGGATTCCGCCCCAGCCGCCACTCACTGGATCAGCGCCCACTGCGACGGCGGAGCCCGCGGCAACCCCGGCCCCTCCGGCTACGGAGCCCTTATCCAGTCCGAGGACGGAACCGTAATCGCCCAACTCAGCGAATTCCTCGGCATCCGCACCAACAACTACGCCGAATACTCCGGCCTCCTCGGCTGCCTCCAGTACGCCCTCGACCACAACCACCCCCGCCTCCGCGTAGTCTCCGACTCCGAGCTGATGGTCAAGCAGATTCAGGGCAAATATCAGGTCAAATCCCCCGACCTCAAGCCCCTCTACGACGAAGCCAAACGCCGCATAGCCAAACTCGACCGCTTCGAGATCAGCCACGCCCTGCGCCACAAAAACAAAGACGCCGACCGCCTCGCCAACGAAGCCATGGACCGCGGCATGAAGCGTCCCCAAACCTCCAGCCAGCCAGCCCCACCGCTCAAAGCCATCCCCTACCCCAACAGAGCCGACGCCCCGCCGCAACTCACTCCCACCAAAGCCGACGCCATGCTCAGAGGCTTCACCAAAGACGGCGTAGTCCACATCCTCGGCAACGCCACCCTCCCCGACGGAATCTTCGTAAAGATCATCCGGGAGTAACCAGGTCATCCCCAATACAAAGAGGGACCGGTATTCACCGGTCCCTCTTTCACCCAGAGCAGGCTCTGGATCTTTACCGCTTCCGCATCGCGCGAACACGGGCAAAAGTACCGACAAGTCCGGTCGCCATCAGCAACAGGCTCGAAGGCTCCGGCACCGGGCTACCGACCGGGGGAGCGATCACCTGACCATCACGCGCCTGGAAGAGATACTGCCCCGTGACGCCATCGTTCGTGTTGGCCGAAAGCGCATTCACGCCGCCATCGATCAGCGCGCCGTTGATGGCCGAGCCAGCCATCTGCACATAGGTGCCGTTCCCGTTGCTGTAACCGGCCACAGCGCTGCTTCCGCCAAGACCGTCAACGCCAAAACTGGCATCGCCCGTCTCCCAGTTCATCGGGCCGTAGTTGAAGTAGATATCGAAGTCGCCGTCCGCGATATCCGAGCGATTGACAAGGATCAACTGGAACGTATCCAGCTTATCGGTATGTTCGCCGTAGTAGCCGACTCCATCCCAGGTCACGCCGAAGGCCTCTTCGCCCTGGTAGGTGCCCGTTCCGTAGGTCGTCAACGCCGAACCGGCTCCGCGAGTGTCAACGTCCGCAAAGAACGGCGCAATGATCGGCAAAGTCGTACCGGGCAGTCCAAACGGCGTATACGTCGCCAGAGCCCCAGTGAACGTAATGTTGCCATTGTTGTTCACATAAGCCTGCGAGTAGGTATCGCCAAAAAAGTTTACGCTGAAGCCAAGGTTGATAAGTCCCGTTGAACCATCGTCGTTAGCGGCGAGGCTGTTCGTCGAAAAACCCGGAGCGACCGGATTGGCATAGGCCGCCGAAGCGGATCCCAGAACGACCACGGCAAACAAAGCTGCATTTTTCAATTGCTTCATCATAAAGATTTCTCCCAGATTGATTTAAGAACCCGCACTTGAAGCAGACCTGGCCCTGTCCGCGAATCCATGAACCACGAAATCTCACCCAGACTCTGGGAAATCTCCCGTGTCACGAGGGAATACATACACTTGCCGAATCCGGCACTAAACCGAACAGCAATCAAGCATCCAAACGTAAATAATTGATAACAAGATGACTACGGTCCAGCCTGCATTTCCCATCTGCAAGTAATTGCAGAAAACAGGCCGAACAATTTGCCTCTGAATCCGGAAATCCCTCACCCGCACATCTTCAGAGGTCCACCCATGTCAGTTATCTTCGCAACACCTTCATCCCCGCCCCATCCCCGAGCAAATCTCCTCCACCCTCTCCATCTGCTCCATCATCCCCTCCAACACCTTTGTCCCCACGCTCTCCTCGAACCGCCGCTGCATTCGGTCCAGAATCCCCACCACCCGCACCGCTCTCTTTCTCCCCAGCGGCTTCAGCAGCAGCCGCATCGCCCTCGCGTCCTCCGGGTCAATCCGTCTCTCCACCAGCCCCTTAGCCTCCAGCGACGACACGCAATGGCTCACATTCCCCCGCGTCGTCTCAAACGTCTCCGCCAGCATCGAAGGCCGAATCTCCCCGCGCTTCTCAAAGAAGATCGCCGCCAGCACCAGCGCCTCAAAGAACGTAACCCCCTCCTCTCGCAGCGCCCGGTTCAGCGAAGCCTCCATCCTCCGCGCCATCCTTCCCGCCTGCACCACCGGACTCTGCTGCAAAAACGCTTCAATCCTCATAGTCCCGCTCCCGACTGATTTACCAGATAAACTATTTACAATAAGATAAAATCACCTCCCGCCCAGCCCCCGCAAGCCCCAAAATAAAACTCATCCGCTCCCTGAACACCGGGCGACCACAACATGAAAAAAAATAAACTCCATCCAGCCCTTCTCCTCTGCCTCCTCTCCCCCCTCATGAGCTACGCCCAGCAACCCGCAACCATCACCCAAAGCATCTCCGTCACCACCACCGCCGAACCCCTCCCCTTAGCCGAAAGCAACCGCGCGGTAGAGGTCATCAACCCACGCGACCAACCCCTCCTCACCAACAACGCCGTCGACCTCCTCCGTCAGGACGCCTCCCTCAACCTCCAATCCCGCGCCGGAGGTGGCGTCCAGGCCGACCTCTCTCTCCGCGGCACCACCTTCGAGCAGTCCCTCATCCTCCTCAACGGACTCCGGATCAACGACCCCGAGACCGGCCACCTCAACCTCGACATCCCCGTCCCCCTCGACGCCATCACCCGCATCGACATCCTCCACGGATCGGGCAGCACCTTTTACGGCTCCGACGCCATAGGCGGAGCCGTAAACCTCCTCACCGAGCAGCCCGCAAAAAACTCCGCCGCCATCATCGCCAGCTTCGGCGGAGGCAGCTACGGCTCGCTGGAAGAGCACCTCCGCGCCTCCCTCTCCCACGGCCCCATAGCCGAACAAATCACCGCCGCCCGCGACACCTCCAACGGCTTCATCCCCAACCGCAACTACAGCAGCAACGCACTAGCATCAGAAACCTGGCTGACCTGGAAACCCGGCACCACCGACATACTCCTCGCCACCAGCGACCGGCCCTACGGAGCCAACCTCTTCTACGGCCCCTATCCTTCATGGGAGCGCACCAAGGGCTGGTTCGCCAGCATCCAGCAGCAGCTAGGCCCCCAAACAGCCGCCAGCTTCGGCTACCGCCGCCACTCCGACCTCTTCGTCCTCTTCGTCGATCAGCCCGCCATCTACGAGAACAATCACGTCACCACCAGCTACGAGGCCGCCATCCGCCGCGCCGATAATCTCTCCCCCAACACCACCCTCTCCTACGGCATCGAAGCCGACGGCGACTCCATCCACTCCAACTCCCTCGGCCAGCACGCCCGCAATCAAGGCGCAGGCTACGCCAACCTCAGCCTCCGCGCCCTCCGCCGCCTCTCCCTCTCCCTCGGCGCGCGCGACGAGATCCTCTCCGGCGGCGATAACATCTTCTCCCCCTCCATCGCCGCCGCCTACGCCCTCACCGGGACCACCCGCCTCCGCGCCTCCGCCGGACACGGCTTCCGCCTCCCCACCTACGTCGACCTCTACTACTCCGACCCCACCAACATCGGCAATCCCAACCTAAAGCCCGAGTCCTCCTGGAGCTACGAGGCCGGTCTCGACTGGACGCCCAACCGTGGCCGACTCACCCTCACCGCCACCGCCTTCCGCCTCCAGCAAAAAGACACCATCGACTACTCCAAACAAATCCTCGCCACGCCCGCCCTCACCTTCGCCGAGCCCTGGCAAGCCGTCAATATCCAGAACCTCAACATCACCGGAGCCGAGACCACCCTCCGCATCCGCCTCACCGGCACACAGCAAATCCAGCTCAGCTACACCGCCAACCACGGCAGCCCCCCACCACCCAACATCCAGTCCGAATACGCCTTCAACTACGCCGCCCAGAACGCCATCTTCTCCTGGTCAGGCACTCTTCCCGGCAAAATCGGCCGCCAGATCAGCGCCCACACGCAGGTAGGCATCACCCAGCGCACCCAGCAAACCGCCTACCCCCTATGGGACGTAACCCTCTCCCGCAACACCGGTCGCCTGCGCCCCTACCTGCGCCTGATGAACCTAAGCAACACCGGCTACAACGAAATCCCGCAAGTCCCCCTGCAAGGCCGCACCATCATCGCCGGTATGCAGCTCAACTGGTCCAAACGCTAGACTTGCAATTTGTACGCGTAAAAGTTTCTTTTCCTGCCCTTGGAAAAGAATTGTCATCCTGAACAAAGGGGTTCGCGTTTTTCGCGAACCCCTGAGTCGAAGAGCCTGTCCTGAGCTAGTCGAAGGAACCTGCGGTTTGTCCGCAGAGCCGAGATCAGTCCCTGAGAAATTACTTAGCCAGCTCCGCCTTCACCATCTCGCTCACAACCTTCCCATCCGCCCGCAGCCCATCCGCCTGAATCCTCGCCTGCACGGCCTTCATCACCGTTCCCATATCCTTCGGCCCCGGCTTATTGCCGCCCTCGGCCAGAGCAGCGATCGCCGCCTGCACTACCCCGCGTATCGCATCCTCCCCCGCAGCCTGCGGCAGATACCCTTCGATCATCCCGATCTCCGCCTGCTCCTTCGCCGCCAGCTCCGGTCTGCCGCCCTTGGTAAACGACTCCACCGACTCCCGACGCTGCTTAATCAGCGTAGTCAAAATCTGCTGCTCCTCGGCATCGGTCAGCTTCTCCCGCTTATCGATCTCCTTGTTTTTCAGCGCCGACTTCACCATCCGCAGCGTCGTCAGCTTCAACTCTTCCTTCGCCTTCATCGCGGTAATAATGTCCGCCTGCACCTTCTCACCAATCGTCATAGCAAAACCCCTCGTATCAAAGAATCAATCCCACCCATTATAGGAACACTCTTCCATCGCCATCTTCATCCAGCCAATCCGCGAAGATCCGCGGTCGCAAAAACTCTCCTCCCGCCAACTCGCTACAATAAGTTCATTATGATCCGCAAAACACGTCTCTTCACGCCCGGTCCGACTCCTCTGCTTCCCGCCGCTCAGTTCGCAATGGCCGCGGCCGATATCCACCACCGCACCCCCGAGTTCCGCGCCCTCTACACCCGCGTGCTCTCGCAGCTCAAGGACTTCGTCGGCACCAAAAACGACGTCATCATCCTCTCCAGCTCCGGCTCGGGCGCCATGGAGGCCTCCGTCTCCAACCTCACCTCTCCCGGCGACCGCGTCCTCGTCCTCACCGCCGGCAAGTTCGGCGAGCGCTGGAGCGGCATCACCAAGGCCTTCGGCTGCCACGTCGATGTCGTTGAAGCTCCCTATGGCCAGACCTTCACTCTCGATCAGGTCAAGGCCGGCCTCAAGCTCGAAACCCGCGCCGTCTTCGTCCAGGCCACCGAGTCCTCCACCGGCGTCCGCCACGACGTTCAGGCCATCGCCCAGCTCCTCAAGGACGAGAAGTCCGAAGCGCTCCTCATCGTCGACGCCATCACCGGCCTCGGCACCACCCACCTCGACATGGACAACTGGGGCATCGACGTCCTCATCGGCGGCTCCCAGAAGGCCGTCATGATGCCTCCCGGCCTCGCCTACCTCGCCATCAGCGCCCGCGCATGGGACCGCATGGAGGCCACCTACAACCCCCGCTACTACTTCGATCTCCGCAAGGAGCGCAAGAACGCAGCCAAGGGAGAGTCCGCCTACACCCCGTCGGTGGCCCTCATCGCCGCCCTCGGAGCAGCCCTCGACTACATCACCGCGCAAGGCGGAGGTGACCTCGTAGAAGGCCGCAAGAAGCTAGTGGACAACGCCGAAACCTGCGCCGCCATGACCCGCGCCGCCGCAACCGCCCTTGGCCTCAAGCTCTTCGCCCCCAAAGGAGCCGAAGCAGCCGCCGCAACCGCCATCCTGGCCCCCGAAGGCACCGACTCCGGAGTCCTCGTCAAAGGCCTAAAGTCCCAATTCGCCGCCATCGTCACCGACGGCCAGGGCGAGCTGAAGGGCCAGCTCTTCCGCATCGCCCACATCGGCTACTTCGACTACATGGACACCATCGCCATCATCGG
>JAATEV010000085.1 GCA_015655585.1 Terriglobales bacterium | reverse complement strand
GGCGAGCGTGAGGCCGGAGTGGACGATGCTTCCGTAGTCGAAGCTCTTTTCGAGGGTTTGGAGTGGGGATTGGATGGTTTGGATCTGCGCGGCGATCTCTTCGGCGGGGAGGAGGTCGATGTCGTCTTCGGCGAAGTCGATGCCTGCTTCGAGCGCGGCGATGAGCGCAATTAATTTTTCTTTGATGGGGGCGATCTGGCGGGCGAGCGCTCCGCCTAGCTGGCGGGCGGCGATGCGGGCCTGATGGAGCGTGGTGGCTTCGATGAGGTCGTGGACGGCCTCGGCCTGGGTGAGATCGAGACGGCCGGAGAGGAAGGCTCGCTGGGTGAATTCGCCGGGTTCGGCGAGGCGCGCGCCGCGAGCGAGGCTCTGGCGGAGGAGGTAGTCGAGCAGGACGGGCGAGCCGTGGGCGGCGATCTCTACGACGTCCTCGGAGGTGTAGGAGTGGGGCGCGGCGAAGTATGTGACTACGGCTTCGTCCAGAATTTCGCCGGTGGTATCGAGAATTTTGGCGAAGCGGGCTTGTGCGGGGGCCAGGGGATGGCGGAGTTCGAGGAGCGGCTCGGCTATGCTACGGGCTTGCGGGCCGGAGAGGCGCACGATGCCGATGCCGCCGCGTCCGGCGGGGGTGGCGATGGCTACGATGGTGTCTTCGGTGTGCATCCTTACTCTGTAGGGTATCGCGTGTGAGGAGCGACAGAGGTCTGGAGAGGCGATACGATACCGGCATGGCTACGCATTTTTCCAATGAGGCGCTGAAGTTTCTGCGAGGGCTGAAACGGAATAACGATCGCGAATGGTTTGCCGCGCGGAAGGATATTTACGAGCGTGAGCTGAAGGCTCCGATGCTGGCGCTGATCGACGAGGTGAACGACGCGATGGTAGAGTTTGCGCCGGAGCATGTGCGGCCTCCGCAGAAGATCATGATGCGCATCTACCGGGACATTCGTTTCAGCAAGGACAAGCGTCCGTACAAGACGAACGTGGCAGGATGGTGGGTGAGGGACGGCTTACAGAAGACCTCGGGCGCGGGATTTTATTTTCATGTGAGCCCGGTGGAGGTAATCGTTGCTGCGGGCGTGTATATGCCGGAGCGGGAGCAGTTGCTGGCGATACGGCGGCATCTTGCGGAGCACCATGAGGAGTTTCGCTCGCTGATGAAGGCGAGGAAGCTGCGGTCACTGATGCAGGAGGGCGATGGGATGAAGCTGACGCGGCCTCCGAAGGGATTTGCAGCGGACGATCCTGCGCTCGATCTACTGGTGTGCAGGCAGTGGGGCGTTGAGGCGACACTTCCACCGGAGGTGGCCACGATGCCTGCTCTGGTGAAGGAGATCGTGGCGCGGTTCAAGGTGGCGGCTCCGATGGTGGAGATGCTGAATGCTCCACTGCTCGGTAAGCCGCGGAAACCGCTTTTTTAAAGATTTAAATACGCCCTTACGCCGGGCGGGCGGCACTTCGTGCTGTATGTCGCTTTGCTTGGGCCTCCCGTTGGTCGGCTGGTAGATTCTTCCGGCTATCAACGGAAGACCCAGGCGATGCGGGCTAGCTTGGCAGAGCTTTGCGGATGGCAGGAGCTACTTCGGTACCCAGAAGCTCGATGGCGCGCAGGAGGCGGTCGTGGCGCAGCGCGGCTACCGACATCTGGAAGCTTAGGCGCGAGATACCGCCTAATACCTCGTTGTAGTAGAGGACTTTTTCGACTACCGCCTTTGGTTCGCTGACGATGAGTGCGCCGGAGGGACGGCGCAGCGCCTCGAACTGGGCGCGGGTGACGGGCGGCCAGCCGCGCTCTTTGCCGATTTTGGTGAAGGCCTCGGCGTAGCCGGGGAAGAAGTCGTCGGAGGCCTGCTGGTCGGTATCGGCCACGTAGCCGAGGGCGTGGATGCCTACGGTGAGTTTTTCGGCAGGATGCCCGGCGCGCTGGCCAGCTTCGCGGTAGAGATCAATGAGCGGGCGAAAGCGATGCGGCTCGCCTCCGATGATTGCAACCATCAAAGGAAGACCGAGAGCCCCGGCGCGGGCGAAGGACTGCGGCGTGCCGCCTACTCCCAGCCAGATGGGGAGCGGGTCTTGCAGCGGACGCGGGAAGACGCCCTGCCCGGTGAGCGGAGCGCGAAACTTGCCGGTCCAGTGGACATGGGCGTCCTCGCGGATGGCGAGGAGGAGATCGAGCTTTTCGGCGAAGAGCTCATCGTAGTCGTTGAGGTTGAGACCGAAGAGGGGGAAGGACTCGATGAAGGAGCCGCGGCCTACGACGATCTCGGCGCGGCCGTGGGAGATGAGGTCGAGCGTGGCAAAGCTCTGGAAGACGCGGATGGGATCGGCAGCGCTGAGGACGGTGACGGCGCTGGAGAGGCGGATCTGCTTCGTGCGGGCGGCAGCGGCGGCGAGGAGAACGGCTGGCGCGGAGTCGAGGTACTCGCCGCGGTGATGCTCGCCTAAGCCGAAGATGTCGAGCCCGACTTTGTCGGCCAGCTCGATCTCCTGGAGGAGATGGTCGATGCGCTGTTCGGCAGAGATGGTGGCGCCGGTGAGGGGGTCTGGGACGAGTGCGGCGAAGCTGTCGATACCGATCTGCATGAGCGCTCCTAAGAGGATGGTAGCCGAGAGAATGGATGCCGGGGGCGGGCTTTCGATGCATGGCTCGAAAGGTGTGTCCTCGGGACGGGGGCTGTGAAGAAAAAGGTCGTTTTTACTGGGATTTTTGTGCTCAATGTGCCAAAAACCGAACAAAACCGGGAAAAACAGGAAAAAACCTGTGGAAACCGAAGAAAACGGATTGACAAAGTTTGCAGAAAGGACGAAGGTGAATTGCGGTACGGTTCTCCGCACCCGCATGAATACAGGGAATTTCGCATGGGAGACAACGATGCGAACCTCGTTTCTCATGCCGGCGGGCGGCGAGCAGACCGAGTGAATTTTACTTTTCAAGGAGCACGATACATGGCAAAGGGAATGACCAAGACAGCGCTTGTACGCCACCTGGCAGAGAAGCTCGAGCTGACCAACAAGCAGACCGCAGGATTTCTGGAACTGCTGGCTGAAACGGCAGTGAAGGAGACCAAGAAGAACGGCGAGTTCACGATCCCCGGTATCGGCAAGCTGGTGAAGGCAGAGCGCAAGGCGCGTCTGGGCCGCAACCCGCAGACGGGTGAGACGATCAAGATCAAGGCCAAGACCGTGGTGAAGTTCCGCGTGGCCAAGGTCGCGAAGGACACCATCGCTCCGGTAAAGAAGTAACCGGTAGCCAGTTTCCTGCTGTAAGCTCGTTTGTTGTACGAAAGACAGGCTCGTTGCGCTCCAGAGTGAAGACTGGAGACGACGAGCCTGTCTTTGTTTTGCTTATGTTTTTCGCCCGCTGGTAGCGGACGAAAAACGATAAGCATCAGAGGGAAGAACGACCTCTTCGGCGAGGCTGAAGCCCGCCCTTTCAAAGCAAGTCCTTGCCTTTTCAAACCAATTTGCAATACACCCTAGTTGGCGGATTCGGCCTTGGGGAGCAGGGCGCGGGCGATGATGGAGACGCCCAGCGAGATGAGGACTCCGCGGATGAGGAGCATTGAGTTGTAGCGCCAGCCCAGCGCGGCGAAGGTGAGGAACGCCCCCCAGAAGTAGAGCTCACCGAGAAAAGCCGTTCCCCAGTGCGGCTGCACGGCGGAACCGGCGATGCGCGGCGTGGGTGAAGGCAGAAGGCGCGGCACGCGGGCGCAGTAGGTGAGATAGGGCTCGCCCAGCGAAGCCGCGAGGAAGGACTCTTCGCTGAGGATGAGGCGAAGGTCGAAGAAGCCTACGAGGACGACGGCGAAGACGGCTCCGCTGGTGGGCATCAGCAAGGCCAGAGCCAGCGTGTGGAGGACGATGGCGAGGTAGAGCGGGTTGCGCATGTAACGGTAGGGACCGGCGGCGACGACCTGCTCACCATGCAGGTCGGGGGACTTGACGATGGAGGCACCCAGATAGGCTGTTCCCCAGGTGCGCAGGAGCGCAGCGAGGAGCGTGCAGAGGATTCCGAGGCCGAGCACGGCGATGGTGGACGCGCTGAAGTTGAGCCATCCGCTACGCGCAGGCCAGGCAGCGAGATATTGCCAAGTGCGGATCGAGTCGAGATGGAGCACGCTGTCCCACGGAGCGATGAAGCCGAGAACGTAGATCGCCGTATGGATCAGGAAGCGCAGGCGGAACTCAAGTGCGGTGGCTTTCATGGGATGCGTAATTCCTTTGCAGTGCTATTTTCTGGTGCTGCGAATATTTGTAACCTAATTAGGACTAAATAACTTTCAAGCCTGCTCGGCGTTCAAGGCGGTGAGGATGGCGTCGAAGTCTTCTAGCCCGGAATACTCAATAATGACGCGGCCTTTGCCTTTTTTGTCTTCGATCTTTACCTTGAGGCCAAGCGAGCGGCGCAGGCGGTCTTCGGCTTCGCGGACGTTGGGGTCCTGAGGCTCTTCGGCGGCCTTGTTGGCTTTCTTCGGTTTGGCCTCGGGGTTGATGAGGTTCTGGACGTAGCTCTCGGTCTGGCGCACGGAGAAGTTGAGCGCCATGACCTTCTGCGCGGCGGCGGAGATGGAGTCGGGTGAGTCGAGCGCGAGCAGCGTGCGGGCGTGACCGAAGGAGAGATCGCCGGACTCGACCTTCTGCTGGACGCCTTCGGGCAGGCGAAGCAGGCGGAGGAAGTTGGCGACGCTGGCGCGCTCCTTGCCGGTGCGCGTAGCCATCTGCTCCTGCGTCATCTTGAATTCGAGGCTGAGGCGCTGGTAGGCTCGGGCCTGCTCCATGGGGTTCAGGTCGGCACGCTGGAGGTTTTCGACGATGGTCATCTCCATGGCCTGCTCGTCGTTGACCTGACGGACGATGGCGGGGATGGTGGCCTTCTCGGCCTTGCGGCTGGCCAGCCAGCGGCGCTCGCCGGTGATGAGCTGATAGCGACCGTCGGGCAGGGAGCGCACGACGATGGGCTGGACTACTCCGGAAGCCGTGATGGATTGAGCGAGCTCGGCAAGCTTGGCCTCGTCGAAGTGCGTGCGGGTCTGGAAGGGATTGCGGTCGATCCGATCGAGCGGAATCTCCAGCGGCTTGCCGGTGGGCTCGGCGACGGGGGCCGGGGGGGGCACGGCAGCGGGCGCGGGACGCGAGGGGAGGAGCGATTCGAGGCCCTTACCAAGGGCGCGGCGTTTGGGATCGATGGCTGGCGGCATGGAGAATTCCTTTGGATGAGAGCTCCCCCACGAGAGCATCTTTGCTTGCGTGTTATGGGGCTTCGGCTGAAATTATTGGTTTAAGTTGTTTATTTTGTTTTGCTTATCCATTTTTATCGCTCTTGATTTTTCTGTGTCTATTTGCTGGATTGCCAGAAACGGGGCTTCTTCTCGGGCTTGTTGAATGACTTCAGCGCGCTGGCTGCGGCGGCTGCGGCAGCCTTTCTCCGCTTCGCCTCTGGACTCTCCATATTATTGCGGGCGAGGATCTCCAGTGCGAGTTCCCGGTAGGCCTCGGCTCCGCGGGATTTTGGGTCATAGAGAGAGACGGGCTTGCCGTGGCTGGGCGCTTCGGCCAACCGGATGTTGCGCGGGATGGTGGTCTTGAGCAGCTTGTCGGTAAAGAACGCCTTGAGGTTCTCGGAGACCTGCTGGGAGAGGTTGGTGCGGTCGTCGTACATGGTCAGGAGGACGCCTTCGAGGGCGAGGCCGGAGTTGAAGGCATCGGAGACTCGGTCGAGCGTGCTCATCAGTTCGGAGATGCCTTCGAGGGCGAAGTACTCGGCCTGCATGGGGACGAGGAGGCCGTCGGAGGCGACGAGCGCGTTGAGGGTAAGGAGATCGAGCGCCGGGGGGCAGTCGAGCAGGATGAAGGGATACTGGGCGCGGACGGGCTCGATGGCGTCGCGCAGGCGGTACTCACGGCGATCGACGGAGATGAGCTCGATGGTGGCGCCGATGAGGTTTTTGCTGCCGGGGATGAGCTTGAGGGTCTCGATCTCGGTGGGGAGGAGGGCTTCAGAGAGCGTCGCCGAACCGGTAAGGACCTCGTAGACGCTGAGGCGCGCCTCCTCGCCTTCTTTGGGCCGGGCGAAGCCGAGGCCGCCGGTAGAGTTAGCCTGCGGGTCGCAGTCGATGAGCAGGGTATTGAGGCCTTCGAGGGCAAGGGCGGCGGCAAGGTTGATAGCGGTGGTGGTCTTGCCGACTCCCCCCTTCTGGTTTACGACTGCAATGACTTTCGTTGCGGGCGTAGCCGTTTTTGCCTCTGGCTGGATGGAGGAATCTATCTTAGTCATCGTCGTTAAAGCAGGGTATCGGGCGAGAGCGGTAGAGGCAATGGCAGTGGGCTGTGCAGAAGGGAAGAAAATCTGTGGAGAACCTGTGGAAGGCCCGTTTCGCCGTGAAAAGCGAGGGTTTAGGGAATGAAGAATGTGGAAATCTTTTGTTCCACGTGGAACATCGGAGCTTATCTACTGGCTGCGATCCGCCAGAAGAAGGTGCTGCGTCTGGCTGCCGGGTAGAGGGAGAGTTTCGGCAACCGTAAAAATGGGGGATAGTTCGGGTGTGGCCATTGTAGTCGTCAGGATGGCGATTCGGTGGATGGTGCGTGGCTCGGCGGCGGCCAGGGCGGCGGCCATGTTGTCTACAGCCCGCAGGGTAACGACGTGGAAGCGGCGAGCCGCAGGAAGGGTCTCGGCGCGGACGGGCCAGACCTCGACGTTCGGGAGGTTCAGCGTCCGGACGGCCTCGCGAAGGAAGGTAGCCTTCTTATTCTGCGACTCGGCGAGGGTGACGGCGATTTCGGGACGAAGGATTGCGATAGGGAGGCCGGGGAATCCGGCTCCGCTGCCCAGATCGAGCAGAGTTGCACAGGTTCCCAGATGTTGACCGGCGAAGAGGCTCTCGCCGAAGTGACGGCGCACCATCTCCTCCGGCTCGCGGATCGCCGTGAGGTTGGTGCGGGCGTTCCATTTGACCAGCAGATCGAGGTAGAGAGAGAGCTGGGGGTAAAGATTCTCTGGGAGAGCTGCGCCGTCGCGCAGGTAGGGGCGCAGGAGAGTTTCTATGGCTTCGGTGGAGAGTACAGGCATCAGGAACAGTATCGCAGAGCCGATGTTCCACGTGGAACATCGCGCTTCAGACGGCGGCGACCGAGGTTTGGATCGGGCGAGGCTTCCACGCGGCGGCGGCGGCGACAAAACGGTCGAAGATGGCTTGAGAGGCGGCACTTATCTCGTAACTGCGCTCAGGATGCCACTGGAGCCCGAGGACGAAGTGCGCGTAGGCTCCTTCGCTGGCCTGACCACCTTCGACGGCTTCTACGACTCCGTCTTCCGTGGAGCGTGCGGAGACGCGGAGGCCGTCGCCGGGGATGCCGATGGCCTGATGATGGCTGGAGTTCACGGGGAGACGCAGGAATCCACCCCGCTCGGGAGCTTCTTCCGGGGTAAGGAGTGAGCCGAGCAGCGAATCCGGGGCTACGGCGACGGTATGGGCCACGGCCACCGATTCGCCTGCCGGATGGTTTACGGGCATCGGCAATAGATGCTGGACCAGCGTACCGCCACGCCAGACGTTCAGAGACTGGGTGCCGAAGCAGATTCCGAGAATCGGCTTGTAGAGGTTGTGAGCGTCCTGCAGGAGAAGCTCATCGACGTTTTCGCGAGCTGGGTCGGGCGGCGCGCACTCGGGGAGTGGCTCCTGCCCGTACTTCTGCGGGTTGACGTCGGCTGGGCTGCCCGGCAGAAGGACTCCCTGACAGGTATTAATCAGGTTCGCGATCTCGGTGGGAGTGGTGCGCAGAGGGATTTCAACCGGATCGCCTCCGCTGCGGCGCACCGCTTCTACATATTGATGGAAGGATTCCTGGTTGTAGACCGCGTCGGTGGTAGTGGGGACGGGGATGGCGATGCGTGGCTTCATGGCTGCTTCCATCATACTTGGGCCAGATAGCTAAGGTTGTGTTCCACGTGGAACACTTACTGGGCGTTGCGACTGGGATGATGCCTGTTGTAGGTCTCGGAGATCGTGCGGTAAAGCTGCTGCGTCAGAGTATCGGCGTCGCGGGTGGTCAGGCCGGTGGTGGGGATGGGGTCGCCGACGACGATGGCCAGAGGACGCGGGTAAAGCGCATAGACGTGGATGGGCAGAAGCTCATAGGTCCCGACCAGGGTGAGGGGGACCAGCGGAACCTGCGCCTTGATGGCCATATAGGCGCAGCCGGACATCATCGTCTGGAGATCGCCGGTGGCGGTGCGGCCGCCCTCGGGGAAAAGGACCAGAGGCATTCCGGACTTGAGCGTGGCGACACCGCGGCCCAGACTGGCGATCATGGAGCGTCCGCTGTTGCTATCGACCGGAACCTGCCCGGAGCGGTCGAGATACCAGCCGATGAAGGGAATCTTCCAGAGCGACTGCTTGGCCAGAATGCGGAACTGGAAGGGAAGATGCGCGAACAGGACTGGGGTGTCCATGTAGCTGAGATGGTTAGAGGCGTAGACGGCGGGCTGGCCGAGAGGAAGCTTCCCGGCTCCGATGACCTTTACTCCCGACAGGCTGAGAAGCAGCAGCGAACGCGCCCAGATGCTCGCAATGGCGTGCTGCTGGCGTCCGGATTTGTCCCACAGGCCACAGATCAGCGAGATGCAGCCAAAGAAGGCGGTGGACAAAGCGATGAGCGGCATCAGGAGCAGGTACGTGAGCCAGCGAAAGAAGAAGGGCGGCTGCGGGGAGACGGTAGTGGCCGAAGATGTTTCCTCTTCCGCTACGAGAGGGAGCGGCGGGGCTGAAGTCGTTGCCTGGGAGGGGGTCTGGTCTGTAGTGGGGGAGTCGCTCATGGCTGCACCACCAGATGGCGGATCTCGCCGACGAGATAGACCGAGCCAGTGGCGACGATAAGGCCGTCCGGCGGTGTGACGCTCCGGGCCTGCGCGAGCGCTCCGGCAAGATGCGGCGCGGCGTGGGCGGGGATTTCGAGCGAGTGGGCCGCTGCCAGCAGGTCGTGGACGCTGGCGGCGCGGGGATTGTCGATGGGCGCGAGAACGATGTGATCGTGCGGGCGATCGCTGCTTCCCGCGTCGAAGAGAGGGAAGAGGATCTGGGCCATCTCGGCGAGGTTCTTGTCGCGCAGGCAACTGAAGATCAGGGTGCGGGGACGCTCGGGCGGCATTTGCGCGAGAGCGGCGCGAAGCGTCCACGCCCCGGCAGGGTTATGTGCAACATCCAGAAGGACTTGCGGGCTACCCTCGGGAGACAGGAGTTCCAGCCGTCCCGGCCAGCGGGTGTGGCGAATGCCGTTTTCGAGTGCGGCGATCGGCATTTTGTAACCTTCTTCGTTACTTATTAGACCATCCTGGCTGTATTTGTAACCTCTATGGTTGCGTAATTCGAGCGCGGCGGCGATGGCCAACGCGATGTTGCGTTGCTGATGATGCCCGGAGAGTGGCGAATCGACCGTCAGCGGCTCACCGTCAACCATGAGGGTGTAGCGGTTGCGGGGCAGGAACTGCGGAGCTTCGGAGGCGGCGCGCGTCTGCGGCGGCAGAAATCCGGCGGCGCTGATGGCGCGAAGGTCCAGCGATGCAGCGGCCTCGCCGATGGCCTGGTTGGCCTCGGGATGCTGGGGCAGCGTGACGAGGGTGCCGTGGTCGCGGAGGATTCCGGCCTTTTCGCGGGTAATCTCGGCGATGGTGTTGCCGAGGTATTCCTGGTGGTCGAGCGCGATGTCGGTGAGGATGGAGATGATGGGATCGACGATATTGGTCGCGTCGAGTCGCCCGCCGAGCCCGACTTCGAGCACGGCGATGTCTACGGGAGCTTTCTCGTCGTCGTCCGGGCCCATCCCGGCGAAATGGAGGAACGCGACTGCTGTCAGGACCTCGAAGAAGCTGGGCGGGTAGGGAAGCTCACCGCTCTCGACCAGCGTCCGGGCTACCTCATCGACGAAGAAGTAGAGGCGGGCAAACTCTTCGTCGGGGATCTCGTGGCCATCGATCTGGATGCGCTCGTTCACACGCGACAGATGCGGCGAGGTATAGAGCGCGGTGCGGTAGCCCGCAGCGGTCAGGATGCTGGCCAGCGTCGCTGATGTGGAGCCTTTTCCGTTGGTTCCGGCGATCAGGACGGCAGCAAACCGCTTCTGCGGATCGCCGAGCGCTGCGGCCAGGGTACGCATGTGAGCAAGATCGAACTTGCGGCGAGGGGCCTGGTTTGTGGCTGGGGCAAGCTCCTGGCCCAGAGCATAGAGGTGGTCGACCGCTGCGGCGTAAGACATGGGCTTATTTTAGGCGATCGGCTTTTCCTGCACGATAGATTCGACGCCGTTTACGCCGAACATCTATTCTGGATGATGTGAGCGAGCAGACAATCAAGATTCAGCTTCCCGATGGTTCAGTGCGCGAGGTTCCGCGCGGCACAACAGCGTTCGATGTGGCGACGAGCATCTCGCCCCGGCTGGCGGCGGCAGTCGTCGTGGCGCGGATTCGCCCTTTGACCTCCCTGACCAGCACGACCGCAGAGACGGCCACCGAGGCCGACAACTCCGAGGCGGCGATGTATGGCGGCAGCGAGAGCGGCGAGCGCCTCGTCGATCTGGCCGCACCATTGACTGAAGACGTTGCGCTGGAGCTGCTGAAGGAGAGCGACGAGGCCACGCTCAAGGTCGTCCGCCACTCCGCCGCGCACGTGATGGCAACCGCCATCCTCGAACTCTTCCCCGAGACCAAGCTCGGCCACGGCCCCGCCACTGACGCGGGCTTTTTCTACGATGTCTATCGCGAGACGCCCTTCAGCGAGGACGACCTGGCCGCGATTGAAAAGCGCATGGCCGAGGTCGTCGCCCGCGACGAGAAGTTCGTGCGTGAAGAGGAATCGCGCGAGAAGGGACTCGCAGACTACGAGAAGCAGGGCGAGTTCATGAAGGTCCACTTCATCGAAAAGT
>JAATEV010000034.1 GCA_015655585.1 Terriglobales bacterium | reverse complement strand
CCCATCGGCACCCTCGTCTGCTGGGACCAGTGGTACCCCGAAGGCGCCCGCCTCACCGCCCTCCGCGGAGCCGAAATTCTCTTCTTCCCCACCGCCATCGGCTGGCACCCCTCCGAGAAGGAGGAGTTCGGCACCGCCCAGTACGAGGCATGGCAGACCGCCCAGCGCGCCCACGCCATCGCCAACGGAGTCTTCGTCTGCTCGGTCAACCGAGTAGGCCACGAGCACGGCGACGTAAAATTCACCACCACCGCCGCCGACGGCAACCCCGCCTCCGTAGAACTCCACGGCCCCGGCGACCACACTCCAGCCTCCGGCATCGAGTTCTGGGGCGGCAGCTTCATAGCCGACCCCTTCGGCCGCATCATAGCCAAGGCCAGCCACGACAAAGAAGAAATCCTCCTCGCCGAACTGGACCCCAACCTGATCGAAGTAACCCGCCAACACTGGCCCTTCCTGCGCGACCGCCGCATAGACGCCTACGAAGGCATAGCCAAACGCTTCCTCGACTAACCCAGCCGCCAATACCGGTATCTCCGATCCGAACTTTTCACACCACACCAATACGGGTGCCCCATGTCCGGATCTTCGGACATGGGCCTTCCCACACCGACCAGCCCCCAAACGCAGCATCTGCAAACTTCCATCAAGTCGCCACAAATACGGGTGCCCCATGTCCGGATTTTCGGACATGGGTCTCTTCCCATACCGACCATCCTCCGAACGCAGCATCTGCAGACTTTCATCGAGCCGTTACCATACCCCTATGCCGCACGGCCTGGTTCGTTACCAAAAAGAAGGTCACACTCACTTCATCACCTTCAGTTGCCATCAACGAAGACCCTACCTCGCCTCCGACTCCGCAAAAGACCTTTTCGAAGACTCTCTCAAACGCACCCAGCTTCGCTACCGCTTCCTCATCTTCGGCTACGTCATCATGCCCGAGCACGTTCATCTCCTTCTCGGTGAACCAGAAGGCGAGACCTTAGCCAAAGCGATCAAGGCGCTGAAACTCTCCACAGCCCTGCGCAGTATCAGGCGTCCCTTCTGGCAACCGCGCTATTACGACTTCAACGTATTCTCCAACAGGAAACGTGTCGAAAAGCTCCGCTACATCCACCGCAATCCTGTCACACGCGGCCTCGTAGTTCGTCCCGAGCACTACCGATGGAGCACCTTCAATCACTACGCCACCGGCGTCTCCTGCCCCGTCGAGATCGAATCCGACTGGACAGCAAACCGCCGCAACCGCCCCCAAACCCTCGATACCAACTAACAGAAATCCTCTAAAATACGGACCGTCAATACAGGTATCCCCGATCTGAACTTTTCACCCGCCACCAATACGGGTGCCCCATGTCCGGATTTTCGGACATGGGCCTTCGCGCGCAAAGAGCGCGAACCGTCTTTCCATCCGAAAGCTCTTCCCATCAATCAACCCCAAAAACCTGTCAAGCCCCAAATCCCCGCAACTCCAACAAACCAAAGCCAAAACCCAGTGGCGTACTTACCCCCTCCAAACCCATACAATTAAACCAGCAAAGAAAAAGCAGAGGCCCGGCCAAAAGCCGGGCCTCTGCTTTTAACCCCAAAGAAGTCCAACCATAAAACCAATCAATCCAATACTTTACGCAACAAACCCCAGGGAGGGGGTACCCCATGCACACCAACACCCAGCAATGCCGCCACATCCACCCCAACGGCCTCCGCTGCCAGAGCCCCTGCCTCCGCCACGAACCCTTCTGCTACTACCACCACACCACCCGCCGCCCCATTCAGAACCCGAAGCAACGCCGCAGCCGCCAGCCCACCTTCGATCTCCCTCTCCCCGACACCTCCACCTCCATCCAGCTCTCCCTCGGAGAAGTCCTCCGCCGCATCGCCTCCAACTCCATCGATCCCCGCCGGGCCGGACTCCTCCTCTACGGTCTCCAGATCGCCAGCCTCAACCTCCCCAAACCCGCAGCCACAGCGAAAAAGCGCGACCAGCCCAGCGACCACCAACCCCAACCCGTCGAAGAGATCGTAGAAGACCCCACCCACGGCCCCCTCGCCCCCGAGGCCGAATACAACCCGGAGGCCCAGAGACCAAAGTCCACAGTCCAGCTCCTCCTCGAATCCTTCGACAAAAAGGAAAGGGAAGCAGAAGAAAACCAACCCATCGCCCTACAGGGAAACCACGACGACAAGTCCGCGCCGCAACGCTCTACGCCCCATTACAATCAATCCACCATGCGCAAACGGAATCTCCTCCTTACCGCTGTCCTGGCCGCCACCCCCGCCCTCGCCCAGCAGGCCACCGTCATCCACACCGCCGCCGAGTTAGCCCAGCTAGAAGCCAAGCTCACCGCCGCTGCCAAAGCCAGCCCCACCGGAGCAGGCATCGCCCCCATCGACGACTTCCACACCTACAACTCCATCCTCGCCGTCCGCGTAAAAACCGGCGAAGCCGAGCTACACAAGGACTGGGCCGACCAGATCATCATCGAAAAAGGCACCGTCACCCTCGTCACCGGAGGCACCCTGACCGGCGAGCACCCCGTCCCCAACCAGCCCGGCGAAATCCGAGCCGCCGGCATCCAGGGCGGCACCGAGGTCACCCTCCACCCCGGCGACGTAGTACACATCCCCGCCGGTCTCCCCCACTGGGTCAAGCTGGCCCCCGGCGCCCAGACCACCTACATCGTCTTCAAAGAAAAATAACCGGGGCCACAAAACCCATCATCTCGACCGAAGCAACAGGCAGTCTCATCGCCTGTTGCGAAGCTGAGAGATCCGCTTCTCTACCCAGGCATCTGCCCACTCATAAGCCCTGTTGAGCATCGCAGCCAGGCTACCCCTTGGCCGGGGCCTTCAACCCCATGGCCTGCATCACCATCTGCAGGTCCTTCCATGCCTCGCCCTTCATCCGCGGATCGCGCAGCAGAAACGCCGGATGATAAGTCACCGCCAGCTTCGCCCCGCGGCACGTATGCCAACCGCCGCGCAGCGAGCTCAACGACCGCTTCGCCCCCAGCAGATACGTCGCCGCCGTAGACCCCAGCGCCACGATGTACTCCGGCTGAATCACATCGATCTGCCGCAGCAAAAACTGGTCGCAGGTATTCGCCTCCACCGGCTCCGGAACCCGGTTGCTCGGCGGCCTGCACTTCACAATGTTTGCAATGTAGACATGCTCTCGCTTCAGCCCCATCGCCTGGATCATGTTGTTCAGCAACTGCCCTGCCTTGCCCACAAACGGCAGCCCCTGAATGTCCTCATCCGCCCCCGGCCCCTCACCCACGAACATCAGCCGAGCGTTAGCATCGCCGTCGCCAAAAACAATCTTGCGCCGCCCCGCATACGCCAGCGGACAGCGCGTGCAATCGCCAATCTCTTCCTGAATCACCGTCAACGCGGCAGGCTTCTGCGCCGCCTCCACCCGAACCGCAGGCAGAGGAGCAAGCTCATCGAAACTCACAAGCTTCGGAATAGGAATCTCCAATGGGGCAGGCTTCGGCGGCACAGTAGGCCCCTTGAAGGCCGCGATAATCTTTTCCGCAACGACCTCAATCGGAGTCGAAGGATCCATATCGGGAATGCCCGCCGCAAACTCCAAATCAGCGATACGATCCAAAACACGGTCGGAGTTACGAACAGGCACCGCGGAGACAGAAACCGCCTCCGCATACACCGGCTCTCCACGGCGATAAAAGTCATGGATGCCCATGTCCCGCAGGTACTCGACATAAGCGCGCAGTTGCTGTTCCGCTTCTCCCGCCATACCTCTATGGTATCGCGGTTAGCTTAGAGGAACGTCCACAGCCCCGGCGGCCCTGCCGCCCAGGACAAACTTCACATGCCCTTGCTTGATCTCATCCTGTGCCACCCGGCACGCCTTCATCGACTTCGCCGCAATCAGAGGCGAAGCACCCGACTGTAGTTGCCGCGCACGGCGCGCAGCACCTTTGACCAGACTGTACTTATTGTGAAAAGCACTTTCATTCGTCATGCACGTCACCCCGATGCAGAAGTTATATCGCAAGACCCGGAAAACGCCATACATAAAATGCTGTGGATGGATACTTCGATCTTACTCCGAAAAGGTGCTTAGTGCCGCCTGCAAACGAGGCGAGGCCGCGCTCGTCCTGCAACTCTCCGCCAGCGCCCTCACTCCATCGTCGTCGCCGCGCTCGCACAGCACAATCGCCCGCATCTCCGCCACCGCCTGGTCCAGAACATCGTTCACCAGCGCGTACCTGTAGTCCCATATCTGCTTCAACTCGTTCCGAGCCTCGGCCAGCCGCTTCTGGATCACCGCCTCCATGTGCATGTTCTCCGCCATGCTTCGGTTCCTCAGCCGCATCTCCAGCACCTGCGGACTCGGCGGCATAATGAAGATCGACACCGCCTCCGGCCTCTTCTTCATCACCTGCACCGCGCCCTGCACATCGATGTCCAGCAGCAGGTCCCGCCCCGCGTCCTTCGCCCGCTCCAGCGCCGACACCGCCGTCCCATAGTAATTCCCAAAGACCTCCGCCCACTCCAGAAAGTCTCCAGCGGCGATCATCTTTTCGAACTCTTCCCTTGTCGTGAAGTAGTACTCCCGCCCGTTCGCCTCTGACCCCCGTGGCGCCCGCGTCGTATACGAGATCGAAAAATCCAGCCCCTCAACCAGTGTCCGAAGCTGGCTCACCAGCGTCGATTTTCCCGAACCCGAAGGAGCCGAAATAATAAAAAGTATGCCCGCCATGCGCCTCAATCGTTCAACTAAAAATTTAGCCCCAATCTAAACAACCAGCCTAACAACTGCCATAACAACCGCCCCAGACGAAGTCCTCGCCTCGGTGAAAGGGCTTTGTTTTGTTATTCCGTAGCGGAAGAATCTGCTTCATCCTCAAGCCGCTGAGGGAATATTCCCGGCTTTTCATCACCATATTCAGCCTCTACTCCAGATTCTGCACCTGCTCCCGAGCCTTCTCGATCTCCGCCTTCATCTCCAGCCCAAGCTCCGTAATCCGCAAGCTGTTCGCGCCCGCAGCTCCGCTCGTCTTCGAGAGCATCGTGTTCGCCTCGCGGTTCAGCTCCTGCAACAGAAAGTCCAGCCGCTTCCCCAACTCGCCGCCCTCATCCAGCATCGCGATAAACCGCTCCACATGCGTCCGCAGACGAACGATCTCCTCCTCCACATCGCTCTTCTCCGCCAGCACCGCGGCCTCGGCCAGTAGCCGCTCCTCGCTCACCGGAACACCCTGCGTCAGTTCCGCCAGCCTGCTCCTCAGCCGCTCGAACTGCCCCTCGCGCACGCCGTTCCGAAGCCCCGCCATCTCCTCGCCAAACGCGCCCAGCCGCAGCATCGAAGCCTTCAGCTCCGCCGCCAGCGTCGCGCCTTCCTGCGCACGAACGGCGTTCAGTCCATCCACCAGCTCCCCCATCCGTTCCATCACCGCCGCCTCAAGCCCGGCCATCTCCTCTCCGGCCACTCCGCTCTCCGCACTCATCACTCCCGAAATCCTCAGCATCGCGCTCAGGTCCGGCTCCCCCGCCACCCCATGCTCCTTCGCCGCCGCCCGATACGCCTGCATATAAGCGTCCAGCAGCCCCGCGTTCAACTGAATCTCCGCGCTGGCCTTGCGGTCCAGTTGCAGCGTCACATCCACATGCCCGCGCCGCAGACGCTCCTTCAGCATCTTGCGTATCTGCATCTCCAACCCGTCGCAGTTCGTCGGCAGACGCATCCCCAGGTCGAGGAACCTATGATTCACACTCTTGATCGCCACCGTAAACGCCACGCCATCCCGCACCGATCCGCGCACATTGGCATAGCCGGTCATCGAATAAATCCCGCTCAAGCAATCCCCTCCAACCCAGACGCCACCGCAGGAAACTCCCCGCCAACCGCCACGAGGTCTTCTTCCACAAACTGCATCGTGTAAAGCCGCCGATACGTCCCCGACTTCTGCATCAACTCCTCATGCGTCCCGATCTCCGTAATCTCTCCGCTCTCGATCACCGCAATCCGCGTAGCTCTCCGCACCGTCGAAAGCCGATGCGCGATCACGAACACCGTCCTGCCCCGCATCAGGTTTGAGAGAGCCGTCTGCACATACTGCTCGCTCTCCACATCCAGCGCCGAGGTCGCCTCATCCAGAATCAGGATCGGAGCGTTCTTCAGGATCGCCCGCGCAATCGCCAGCCGCTGCCTCTCGCCTCCGCTCAGCCGCGCGCCCTTCTCGCCGATCTTCGTGTTGTATCCATCCGGCAGCCCCATGATGAACTCATGCGCCAGCGCCATCTTCGCGGCCTCTTCCACCTTGCTCATCGAGACGTCCGGCTGCCCATAAGCAATGTTGTTCCGCACCGTATCGTTGAACAACACCGTCTCCTGCGTCACCTTCCCGATCTGCTCCCGCAGAGAAGCGATCGTCACGTCCCGCAGGTCCATCCCATCGATCAGAATCCGTCCTTCCTTCACATCGAAGAACCGCGGAATCAAATTCACCAGCGTAGACTTCCCCGCCCCGCTCGGCCCCACAAACGCAATCACCTCGCCCGGACACACCGTCAGGTTGATATCGCGCAGAACCTGCTTCGTCTCCCCGTCCTCGCTCTCATACGCGAACCCGACGTTCTCGAAGCGGATTCCATCGCTGAATCCCTTCAGCACAAACGCCCGCTTCTTCTCCTGCACATCGTCCACCGCGTCCATAAAGCGGAAGATCTCTTCACTCGCTCCCAGCGCCTGCTGAAAGCTGTTGTAGTACATCGGGAACTTCCTCACCGGGTCGTACAGCATAATCACCGCGCTCAGAAACGTCACAAACCCGCCCGCGCTATCGTCATGCAGAATGCTCAACCGCCCCAGGTACAGCAGCAGCGCAATCGCCACCGCCCCCAGAAAATCCATCAGCGGCGAGCTGATCGACTGCACCGCCACCGACCGGATATTCGCGTGCAGCAACCGGTCCGCCGCCCTCCGGAACCGGGTCATCTCCCACAGCTCCGTCCCGAACGCCTTCACGATCCGGTTGCCCGTAATCGTCTCGTGCACAATGTTCTGAATCTCGGCCAGCTTGTCCTGCCCCGACCGCGTCGTCGTCCGCACCCTGCGGCCAATCCGCCGCGCCGAGCTATAAATCACCGGGATAAACAGCAGCAGCACCCAAGCCATCTTCCCGCCCACCACAATCACCACGCCCACCATAAAGATCAGCGTGAACACCTGTTGCAGAAAGTCGCTCATCACCGCCGACATCGCCGTCTGCACCCGTTCAATGTCGTTAATTAGTGTCGAGAGCAACGTCCCCGTCGTATGCTTCTGGAAGAACGCAACCGACCGCCGCAGCAGCGCGTTATACAGATCGTTCCGCAGGTCCGTAATCATGCCGAACCCGGCCTTGTTCGCCAGCAGCGTACCCAGGTAGTCGCACACGGACTTGATCACCGCCGAGCCCACCAGAGTCACCGCCACCACCGTCCACGCATCGTGGAAATCCCCCGGCAGCAGCTTCTGCAGATTGATCGTATAGCTCGTATGCGGCACAGTGAACTGCAACACCTGGCCCACCTGGCTCGGCGTAGAGTCCGCGCTCAATACCTTGTCAATGATCGGCTTAATCAGCAGAATGCGAAGCGCCGCCATCGCGCCCACCACCGCCATCAGCACCACGGACGCAAGCCAGTAAAGCGAATAAGGCCGAAGGTACAGCAGCAGCCGCCACATGCGCCTCAAGCCGTCACGCTCCCTATCGTCCTCATTGCATTACGCATCTCACCATTCTATTGCGCGCAGCCCCTTGCCTGCATCTTCTATCTCGGCATGTCCCTATGCGCCGTCTTCACCCGATACCCCTCCGCCACCATCCGCTTCTTGATCTCTTCCGCAATAAACACTGACCGATGCTGCCCGCCCGTGCATCCAAACGCCACCGTCAGGTAGCTCTTTCCTTCCTTGATGTAGTGAGGCAGCAGAAACTTCAGCATCTCCGTCGTCTTATCCAGAAACTCCGTCGTCTGCGGAAACTGCCTCACATACTTCGCCACCTTAGGATGCCGTCCCGTCAGCTTGCGAAACTCCGGCACAAAGTGCGGATTCGGCAGAAATCGCACATCGAACACCAAATCCGCCTCCGCCGGAACGCCATTCTTGAACCCGAAGCTGTTCGCTGAGATCATCAGCCCCCGGCCGACCTCCCCGCGCTCGAACTGCGAATTGATATGCGCCCGCAGATCATGCACGTTGAACTTCGTCGTATCCAGAATGATGTCCGCCACATTGCGGATCGGATCCAGCCGCTTCCTCTCTGCCTGGATCGACTTCACCACCGTCTCGCTGCGTCCCAGCGGATGCGGCCGCCGCGTCTCCGAGAACCTCCGGATCAGCGCCTCGTCGCTCGCCTCCAGAAACATCACCCGCGTCGATAGCGTCTCGCGCACCTTCTCCAGAATCGCCGGAAACTCCTCCAGCCGGTTCCCTTCGCGAACATCCACCACCAGCGCCGCCCGCTCGATCTCCGCCGACTGCCGCACCAAATCGGCAAATCGCGGCACCAGCTCCAGCGGCAGGTTATCTACCGAATAGAACCCCAAATCCTCAAACGCCTTCAGAGCCGACAGCTTCCCCGACCCCGAAAGCCCCGTCAGGATCACCAGCTCGCCCTTCTTCTCCGAAGAGGCGGCAGGCAGAGCCGCCTTCTTCGCAACCGTCTTCTTCAATGCCTTTTTTTCTACAGATTTTGCAGCTTTTATGCGTGGCATGGAGTTGATCCTAGCACTCGTCCTTCAAAAAGAAATTCATTTATAAACCTACGGAACCTCAATCAGTTCCATCTTCCCGTCCCGCTTCCGATACAGCACCATCGCCCGCCCCTCATGATCCCGAAACACGAACACGTCGCGGTCCCGGAACGCCGCCTCCTTCACCGCTTCCTCCAGAGACATCGCCCTCAGCGCCACCCCCTCGCTCGAACGCACCACATGCGGCTCCTCCAGCGGAGACCGCGAAGGAAACGAATGCACCAGCATCGGAACGGCCTTCCTCCCCACGCTCGTCTTCACAGCCTCCTTCACAGACACCACCCTCCGCACCACCGGAACCGCCTCCACCTCTCCAGCCCCCTTCACTTCCTCCTTCGGGTGCCGCTTCATCGTAGCGGACTTCTTCTTATGCCGAATCGCCTGCTGTTCGATCTTCCCCAGCGCATCGTGCAGCGCCGTCTCCATATCCGTGGCCTCGCACTTCGCCACCAGCTTCTGGAGCTTCGTCTGCACCGTCACTTCCGCAATGCGCCTGTACTTGTCCGCAGCCAGAATCACATGCGCGCTGCCCGACGGGCCGACGATCTTCCCGATCCTCTCCAGCCCTTCTTCGGCCTGCTGCTTCAGCTTCTTTGTAATGGTGGTCTGCCTGCCGGTGTACTCAACGTCCATCCGCTCACCTCGTCCCTCGCGCACGCCAACCGCACGCAGACGCGTCAGCGTACACGACGCTGGTGCGTGCTTGGAATCTGCATGTCTTCCCTGTACTTCGCAACCGTCCTGCGCGTCACCTGGATTCCCTGCCGTTGCAGCTCCGCCGCCAGTTGATCGTCCGTCAACGGCTTTCGTGCGTCTTCTTCCTCAATCAGCTTCTTCACCTTGCGCTTCAGCAGAACCAGCGGCAAATCGCCGCCCTCCGGCCCGTTCACCCCCTCCGAGAAGAAGAACCGCAGCTCGAACACGCCCTGCGACGTATGCACATACTTGTTCGCCACCGCCCGGCTCACCGTCGAGGGATGTACCCCGATCTCTTCCGCCACTTCTTTAATCATCATCGGCTTCAGAGCATTCACCCCATGCTCCAGAAACTCCTGCTGCCGCCGCACAATCACATCGCACGTCCGCACAATCGTGTTCTTCCTCTGCTCGATGTTCCGCAGAAGCTGGATCGCCGACTTGTACCTCTCCTTTACGTACTCCTTGACGTCCTTCTCCGTCTGCTTCTCCTGCAACATCTTCCTGTAGCTGTGGTTCAGCCGAAGCGTCGGCAAGTCCTCTTCGTTCATCACCACCACATACTGGTCGTCGCGCTTCACAAACGCCACATCCGGCTCAATCAGCCGCGTCTCGCTCTGGTTGTACCGCTGTCCCGGCCGCGGGTCCAGCGTCTTGATAAACTCCACCGCCGCATTGACCTCTTCCGCCGAACGCCCGCAGCTCCGCGTCAGCTCGCGCATGTCCTTCTTCTGCAACAGGGCCAGGCAGTTCGTCACAATATGCTTCGCCGTGCAGAAGATATTCTCCCGGACAGCCCCTTCCTCCATCTGCGTAGCCTGGTCTGCTTCGCCATCGTCAAATCTCTCCACCGCTGCTTTCTCGGCGTTCTTCCTCCGCTGCAATACCAGCTCCGCCTCGTTCTGCTGCGCGCAGATCTGGATCAGCAGGCACTCGCGTAAGTCCCGGGCCCCCACTCCTACCGGATCCAGAAAATTGACGACCGCCCTCGCCTCCACGATCACCGGCAGCAAAGCCGCCCGCCGGGCATCCATGCCCCCAACCACACTCATCCCGGCAGCCACCCCATTCTGGCCACCTTCCACCGCATGTTTCTCCATCTGCGATTCCACCCAGACCTGGTGCGGCAGCCGTGGCTTCACCCCGCGTTCAAACGGAATCGGCGCGCTCCGCACCGTCCCCATGATCTCCAGCAGCGACTCGATCATCTCCTCGTCCGTCGCCGTCAGATAACCGCTCTCATCCAGGTTCCCAACCACCAGCTCCGCCGCAATACTCACCTCAGGCGTCAGCGTCAGCGACCCCAGTTGCCACAGCAGATGGTCACTCAGCGAGCTAGGCTGAGAAAGAAAGTTCTCGAACGAAGGCTTGTCATACTCCTCAAAATTCGACGCCGTGCGGAACCCCGGATCGAGATAATCCTGAAAATAGCTTCCAAAATCGATCTCGTCGAACGGATCTTTTTCTTTTCTCTCCGCATCCGCCGCCACCTCTTCCGCCGACCGCTCCCTGTCTCCCTCCAGCCCCGCCCGCTCCTCCAGCGGAACAGCCGACTCATCCAGCTCTTCCAACACGGGATTCTCCACCATCTCCGTGTTGATCATCTCCTTTAGATCGAGCTTGTTCAGTGCCAGCACGCTGACCATCTGCACCAGGCCGGGAGTCAGCACCTGCCGTTGCGAGACCTTCATATTCAGCTTGGGTTGCAGCAGCACTTTCGAATCTCCTACTTTCGTCCAAAAATCTCAGCAATAGAGCCGCATATTCTCTTCGTCTCGCATCCTCAGCCCAGGACAACAGCAGAACCACAGGAAAAGCACCAGCCGCCAGTCTACGCCCTGCGCCCAATCCCTGCCCCGCAGTAAGCCGAAACCTCCCACTCACCACGGGAACACCGTCAGTACAAAGCAGACTTACCACTGAAGTTCTAGCCCCTTCAGCTTTTGGCGTTCCAATTGCAGGTATTTTTTCCTGCATTTTTTTGCTTTTATCTTAGTACAGAAAACCCCTTATTCTGCATCAGCTTCCCCCGGCGAACGCAGAAAGACGGCAAAAATTAATTTGTCCCGCATTTTTAGCCCATCGAAAAATTCTCACCCAGGTAAATTTTTCGCACCTCTGGATCGCGCCCCAGCTCCCCCGGTGTTCCCGTCCGGAAGATCTTTCCCTCCGTAATGATGTAAGCCCGGTCCGTCACCGACAGCGTCTCCCTCACGTTATGGTCCGTAATCAGCACGCCGATTCCGCTCTTCTTCAGCCCGAAGATAATCTGCTGCAAATCCAGCACCGCAATCGGGTCGATCCCCGAGAACGGCTCATCCAGCAGAATGAACGCCGGTTCAATCGCCAGGCACCGCGCAATCTCCACCCGCCGCCGCTCTCCCCCGCTCAACGCATACCCTCGCGTCTTGCGAACGTGCCCAAGGTTTAACTGCTCGATCAGCTTCTCCGTCCGGTTCCTGCGGCTCTCCCAGCTCAACTGCTGCGCCTCCAGCACCGCCAGGATGTTGTCCTGCACCGTCAGCTTCCGAAACACAGAAGGCTCCTGCGGCAGATAGCTCACCCCATAGTTCCGAGCCCGCAGATACATCGGCATCTGGCTGATGTCCTGCCCATCCACCAGCACCCGCCCCGCGTCCGGCCTCACCAGCCCCACAATCATGTAGAAGCCCGTCGTCTTCCCCGCGGCATTCGGCCCCAGCAGGCCCACAACCTCGCCCTGCGCGATCTCCAGGCTCACGCCCTTCACCACCTGGCGCCCGCCATACGACTTCGCAATCTCCTCCGTAGCCAACGTCTTCATCGCTTGCTCTTCACCCGCGTCTCCGTCCGGACCTTCTGTCCGGCCTCTCCTCCATTAGAAACCACAACGTTCTCATCGCCCGCATGGAAGCTCAACGAGACACCCGTCACCGTCCCCTGCTGCTGGTCCACCACCTTCGGCAAAGCCCCCGGCGCGCCCGTCAGCACAAACAACCCATCGCTCGCCGTATAAACCAGTTGCGACCCCGTAGCCCGCCTCCCCGGCTGCTCCATATCAATCAGCCCGGTCGCCACAATCCTCTCCAGGCTCCCCCCCATGAATCCTCCAGCGTCCAGGCCCGCGGCCCCCTTACCCCCAGCGGCCTTCGCCTGTACCGACCCCTTCGGCAACTCCGTCAGATAAGCCACCGCCTTCTCGCCCCGCATCACGCCGCCTGCGCTATCCACCTGCACCCCACCCGTAAAATCCGCCCGCCGGACATCATCCGAATACGCAAGCTCCCGGCTCGCAATCCGAAACACCCCGGACTTTCCTCCGCTCAACAACCCACCCTTACCCGCATCGCCCTTCTCATCCTTCTCCTTGGCCGCCTTCACCAACACCGTATGCACGGCCAACGGAGCCCCCTGCCCATGCGCCAGCAATCTCTTCTCCTTCTGTGCAAACTCCAGCACCGGAGCCTCCACCTGCGAAGTTGCCTGCCACATCCGAGCCGGTTTCGCCGCGGCCCCATAGAATGTGGCCAACTGCGCGTCATGCTTGAACTCCGCCCGCGAAGCCAGCACATGCACCGGCTCATCGCCGCTACCCAGCTTCGTATAACTCGCCTTCACCCCACCGTCCGCCGTCGAATCCCCCGTAGCCTGCTCCGTCACCACCCGGTCCGCCCACAACATGCTCAACCCATCGTCCACCTGCACATTGCCCGTAAGCGTCATCCGATCCAGCTCGCCGTCATAGACAGCCTTCTCTGCCACCGCACGCTCCTCATGCGGATCAGCCGTCTCCCCCGGCTTCTTCACCGGCGTCTGCGTCATCACCACATGCCCCTGCTCCACCGCGGACACAATCTCATCCTCTCCCTGCACCGGCTGCGCCGAGTTCTTCTTCGCACCCGCCGTCACCGGACGGAACTTCGCCACCAGCGAGTCACCCGAGCTAGCATTCACCGCCCCCGTCACCGCCACCTTCCGCAGCGTCGTATGGCCATCGCCATGCACCTCGGCAATATGGTCTTTCCCGTCCCCCCGAACAAAGTGCGCCGTCAACACATCCCCAGCCATCGCCGAACTCGTCACTCCGCTCGTCCCATCCTTAGCCACAGCCGGACTCACCACCTTCAGCCGAGCATCGCCCGTAGCCTTCGCATCCTGCAACCCCGTCTTCCCCGCCGCGTCCGCCAGCATCGCCAGCTCCACCGCGCCCGCATTCAAATCCCGCTCACTCCACGGCCTAGCCTCCGCCGCCCGCACCCGCTCATGCAGATGCACCGCGCCCGTCATCCACGCGTGCTCCATCCGCCCAAGCTTGTCGAACCGCGCCCGCCCCTCCGCCGAGCCGCCCTGGGCCTGCCGCAACACGCTGTCCTCGACATACTTCACCCCACCCGTCAGCACCGCCGACTGCGGATGGTTCTCCGCACTCAACAGCATCTCGCCCTTCGGGGCCACCACCTTCCCACCCATCCCGTTCGTCAATGTCACATTGCCATCCGCCTGCAACCGCTCCGCCGACCCATCCTTCCGCAGCCACACCATCGCATGGTCCGCCCGAGCCGTCTCACCCTTCCCCTGCCCCGTCGTCGCATAGCTGGCCTGCGTCAGAGCAGCCGTCTGCCCCGTCCTGTCCAGCACCGCCCGCGAGGCCGTCAACATCACCGGCCTCCCATTCTGCTCTCCCTCCACCTTCACCGCCGAGTGCAGAATCACCACGCCCGTGTCCGCGTTATAGTCCGCGCCCACCGCATGACCCACCAGTCCGCCGCTCGAAAACTCGATCTCCTTCTCCGTAGCCGCCACACCCAGCTTCTGCAAATACACCAGTCCGCTGGTCTTCACATGGACCACGCGCTGCGCCTTGGCGTCCTTCTTCCCCTCCGCTGCGCCTTTTCCCGCATCCTTGGCCGGGGCCTGCAAATCAATAAACACCTTCCCCATCGCCCGGATCACGCCTGCCTTCTGATCCAGCTCGAACTCCTTGCCATAGATGCGGTCTGCCCGATTCTCCTTCTTCCCATACACCACGATCTCAACATCGCGCAGCGTGATGCTGCCATTGTTATGCTCAATCGTCTTCGCCGCGTGCAGCGTATAAACCGTGTTCGGCCCCACCGACTGAGACCACGTAACGCTATTGCCTTCCTGCCGCACATCGATCCCCAGCTTCGCCGGCAGAGCCGTCAAAAATCGATGCGCCCGATAGTGCGCGTACCCCACAAACGCGGCCACCACCAATACCAGCAGACCCGCCGCCAGCAGCAGCCACATCCGCAACCGTTCAACCGAGACCGTGACACTCATTCCCCTCTATCTTCTCACCCACGCTCCAAATCCCCCTCACCATCCATCCCCCAACCCCACCCGCAGGTCTAAACTAGAAAAATGGCCGATCAGCTCTATCTCAGTCTCTGGTTCCCCAACTTCCGCTTCGAGACCCTTCCCGCCGCGCTCGTCTCCGTTCTGCGCCAGTTCGCCCTCATCAGCGGAGAGAAGCGCGTCCACGCCGCCAGCGCCTACCCCATCAGCTTTCACGAGACCCCCAACTACCAGCGCATCTACGTCAACGACGACCGCTCCCAGGACACCGAAGCCTCCATCATCGAAAACGCCGTAGCCGAAGCCACCGAGCAGCTCCACGAGGACACCGCCTACGAGTTCGAAATGCGCTGGAACCTCTGGGCACCGCAACCCGACGACGACTTCCACAACCGCCTCGACATGGCCCCCGACGAAGAGTCTCAGCAAGCCTTCGGCCGCCTCGATACCCTCTGGAAGCGCCAGCCCTCCACCGTCCGTATCTTAGGCTTAGGCCCCACCTTCGACGACGCCAGCTTCGAGCAAAACGGCCACATCCGCATCAACTTCGGCCTCGACACCCCCTGGCTGGCCGAAACCCTAGACGACGATCAACTGGACGAAGACGCCACCAAGCACATCCAACAAAACATTGAGATGCTGCTAGCCTTCACGCTGTCCGTAGAAAAAAACTGCGGCATAAGCAGCCGCCTCCTATGGACCGAATCCGGCGAACCCCTGGCCCAGAAACTCATAGACCGCCTGCAAAGAGTCAACTAACCCACCAAACCTCCACCCAACCCCAAAACCGGGATTCCCATCATTCTGGGGAATGAGAGGGGAGAGGCATGGCTTACCTCCACCCAGCCAAGAAACTGGGTGCCCCATCTTCGTCGCGGCTTTATCGCGACTAAGGTGGGCATCGTCCGAAGGACGACCGCTTTCTCTCCCCCCTCCCAAACCCCGTCATTTCGACCGGAGCAGCGCAGCCTCATCGCACTGCAAAGCGGAGAAATCCGCTTCTCGACCCATGCCTAACCCCGGCCCATAAGCCGTTGCCGTTGCCTGTTCTTGCTTTTGCTGTTGCCGTTGTCCGTTTTTGTTTGTCATTCCCGAAGGGAATCTGTGGTTGCTTTTGTTGTTGCTTGTTTTTGATTTGTCATCCCGTAGGGATCTG
>JAATEV010000010.1 GCA_015655585.1 Terriglobales bacterium | reverse complement strand
CCCAGGTCTACGGCGCGCGCCTCGTCCGCATCGACGGCAACTACGACCACGTCAACCGTCTCTGCACCCTCATCGCCGACGAGTACAACTGGGGCTTCGTCAACGTCAATCTTCGCCCCTACTACGCCGAAGGCTCCAAGACCGTAGGCTACGAGATCGCCGAGCAGCTCGGCTGGCGCCTGCCCGACAATGTCGTCTGCCCTATGGCTGGCGGCTCGCTCATCCGCAAGATCCGCAAGGCCTTCAACGAGCTCATCTACCTCGGCCTCGTTGAGGACAAGCCCGTCCGCTTCTTCGGCGCACAGGCCACAGGCTGCTCGCCCATCTCCACTGCCGTCAAGCACAACACCGACGAGATCGAGCCGCAGCGCCCCAACACCATCGCCCGCTCGCTCGCCATTGGTAACCCCGCCGACGGCCCTGCGGCCTCCAGGATGATCCGCTCCACCGGCGGCTGGGCCGAAGACATCTCCGACGTCGAAATCGTCTCCGGCATCCAGGAGCTCGCCGAGACTGAAGGCATCTTCACCGAGACCGCCGGCGGCGTCACCACTGCCGTCACCGCGCGTCTCTACGCCGACGGCCGCATCACCCCCGACCAGACCACCGTCTCGGTCATCACCGGCAACGGTCTCAAGACCACCGATGCCCTTGTTGGCCACTATCAACAGGAACGCGCCGTTCGTCCTCGCCTGGCAGAGTTTGCCGCCTACCTGCGTGAGCTGGATGGTATCCCCGAGCCCGAGCTCGCCATTGCAGGAGGCAACTAATGTCCATCAAAGTCACACTTCCCACCGCTTTCGTCCGCCACACCGATGGCCGCAAACAGTTCGACTCCGCAGCCGAGAACCTTCCCGGTCTGCTCGCCGACATCGACCAGACCTTTCCCGCCCTCGCCACCCAGATCAAGGACGAGGAAGGAAAGCTCCGCCGCTTCATCAACATCTACGTCAACGACGAGGACATCCGCTTCCTCGGCGGCGATACCTACGCCTTCCAGGATGGCGACGAGATCATGCTGATCCCCTCCATCGCCGGCGGCTGCTAGTCGAATTCACATCAAACACACGTATGCGGAGGCTGCGGCCTCCGCATCATCGTCTAAGCCGTTCCACGCCGGATAAAGTATCTCAAGCAGTATCAACATCCGAAGCCGCCCTCAAAGCAACGAATCCCTCTCGCTTGGCCTCTTATCTGTTGTATCGCCGCACAGGTAAGAAAGGGAGGTAGCCTATGTTTCTGATTCTTGCCGTTGTCCTGATAGTGCTTTGGCTTGGTGGATTCCTCGTATTGCATATCAGCAGTTTTCTCATCCATCTCCTGCTGATCTTCGCAGTCATCTCCATCATCATGAACTTCGTCACCGGCAAACGAGCCACCTAAGGTCGTTCCCCTATTTGTTTTGTCATTCCGCAGCGTAGCGGAGGAATCTGCTTCAGCAATGCCGCTCCAGTTCTAATCGACATCAAAAAGAGATCGGCCGAGCCACAATGGCTCGGCCGATCTCTTTCCTGAACAGAATTTACTGATGTGCAACCGGCTGGGAGATATCCAGTCCCTGCATCCCCGGCGTCAAGCCCTCCGGAGTCTCCTCACGCAACTCTGGTAGCTTGCCTTCCAGCGCAATCTGCAGCACTTGATCCATCTCTTCCACAAAGTGCAGCTTCATGGAGCTCTTCAGCAACTCCGGAAGATCCGGCAGGTCCTTACGATTCTCCTCCGGCAGCACCGCCTCGAAGATTCCCGCCCGATGCGCCGCCAGCAGTTTCTCCTTCAGCCCGCCGATCGGCAACACCTTGCCGCGCAGAGTAATCTCACCGGTCATCGCAATATCCCGCCGCACCTTGATCTTCGTCAACGCGCTCGCCAGAGCCGTAGCCAGCGTAATTCCCGCCGACGGCCCATCCTTCGGAATCGCTCCCTCCGGCACATGTACATGGATATCGACGTTCCGGTAAAAGTCCTTCGCCAGCCCCAGATGATGCGACCGCGAGCGGATATAAGTCAGCGCAGCCTGCGCCGACTCCTGCATCACATCGCCAAGCTGGCCCGTAGCCGTCAGCTTGCCCTTGCCGTCCAGCACCTGAACCTCGGTCTGCAAAATCGTGCCGCCCAGCTCCGTCCACGCAAGCCCCGTCACCAGACCTATCTCGCTCTTCTCATGCACCTGCGAGTCGCGGAACTTCGGCACCCCAAGAAACTCGGAGATGTTCTCCCCCGTAATCGTCTCCTTGTGCTCCGCGCCGTCCTTCACCACCCGCCGAGCCACCTTGCGCCCCACGTTGCCGATCTCGCGCTCAAGGTTCCTCACCCCGGCCTCACGCGTATAGCTGCGGATAATCTGCCGTAGCGCATCGTCCTCGAAGCTGATCTGTTCTTCCGTCAATCCCGTGCCTTCGCGCTGCTTCTTCACCAGGTACTGCTTGGCGATCTCCAGCTTCTCGACCTCGGTATATCCATGCAGACGCAGAATCTCCATGCGGTCCTGCAACGGCCCCGGAATCGTGTGCAGCACATTCGCCGTAGCCACAAAGAGCACCTGCGAGAGATCGTATTCCACGTCCAGATAGTGGTCCTGGAACGAAGTATTCTGCTCTGGGTCCAGCACCTCCAGCAACGCGCTCGCCGGATCGCCGCGGAAGTCCGAGGCCATCTTGTCGATCTCGTCCAGCATGAACACCGGGTTCTTCGTCCCCGCCTTCTTCATCGACTGGATAATCTGCCCCGGCAGCGCGCCAATGTAAGTCCTGCGATGCCCGCGAATCTCGGCTTCGTCCCGCACGCCGCCCAGCGACATCCGCACAAACTTCCGCCCCGTAGCCTTGGCAATCGACATGCCCAGCGAGGTCTTACCCACGCCCGGAGGCCCGACAAAGCAGAGAATCGACCCCTTCGGATTCTTCACCAGTTGCCGCACCGCAAGAAACTCAAGGATGCGATCCTTGATCTTCTCCAGCCCATAGTGGTCCTCATTCAGAATCTGCTCCGCGTGCTCGATCGAGCGAATCTCCTTCGACCGCTTCTTCCACGGCACCGCCAGCAGCCAGTCGAGATAGTTTCGCGAAACCGTCGACTCTGCCGACATCGGCGGCATAGCCTCCAGTTTCTTCAACTCCTGCATCGACTTCTCGAAGACATCCTTCGGCATCCCGGCCGCTTCGATCTTCTTCTTCAGCTCGTCGAACTCCGACTTCTCGCCGCGCCCAAGCTCCTTCTGGATCGCCTTGATCTTCTCGTTGAGGTAGTACTCTTTCTGGGCCTTCTCCATCTGCCGCTTCACCCGCGACTGAATGGTCCGATCCATATTCAGCTTCTCAATCGCCACATCCAACACATCGGCGACCTTCGAGAGCCGCAGTTCCGGGTCGAAGACCTCCAGCAACTGCTGCTTCTCCTCGATCGAGAGCTGCAAGTTCGCCGCAATCGTGTCCGCCAGCTTGGCCGGTTCATCCGAGCGCACGCTCGCCGCCACCGTCTCGTAGTTCAGAGACTGTTGCAGCTTCACATACTGCTCAAACAGCGAGTGGACCCGCTGCATCAACTGCTCCACTTGCGGAGTGATCTCCAGGTGCGTCGGCCCGGTTCTCACCGTCGCCACAAAAAATCCGTCGGCATCGTTGATTGTGGTGGCCCGAGCCCGCTCCACGCCTTCAACCAGAACTTTAATGTTTCCGTCCGGCATCTTCACGCTCTGGACGATGTTCCCAATCGTGCCTGTCGCGTAAATATCGTCCGCATTCGGCTCATCCACCGAAGCATCGTGCTGCGTTGCAAGAAAGATCTTGCGATCGCCCGAAAGCGCCTCTTCCAGCGCCCGCACGCTGGACTCGCGACCCACCACGAACGGCGTCATCATGAAAGGGAAGATGACCATATCGCGAATGGGCATCATCGGAAGCTTGCGAGCGTCGTCGCTCAGGTTGTCTTTGATCTGGTTTGCCATCTCTCTCCCATTAGACGTTAAAACATCGCGAACGATGCATCCCGCCTGCGGCTTCAAGCGATTGTACTTTGTCGGAAGCTAGCTGTGTGAGTCGCGAAACGGAAAGAAGTCAGCAAACCACGCATTTGTCTGACTCAACTATCCTCAAACAAAGCGAAATCGCTGACCTCCCGAATGAAACCTTCTTCTGACTCTGCTACCCAGCCTTCTCCAGCAGCAGCGGAAGCGTCAGGCTGCGCTTCTTCACCATCTCGGCCGTAATGGAAAGGTCCTTCACCTTCTTGTTGCCCGGCACGTAGTACATCAGGTCGAGCATCAGCTCTTCCAGGATCATCCGCAGTCCACGCGCGCCAACCTTGCGCTGCAAGGCCTCGCGTGCAATCTCCCGCGCCGCGTCGTCGGTAAACGTAACGTTGACTCCCTCATACTCGAAGAGCCTCGCGTACTGCTTCAGGATCGCGTTACGCGGTTTAGTCAGAATCTCGATCAGCGCGGTCTCGTCCAACTCATCCAGAATGCCCAGCACTGGCAGGCGTCCCACAAACTCCGGAATCAGCCCATACTTCAGCAGGTCCTGCGGCTCGGCCTGACGCAGCAGTTCCGCATCGCGCTGCGCCCGAATCGGCGTAACCTCGCCATCCTTCGCATCCGGATCGACCACAGCCTTGAAGCCCAGAGCCTTCTTGCCGATGCGCCGCCCGATCACCTTCTCCAGACCCACGAACGCGCCGCCGCAAATGAACAGAATGTTTGTCGTATCCACCACCGTAAACTCCTGGTGCGGATGCTTGCGTCCGCCCTGCGGCGGCACATTCGCAATCGTCCCCTCCAGCAGCTTCAGCAGAGCCTGCTGTACGCCTTCGCCCGAGACATCGCGTGTAATCGAAGGATTCTCGTCCTTGCGCCCGATCTTGTCGATCTCGTCGATGTAGATAATTCCGCTCTGCGCCCGCTGCACATCGCCATCGGCGGCCTGCAACAGCTTCAGGATGATGTTCTCGACATCCTCGCCCACATATCCGGCCTCGGTCAGCGTCGTTGCATCTACAATCGCGAACGGCACATCCAGCATCTTCGCCATGGTCTGCGCCAGCAGCGTCTTGCCCGAGCCCGTCGGCCCCACCAGCAGAATGTTCGACTTCGCCAGTTCCACATCGTTGCCGCGCGTCTTATTCATCTGGATGCGCTTGTAGTGGTTGTAAACCGCCACCGCCAGCTTCTTCTTCGTCTGGTCCTGGCCAATCACGTACTCATCCAGAAACGCCTTCACCTCCTGCGGCTTCGGCAGGTGAGTCGGCGCAGCGCCGGGGCGTGCTTCTGTGCGGTCGTCTTCAAGGATCGAGTTGCAAACGGCAACGCACTCGTCGCAGATATAGGCCCTCGGATAATCCGAAGGCGAAGAGATGAGCTTGGCAACAGCGTCCTGGGATTTATGGCAGAAAGAGCAGCGAAGCGATTCGTCTGTGCCGCGAGAGTTTTTCATATCCCAGGTGCTCCTAATCCCGGATCTGACTCCGGTTATCAAAAAGTGTGTGAATTCCAGTTTACACTTTCCGGAGTAACCAGAGAACCGTGTCACCCGCTATGGTATCCTTCTGCCTACCTTATGCGCAGAGAAAACGCTTCTTGGAAACGATCACCCCTTCTGGACGCATTTCTCCTGGCTGCCACCCTGATCTTTTTCATCATGGTTTTTTACCGATTAGGGGCGGATTTTCCACTGAATAGCCGGTGGAAGGATGATTGGGCGCGCTTTTCCGATGAGGGATGGTACGCTTCTGGCGTTCTCAACAGGATCGTTACCGGACACTGGCTGCGGCCGATGGATTTCAATCCCTTCATAACCGTGCCGCTATGGTCTCTGCTGCTCTATCCTCTCTTTCATATCACTGGAATCAATATTGTTGCGGCTCGAGCTCTGGAAGCATGTCTCTTCTGTGGCTACGTGGTGATGACGGCCATGCTGTACCGAGCCTATTCCAAATCAAATTGGGTATTTTTTCTTTTAGTTCTTGCTACCAGCCCGTTGCTTTTTTTCTTTTCTCGTCTGGCTCTGCTCGAAGGGCCTCTTCTTTTTTTCTTCTGTGCCGCTCTTCTGGTTGTTTCCACGGTTCGGGCTTCGAGCGAAGGTCCGTTGGTCCCATTACGTCTCATGGCTGCCGGTGCTCTCTTTACAGCATCGGTCCTGTCGAAGCCAAGCGCTCTGTTCCTACTACCAGCCCTTGTTTATCTGGTCTGGTGTAATCAGCGTGGCGCGAAGCTCGAGCGCCAGATCCAGCGTACTTTGATCCCGCTTATTACCCTTGGCTTGATTCTGGGTTTGTACTGGATTTTCTACTCGCATAATCATCAGATCGATATCCTGACGCTGAAGGGCCAGAATGCTATGGGTCTTCAGCGGAAGAGCGTTGAAAAAGCTGTCCGCCTGCTCTACCGCGCTATCACATGGGTGGACCCGCTCCTGGTTCCACTCGTCTACCTTCTTCTGTTTGTTTCTTTCAAGTGGTTGCGAGCGCTCTGGAGCAACCCTCTCTTCGGTTGTGCCGTGATCTGGGCTCTGGGATATGCGGCTTTTACGATCCTTCGTCTTTCTGGCCCACCCCGTTATTTCACGGTGATGGCCCCGGCGTTGCTTCTTATCCTCTTCCTCGGTGTACAGGAGACGACACGCCTTTATCCAAAGACTGGCATATGGGTGACGGTTTGGATCGTCGCTGCAACAGTCTGGAATGTTAGCTATATTTTCAAACTGATGTCGCGGCCGACCTATACCATGCGTGTTGCGTACCAGCAGGTTCAGGAAGAGATTCACAGTCATCCGGAGACAAAACAGCTTGTTATCGGTCACGGAGCGATCATGAGTACCTTCTTTACCGGGATACCGGCATTGGATGACATTAGCAGTGCCCCTATGGAGGAGAAGCTGGATCGTTATCATCCTGGGTGGGCTCTCGTCTGGAAGGATAATGCTGATCTGCTTCAAAAGCAGGCGATTCTAGACCGCTATCGTCCGGTCTTGGTTCACCAATACAACGTCTTTGAAGATCCTGCCCGGACGCCGCTCATGCTCTTTCGGCTCGATTCGAAGTAGCTTGAGCAAAGAAAATCGCTTCTGCAAAAAAGATGCGTGCCCCACGAAGGGGCACGCATCTTTTTGGGAAGGCCAAAGGCTTTACGCCCGAGGCCGGTCGATAATATCGTCGATGATCCCGTACTCCTTAGCCTGCGGAGCCGTCATGATGAAGTCGCGCTCTACGTCCCGCTCGATCCGTTCCAGCGTCTGGCCCGTATTCAGGCTCATCAGCTTGTTCGTAATCTCGCGGATGCGCAGAATCTCACGCGCATGGATATCGATATCGGTAGCCTGCCCGCTCAGCCCGCCCATCGAAGGCTGGTGGATCAGGATGCGCGAGTTCGGCAGGGCGAACCGCTTGCCCTTCTTGCCGGCCATCAGCAGAAACGCGCCCATGCTGGCAGCCTGCCCAATGCAGAACGTGACCACGTCGTTCTTGATGTACTGCATCGTGTCGTAGATCGCGAGTCCCGCCGTAATCGAGCCGCCCGGCGAGTTGATATAGAGTTGAATGTCCTTCTCCGGGTCCTCGCCGCTCAAAAACAACATCTGCGCAATGATTACATTCGCAATGTTGTCGTCGATCGGCGTGCCCAGAAAAATGATGTTGTCGCGCAGCAGACGGCTGTAGATGTCATAGGCGCGTTCGCCCCGGCTCGTCTGCTCGATCACCATCGGTACTAATCCCATAACACTCTCTTTCTTACAACCCGTTCTTACAGCCGTTGTACAGCCCTGCCAGTTCTCCCTACGAGACTAACCTCTCGTAGAGCACGCTCGTCGTCTTCTCGCGCCGCATCTGCTCGCGCATCCGGTCCAGACCACCCTCGTTCGCCATCCGCTCACGCAGGGCTTCCAGCGGTTCGCGCGTCTGGATTGACAGCATCAGCAGTTCGCGGTCCAGGTCCTCATCGGCTACCGTGACGTTCTCCGCATCCGCAATCCGATCCAGAATCATCGAGACCTTCACCTCGCCGATCGCCTGGTCGCGCTGCGACTCCCGCAGCCGCACAAAGTCCAGCTTCCTCATGTCCTCCATGGACATGCCCTGCTGCGCCAGCGCCCGTAGTCCGCGGTCCAGCCGGGCCTCGATCTGCTGCTGTACAAACGCTTCGGGAACAGGGAACTGGAACTTCTGAATCAGCTCGTTGAGCATCTTGTCCTTCTCAGCGTTCTCCAGCGAGCGCTTCTTCCGGTCCGACGCATTCTCCCGCAGCTTCGTCTCGAACTCTTCCCAGGTCTCATAGTTGCCGAGCTGCTTGGCGAACTCCGCATCACGCTCCGGATACGTCTTCCGCTTGATACCCTTCACCGTAACGTCATAGCCGACCGTCTGTCCCGCCAGCCGCTTCTCGCCAAAGTCCGCCGGATAGACAACCTCGAACTTCAGCTCCTGACCAGGCTTCGCGCCACGCAGAGCGTCGTTGAACGCGGGAATCGTGTTCTTCCCGCCGATCTCTACCAGCACGTCCTCGCCGGTAAATTCCTTATTCGGATCGTCCGCCGAAGCATCCTCCAGGCCGTCCTCGGTCACCGTCTGGGCCAGGTCCTTCACCTCGCCGGTGAAGCGGATGTCTGCCCAGTCGCCCTCGGTCAGCTCGCGGTCTTCCTCTACCGTCTCCACTGTCGCATGGCTGTCCAGCACATGGGTCAGCTCGGCGTCGTACTCGGCATCGGTCAGTGTCGCATCCGGCTTCGCGACGGGAACGCTATCATAGCCCGTCACGTCGAACTCAGGAGCAACCTCAAACGCAGCCTTGAACTTCAGCGGCTGCCCGTCGAACAATTGCAGCTCCAGAAGCTGCGGCTCCGAAACCGGGCGCAGGTCCTGCTCTTTGATCGCCTGCCGGAACCGCTCCGAGACCAGGCCATCCAGAACCTCCTGTCGAACCTCTTTCGCGAAGCGCGTCTTGATCAGCGCCTCCGGCACCTTGCCCGCGCGGAAGCCCGGAATCCGGGCCAGCTTCTGATACCGCTTCACCACCGTGCGGAAGCTCTTCGAAACCTCCTCCGCGGGAGCCTCGACCTCGATCTCCTTGGTCAGCTCAGGATTCAGCGCGGGAGCATGGCTGTGCGTGTGCTCATGGTCGTGGTCGTGAGCGTGGTCATGCTCGTGGGTGTGTGCAAGTTCCGGCTGCTGCTCGGCAGTCTCGTTCGTCTCTGTCATCTCAGTTGGGGTCAAAACCATGCCTTCCAGATTGGCGCTCTCGAATGCCGAGCCGCCCGCTCCATAGAGCGCAGCGGCTGGTCTACGCCTCATCTTCTACTGTACGAGTCTTGCTTGTGAGGGGTCAAACCAGCCGCCGTGCCGAAGCGTGCAGGTCGACTAAAAGTGATCGCCCGCGTCCGCCGTCGAAGGCGCGATCTCCAGCCGGATCTTCCACTGCACCGTCTGTCCCGGCTGTAGAACCTCGATCCCCGTATCCGTCTGCTTTGGCCACTCCTGCCCAAACGGATCGTCATAGTGGAACATCGGGTCGATCGTGAGATAGCCCTCGTTCGCTGGGGCTACCACCCGCATCGCCTTGATGTTCGAGCTCAACGCCGTCAGCCGCAGCTTGTAGCCGCTCTGCGGATCGATAAACTCCGCCATTGGCCCGCTCTCCATAAGGCCCGGCTTCAGATGCACAAACGTATCGTCCAGGCTCATCGAGCCCAGCGGAGCCCCATCCTTCGCCGCAAAGTCATACGCTGTCCCCGTCACCGGCAGCAGCCTGCCGCTGGGCAGTCCCGTGGCGCGGTCTGCAATCTCCTCCCGCTCCGTCGCCGGAACGTGCAGAACAATCTGGCCCCGCTTGCCAAGAATCGCAAATCGTGGATGCCATCCCATTCCCATCGGCTCCGGCTCCGAGCCCGTATTCCGGGCCTCCACCGTCATCTCGATCACTGTGCTGTTCAGCTCCACCGTCGAGGTCAGTTCCGTCTGCGAGAGCCAGTGCCCGTCGAAGTCGCCTGCCTGAAAGCTGGCCCGCGCCTCTCCGCCATCCGGCATGATGTTCGTCTCTCGCGTCGACGAAGCCTGCTTCAGCAGCAGCCCCCCCACAGCCGACTTCCCGGAGCCGGTCACCGGCAGGCTTAGGTTCTTCCCCTGCCACACCGCCACCACGCTCTGGCCGTCATCCGACTTCGTTCCCGAGACCTTCCCGGCCCACGGAACCTCGAACGCGGCTCCCATCTTCAGGCTCTCCCCGCCCGCGGAGTCTTCTCCCGTCCCGGTCATCTGCCTGGCCGCATCATCCAGCGTGGGGGATTGCAGCAGTGACACCTCTCCCTTGCCCGGAACATACGCCGTAATCTGCAGCACGTTCATTCCACGTCCCGGCAGCAGCGTCGCGCTCAGGAACTCCGGCCCCGTCGCTCCCGGAAGCTGCGATCGCTTCAGCCGCAGCTCATCCTGCCCGCCCGGCTGCGGATCGGCCTCCTCCGGCGTTGAAGTCTTCGCCGCCAGTGTCTTCCTCAGTTTTCCGAATTGGCCACGCGTGTGTTCATGCCACGCAAACGCAAGCCCCGACAGCAAAAGAATCAGGACAACGATCGTCACCAATCCCGACCGCATCACCGCCGCTTGCCACAACTGCCTGCGCTTCTCGGCGATCCCCTGCAACAAAATCTTCAGATACATCCTACTGATTCTTGGGTCTTCCAACTTACCGTAAATCTCCAGTCCGCCGCTCAGGGCCTTCCCGGGAGATCGCGAGCCTTGGCCCTGCGCGCTTTTCCCCGACTATCATAGGATGCAGTGACCGCATCCAAAGGTAGTATCTCCCTTATTCTCCATCATATCCGCGAATCTATCGAGACCTGCGAGCTCTGTCCCCGACTCCGCACCTACTGCAAAGACATCGGCGAGACCAAGCGTCGCGCCTACCTCGACCAGACCTACTGGGCCCGTCCCGTCCCCGGCTTCGGAGACCCCCGCGCCCGCATTCTCATCCTCGGCCTCGCCCCCGGCGCCCATGGAGCCAACCGCACCGGCCGGCCCTTCACCGGAGACGGCTCCGGCGACTTCATGTACCCCGTCCTCCACGAGTTAGGATTGGCCTCCAAACCCCAGGCCATCCACCGCGACGACGGCCTCCGCCTCCGCCACGCTTGGATCGCCTCCGTCGTTCGCTGCGCCCCGCCCGGCGACAAGCCCCACCCGCAGGAGATTCGCAACTGCTCCCCCCACCTCACCCGCGAGATCGAGGCCCTCCCTCGCGTCCGCGTAGTCGTCTGCCTCGGCAAGATCGCCTTCGACGGCTACCTCGCCCACCTCCTGAACACCGGCCTCATCGACCGCAAAACCCCCTACAAATTCGCCCACGGAGCCCACTACATCCTGCCCAACGGCCACCATCTTTTAGCCACCTACCATCCATCCCTGCGCAACACCAACACCGGCCGCCTGGACCGTCCCATGTTCACCCGCATCTTTCTCCGCGCCCGCGAACTCGCCGGCCTCGACTAGCCGCCCATACATGTAGGTGGAAGCTGCTGTTTTTTTCATTCCCGAAAAACCCCGTCATTTCAACCGAAGCAGCGCAGCTTCATCGCGCTGCGAAGCGGAGAAACCCGCTTCTTCACCCATACCCTTCCAAAGCCCATAAGCCGTTGTCGTTTTCTTTGTTCTTGCTGTTGTTCGTTCTTGCTCTTGCACTTGCCTTTGGGACTAGAGCCGGGCTTTAGCCCGGCGTCAAAGCTGGTGGCGAAGCGACTACCCCTCTGCCGAAGGCCGGAGCAAAGCCCGAAGGGCGAAGCGACTGATTCATTGCTGTTGCTTGTTTTTGCTTCTGGCCCAATGCTCCAAACCTCAAACAAAACCAACCAATCCCTACTATCATGAATCCTAAGAATCAGAATCAAACCCGACACGAGGTATCTTTATGAGCGCAAAGAACTACTTGTTCGCCTTCGGTATCGGCGTCACCGCCGGAGCCGCCATTGCTCTTCTCTACGCTCCGCAAACCGGTGCTCGCACCCGTAAGCAGCTTCGCCGCAGCGTAGCCGACGCAGGCGACTACCTCGAAGACGCGGGCGATTACCTCAAGGCGCAGGCCGAGCATCTCAGCGACGAAGCCCAGAAGGCCATCCAGCGGGCTCGCGGCCAGGTCGATCAAGCCGTAGAAAAGGCCGGAGACGCCGTACACTCCGCCATCAAAACCGCGCAATCCCTCGTCTAACCCCGGCACCTTCAAGAGAAAACTCCGGCTCAGCCGGAGTTTCTCTTTTAATTCCACGAACTAACTCTCCGGCGGCCCCATCGTCACCACAAAATAAGTCACCGGCTTATCGCTGGTATTCGCAATGTAGTGCTTGTCCCCCGCCACGCAGATCCCCACATCTCCCGCGACCATCGTGCGCGTAGTCCCATTCGTCGTCAGCTCCGCCGTGCCCTCGCGCACCAGCCAGATCTCGCTGTGCTTATGCGTCCCCACCGCCTCATGTTCTGCCCCCGGCTGAATCGTCGACTCATGCATCTCCAGCCGGATATTTCCTGCCGTCAGCATTCCCATCAGGTATTTGCTCGAAGCGTGCCCCGCCATCGAGCCATTCTTCGACGCCGAAGGTTTATACACCCCCGACTCCAGCGCCGGAACCGTCCCCTGCGCCTCGGCCTTCTCCATTCCCAACCCCGCCAGCAGCGCGGGCAGCAATACCGCAAACTCACGACGATCCATGTTTAGGCTTTCCTCCGCCTTAAACAATACGCCCCGGCCATAGCCGGGGCATATCTTAGTTCATGCGTTCGTAGAAGTTCTACACCGTGGTCAGAGCTGCGCCCACCGACTTCTCCTCGCCGTCCGCCGCTACCGGCCTGTAGAACAGTAGATTGTTCTCCATGTACACCTCCAGGAACGCTGGCCGCTGCGCAATCCCGCCGCCGATCAGCGCCTCCGAAAGCGGATCTTCGATGTACCGTTGCAGAGCCCGCCGCAAAGGCCGCGCTCCATACGTCCGATCCGAAGCCGTCTTCTCGATGATCCACTTCTTCGCGTCGTCCGTCACCGAGATTGTGATCGCCTTGTGTACCAGGTTCACGTTCAACTGCTGTACCAGAAGTTCCAGAATCTGCATCAGGTCCTGGTCCGACAGGGAAGTGAAGATGATGATCTCGTCCAGACGGTTCAGGAACTCCGGGTTGAAGGTACGCTTCACCTCGCCCCGCACCAGCTCCTCCATCTTGTCCATCACCATGTCTTCCTTCTCGCTCTGGAAGCCCAGCCCCTGCCGCTTCTGCAAGTGCTTCGCCCCGATGTTCGAGGTCATGATGATGATCGTGTTCTTATAGTCGACCGTATTGCCCAGACCATCGGTCAACTGACCATCCTCAAACACCTGCAACAGCAGGTTAAAGACATCCGGATGCGCCTTCTCGATCTCATCCAGCAGCACCACGCAGTACGGATTCCGCTTCACCCGCTCCGTAAGCTGTCCGCCCTCTTCGTAGCCCACATAGCCCGGAGGCGAGCCAATCAGCTTAGAGACCGAGTGCTTCTCCATAAACTCCGACATATCGAACCGGATCAGGGCCTTCTCGCTTCCGAACAGGAACTGCGCCAGCGTGCGCGCCATCTCCGTCTTGCCCACGCCCGTAGGTCCAAGGAACAGGAAGCTTCCAATCGGTCGCGCCGGGTTCTTCAAACCAGCACGCGAACGGCGGATCGCACGAGCCAGCGCGGAGATCGCCTTCTCCTGCGAGATCACGCGCTTGTGCAGCTCCTCCTCCACGCGCAACAGCCGCTGCGTCT
>JAATEV010000021.1 GCA_015655585.1 Terriglobales bacterium | reverse complement strand
AGCTTCGCGGCCCAGCTCCTGCACGAGCTGGCGGCTGGTGCGGATGAGCTTGTTGATGGTCTCGATCATGTGGACCGGGATACGGATGGTGCGGGCCTGGTCCGCGATGGCGCGGGTGATGGCCTGACGAATCCACCAGGTGGCGTAGGTCGAGAATTTGTAACCGCGACGGTACTCGAACTTGTCGACCGCCTTCATGAGGCCGATGTTGCCCTCCTGAATGAGGTCGAGGAACTGGAGGCCGCGATTGGTGTACTTCTTCGCGATGGAGACGACGAGGCGGAGGTTGGCCTCGATGAGCTCGCGCTTGGCGCGCTCGGCGTCCATGTCGCCCTGGATCATCTCGCGCTGGGTGCGCTTGAGATCGGCGATGGGGATGCCGGCGTCGGCTTCGAGACGATCGAGATCGACGCGGCAATTCTTCTGCTGGCGACGATATTCCTTGCGCAGCTCCTCGGACTTGGAGGCGTCGAACTTGGCGTCGAGGCTCTTGATCTGGCGTTCGAGGGTACGCATGACATCGACAGTCTTGTTGACCTTATCGAGGAGGCGCTTCTTCTCGGCGTTGGTGTACTTCAACTCGCGGACGATGCGATTGATGTAGACGTGCTCGCGGCCGATGAGCCAGCGGTACTTGCGGGTCTCTTTGGCCTTGCCCTTGGCGTCCTTCGCGACGGGGGCGGCGAGTTTCTCTTCGAAGCCCTGAATCTTCTTCTGGTGCTTGACGATAACGTCGATGCGGCCGACGGTGGCGCGGACGCGGGACTGAAGGATTTCTTCGGTGAGCTCTTCCTCGTCGAAGGTGACTACTTCCTTGATGTTGCGGACGCCGCGGCGCAGGTCTTCGCCGAGGGCGACGATCTCACGGATGACGATCGGCGAACGGGAGATGGCCTTCATGACGCGGATCTGGCCGCGCTCGATGCGCTTGGCGATCTCGACCTCCCCCTCGCGGGTGAGCAGGGGGACGGTACCCATCTCGCGCAGATACATGCGGACGGGGTCGTTGGTCTTTTCGAGGGTTCCGGGAGAGAGGTCGAGCTCTACGTCGTCGGACTCTTCGCCGGCCTCGGGCTCGTACTTGTCACGATCGAACTTGCCCTCTCCGGAGAGGACGTCGATTCCCTGAGTGTTGATGGTGGTGAGCAGATCATCGAGATCGTCGGGAGTGGTGATGTCTCCGGGCAGCAGGTCGTTGACCTCGCCGTAGGTGAGATATCCCTTCTCTTTCCCTGTGTCGATGAGTTTGTCTATGTCTTCTTCGTACTTGTCTAGTTCTTCAGCCACGGCAGTGCGCGCTCCTGCGAAAATTTTCTATTACATAGGGATGCCGCTAAAAGAAAAAGCGGTGTCCAGACGGACTGATCCCTGGGTTGTTGCGTAATGGTCAGGGAGCACATTTGGCGGTTCCAGACCGCGTTGGCCAGCCCTTGAGACCTTAGAAAAGGCAGGGCATATGATAGGCGCACTTCCCCAGCGAACCATAGGATATCACAGGTTTTGATGTTCCAAAGGGAAAAACGATTCGAGGGAAACATGGCGAAGACGGATCGGCGGATTTGGCCGCATTTTACGGGGAAAAATCAGCTTTCGAGGCCAGGACGAGACCGCCGGACGCGAGCCCAGAGGGTCTGGGGACGGAGCGAGTGCGGGTAGTGCAGCATTCCCGCGATGAAGGCCGGGAAGGTGTCGTGGGCGATATTCAGGCAGGCGGGGACGACGTAGAGGTTCATGACGATCTCGGAGGCCAGCAGGGAGACCGCGGCGCCGTTGACTCCCCAGGCGCGGGCAAAGAAGTAGCAGAGGACGCAGTTCAGGGCGGTGCCGACGATGTACACCGCGGCGAGCCGCTGATGGCGGTTGATGGAGGTCATCAGGGTGGAGCTGGTGGACCACAGGGAATACAGGACGACCACCAGGAGGAGAATGGCCAGCAGGCCGCGGCTGGGAGGCACGTTGCCGAGGGTCCAGTGGTTGAGGAACCAGGGGCCGCCCAGCAGCATGGCGAAGACGAGCGCAAAAGCAACGATGAGGGCCAACTGGCAGGCGCGGCGAAGGAGCGTGCGGACCAGCGGCAGGTTGCCCGCACCGTAGGCGATGGACATCTCAGGCTCGAAGGTGCTGTTGACCATCTGGACCATTTGCAGAGCGACCCGGGAGACGGTGCGGGCGGTGCCGAAGACAACGACGCCGTCGTGGCCGAGAGCATAGCCGACGGCGAGCAGGGTTCCCTGCAGATTCAATGCGTTACCGAGCGGGAAGCCCATGAAGGCAATTGCGGGGCGGACGAGCTTGCGGATCTCGTTGAACCGGGCGTACTGCCAGCCGAACCGAATCCAGGGAATCTGCCAGCGGACGAGCGTGCAAAAGAAGATGGTACCCGTCAGGTTGGCCAAAGCGTAGATGAGCGCCGTGGTGCGCGCCCCTTTGCCCAGCATGACGGAGAGGATCATGCAGAAGAACGCGGTCAGGGCCATCATGTTCTTGACGAAGCCGCCGAAGGGGTAGCGGCCCACGCAGCGATAGGCCGACTGGATGAGCTGCTCCAACTGGCCGAAGAGCACGGAGATACCGAGGTAGAAGATGATCCACTTGGCGTCGGTCTCGCCGATGATGCTCAATTTGAGGAGTTTGGCAGCGGGGAGCAGAAAGAGCGCGCCGGAGAGCAGGGCAATGACCGCGATGCAGAGAAACATGATGAGCCACCAGCAACTCTGGAAGACGCGCAGCGCGCCTTCACGGTCATCGCGAGCGGCCAGCATCGTCATTTCGTTGCCGGCCACGTTGCCGAAGCCAATATTGCTGAAGCTGAGATAGCTGGGGACGGCGCTGATAATCATCCACTCGCCGAAGAGAGGTTTGCCCCAGGCGTGCAGGAAGACAGGAACCTGGATGAGCTGAATCATGCTGCCGGAGAGCTTGCCGATCCAGCCGACGAGGAAGCCGAGGAGCAGACGCCGCTTTGTAGAACTATCCATGGGGAGTTTTCTTTGGTGTCAGGGGAGTAGGAACGACGCAGCTTCTTCGAGGACGTTCGTATGGTTGACTGGAAGAATCCCCATAGAAGAGATCAACGTATCACCCATAGGAACGATTGTAGCAAGGGACTGTGGGACGAAACGTGAAACGCGCGAGAACTAAAACTCCCGCAGTTTGCGGTCGATCTGCATTTTTTCGAGAGTCAGGCGGTCAAGCATTTCATGGTCGCCGCGACGGTCGGACTCGGCGATCATGACGCGCAGCTCACGCTGGCGGCGTTCGAGCTGGCGGCGTTCGAGGGTGTGGAGCGCATTCTGCACCTGCTCCTCCATCGGCTGCACCTCCACGTCGCTGGGAACCTCTTCGTGATGCAGGGCGCGAGCGAGGAGGACGCGGCTGGCCTGATCGGGAGCGGCGTCGAGAGGATTGCCGGGAACGGGCGCGTTGGCCAGCGTTTCGAGGACAGCGGCGGAGGGAAGATTTTCGAACCACTCGGGATGCTGGGAGAGCTGCTCGGCAGCGAGGGTGCGGGCGGGATCGCCCTCGGGCAGGACGAGGGCGCGGAGGAGGATGCGCTCGATCTCACTGGCGGGGTCGTGCGTGTGCGAGCGGACGCTCTCGCTGCGTTGCGCGGCGGCCTGGCGGAGCTCCTGCCGCAAGATGGCGGAGTCGATGCCGAGCTTTTGTGCAGCGTCGGTTACAAATTCGTCGCGCTGCAAGGGCGACGCGATGCGGCGGATGTGCGGGAGGAGGAAGTTCATCGCCTTGAGCTTGGCGTCGGAGGTGCGGCCGGGGTGTTCTTCGCGGGCGCGGTCGATGAGGTAGTCCATGTAACGCTTCGCTCCACGGACGGCGGCGGTGTAGACCTGAAGGCCGCGCTCGCGAATGAAGCGGTCGGGGTCGAGACCGTCGTCGAGAAGAACAATGCGGACGTCGAAGTCTTCTTCGACGAGCATGGCTCCGGCTTTTTCGGCGGCGGTACGGCCTGCGGTGTCGGGGTCGAAGTTGAGGATGACCTGCTTATTGGGAGTGAAACGGGTAAGCAGGCGCACCTGCGCCTCGGTGAAGGCCGTGCCCGAAGTGGCGACTACGTTACGAATGCCCGCCATGAAGACGGAGATGCAGTCCATCTGGCCTTCGACGAGGAGCGCGAAGCCGAGGTTGCGGATCTCGGGACGGGCCTTGTCGAGATTGAAGAGGATCTGGCCCTTGGTATAGAGCGGGCCTTCGGGCGAGTTCATGTACTTGGCGATGTCGCGGCCCTTCTCGTCCTGCGCGTCGAGCGCGCGGCCGGTGAAGGCGATGGTCTTGCCCTGCTCGTTGGCGATGGGGAACATGATGCGCTTGCGGAAGCGGGCGTAGAGCTGGCCCTGGCTGCCGTCGGCCTGTTCGCGTGAGCCGAAGAGGCCGCTGGCCTGCATGATCTCTTCGCTGAAGTGCGACTTGAGCGCGTTGCGCATGTGGTTGTAGTCGTCGGGCGCGTACCCGATGCGGAACTTCTGGATGGTCTCAGGAGTGACGCCGCGTCCGGTGAGGTACTCGCGGGCGCGGGCGGCCTCGGGAGCTTTGAGCGCGGCCTCGAAGTACTGCGTCGCCGCCTCGTGGATGTCGAGGAGCTGGCGGCGCTGCCCTGCCTCGCGCGCCTCCTCGGGAGAGCTGAACTCGCGCTTGGGCAGCGGGATGCCGCACTTCTGCGCGACGATGCGGACGGCCTCGGGGAAGCTGACGTTCTCCATCTTCATGATGAAGGTGAAGACGTCGCCCTTCTCATGACAGCCGAAGCAGTAGAAGTAGCTATGCGCGGAGTTGACGGAGAACGAGCCTGTCTTTTCTTTGTGGAAGGGGCAGAGGCCGGTGTGGTTCTGCGCGCCGGTCTTGCGCAGCTTGATGTATTCGCCGACGATGCGGACGATGTCGGCCTGCTGCTTGACTGTCTGGGCGAAGTTATCGGACATGGCTGCACTTACGAGTTTAGACCCGCGGGGAGGATGATATAGTTCCGCCCATGCGCCCATCTTTTGCTCTCCGACTTGTTGCCGCAGTGTTTTTGTGCGGAAGCCTTGTTCCCTTTGCCGCCGCCCAGCAGGGCGACCGGACCGAACAGCTCTTGCAGCGGCTGGCGGACGCCCCCGGGCCTCCGGGAGCGGAGGAGCCGGTGCGGGCGATCATGGTGGGCGAGATGAAGCCGCTGGCGACTGTGCCGATCCGCTACGACGGCATGGGCTCGGTGATCGCGCAGCAGGGCGCGACCGGGCCGCGCATCATGATCGACGCCCACATGGACGAGCTGGGCGGCATGGTGCGGCGCATTACTCCGAACGGCTTTCTGACGATGCAGATGCTGGGCGGATGGCTCGACCAGGCGCTGGTGGATCAGCGCTGGATCATTATTGGCTCGAAGGGGCCGGTACACGCGGTGACGGGGATTCGCGATGTGCATGTAATTACGCCGGAGGAGCGCACGCGGGTCTTCTCGCGGGATGCGCTCTATCTCGACATCGGGGCGAAGAACGCCGCAGAGGCCGCGGCGATGGGCGTGGAGCCGGGCGATCCGATCGTTCCGGACTCGCCGTTTACGGTGATGAACGGGAGCAAGAATTATCTGGGCAAGGGCTGGGACGACCGCGTGGGCTGCGCGGTGTTGATTGAGGCGATGCGGCGCACGGCCTCGATGCACCACGACAACCAGCTTATCTACGTGGCCACGACGCAGGAGGAGGTTGGGCTGCGCGGAGCGCGGGCGGCGGCCCAGACGGTAAAGCCGGACATCGGCATCGCGATTGAAGGTGGCGTGACCGGCGACGCTCCGGGGGCTCGCCCGGAGGAGACGCAGGTGAAGCTGGGCTCGGGGCCGGGGATGTTCCTCTTCGACACCAGCACGATTGCGAACCGTAAGCTGGTGGCCTTTACACGCAAGACCGCGGCGGCGAAGAACCTGCCGTTGCAGGCCGATCTGGTGCAGGGCTACGGCGACGACTCCGCCGAGATGCAGATGAACAACGGAGGCACGCCGACGATCAACCTGGTGGTGCCGGTGCGATATACCCACTCGCACAACGGCATCATCAATCGGCAGGACTTCGACCAGACGGTAGATCTGGTGGTGGCGATGCTGGTCCAGATGGACGCGAAGACGGTGGAGGCGCTGCGGGACTTCGCTCCGCAACCCTGATTGCCCGGCCATTGCGCCTAAAATCGTAGTTGATGCTGAATGAAGAGATGCTCGACCGGATTGTGATCGTGCTGGTGCGGGCGCGCAATCCGAACAACATTGGCGCAGTGGCGCGGGCGATGCACGACTTCGGCTTTGGCCGTCTGCGCGTGGTGAATGAGTATCCCGTGCCGTTTGAGGCGGCGAAGTCGGCGGTGGACGCCTCCGAGGTGCTGGCGCGGGCGGAGATCTTCGGCAGCGTCGCCGAGGCCGTTGCCGACTGCACGCTGGTGGTGGGGACGACCGCCGTGGGCGAGCGGGTGTTGCAGCATCCGCTGCACGTGCTGCATGAGGCGAGCGCGAGGATCGAGGACGAGCTTGGGCAGTCGGAGGATTCCGAGGATTCCATCACCCCCCGCATCGCGCTGATCTTCGGCTCGGAAAAGACCGGCCTGAGCAACGACGAACTGAGCCACTGCAACTGGCTGCTGACGATTCCGATGCAGGAGCAGGAAGACCTGCGACACCCTTCGATGAATCTGGGGCAGGCGGTGGCGGTGTGCCTGTATGAGCTTGTCCGGAATGTCCGAGGGCGCGAGCTGCGCGGCAGATCGACGGCCCCGGCGGCGGCCTCCGCGGCGGAGATGGAGCGGCTGACGCAGTTCTGGATGCAGGTGATGGAGCAGACCGGCTATACGAGACACCATCCCGCAAACAGCGACGAAGCGCAGGTGCGGCGGCTGGTCCTGAGGATGGGGCTGACTGCTACCGACGTGCCGGTCTGGATGGGCGTTCTGAAGCAGGTGCTGTGGAAGGTGCGGGCTGGCGGCGAATAATTTCGCTCCTGATCTCCACGCAGTAAATTCGCCTGTTACGAAACGCGCCGCGAACTGTAGACTAAGCCTCATTCCTACACTTTCTGAAGAGTGTGCGAGAGAGATTCGGAGGCAAGAGGCATGTTTGTGCGTAACACGATGCGGACGATTGCCGGGGCTCTGGTGGGATGCTGTCTCACGGCGACCGGACTGGCGCAATCCAAACAACTGACGACGAGCGACTACGCGCAGGCGGAGAAGTTCATGTCCTACAACGTAAGCCCGCTGGTCTACCACGGCGTCACCCGGCCCACGTGGCTGAACGATGACCGCTTCTGGTATCGCGACAGCGGCCCCGACGGCGTGACCTACGTGCTGGTCGATCCTGCGAAGGAGACCAAGGGCCCCGCGTTCGACCACGCGAAGCTGGCTGCGGCGTTGACGGCGGCGAGCAACGGCAGGGTGAAGGACGATGCGCACCACATGACGCTCTCGAACATCGGCTTCGAGAACAGCGATAAGACCGTTACGGTGAGCAGCAACGGACGCAAGTTCCGCTGCGACCTGAGCGCGGCCGGCACCTGCACCGATACCACCGCCGGGGCCGCCGGCCTGACCGAAGAGCAGCCCACGCGGCGCGGACGCGGCGGCATCCCCGATCTCTCGCCCGACGGCACCAAGGCCGCGTTCATCCGCAACTGGAACCTGTGGGTGCGCGACCTGGCCACCGGCAAGGAGACGCAGCTCACCACCGACGGCGTGCAGGACTTCGGCTACGCGACCGACAACGCCGGGTGGAAGAAGAGCGACAATGCCATCCTCGTCTGGTCGCCGGACTCGAAGAAGATCGCAACCTTCCAGCAGGACCAGCGCAACGTAGCCGAGATGTACATCGTCCCCGTGAATAACGGACACCCGAAGCTGGAGGCGTGGAAGTACTCACTGGTGGGCGACAAGAATGTGCCGATGATCCATCGCGTCATTATCGATGTGGGCGCGAAGAAGGTGGTCCGGCTGAAGATGGACCCGGACCAGCACCGTTCCAGCCTGTGCGACGACGTAAGCTGCTCGGGCGGCAGTGCGTGGGACGACGTGCAGTGGAGCGACGACAGCAAGCACCTCGGCTTCGTCTCCACCTCGCGCGACCACAAGCAGGAGTGGATGCGCGTGGCCGACGCTGAGACCGGCGACATCCGCGAGGTGATGAGCGAGACCGCGCCGAAGTTCTTCGAGAGCGGCAACGACAAAGTGAACTGGAAGTATCTGCCGAAGACGAACGAGCTGCTGTGGTTCAGCGAGCGCAGCAACTGGGGCCACATGTATCTCTACGACCTCACGAGCGGCAAGCTGAAGAACCAGATCACCAGCGGCGACTGGAACGTGACGCAGGTGCAGCGCGTGGACGAGAAGTCGCGCACGCTCTACTTTATCGGCGTCGGCAAAGAGCCGGGCGATCCGTACTTCCAGCACTTCTATAGCGTGAAGTTCGACGGCAGCGGCCTGAAGCTGCTGACGCCGGAGAACGCCAACCACACCGTCACGCCTTCGCCTGACGGCCGCTACTTCGTCGATGCCTACTCCACCCCCACCGAGCCTGAGACGGCGGTCGTTCGCGACGAGACCGGCAAGCTGCTGGTGGATGTGGCGAAGGAAGATATCTCCAAGCTGGTGGCCTACGGATGGAAGCCGCTGACGCCGATCACGATGAAGGGACGCGACGGCAAGACCGATATCTACGGCTTCATGTTCAAGCCGACGAACTTCGACGAGTCGAAGAAGTATCCGATCGTCAACTACGTCTATCCGGGGCCGCAGACGGGCTCCTGCGGCGGACGCAGCTTTACGCCCGCGCACGGCGACTTGCAGGCGCTGGCGGAGCTTGGCTTCGTCGTGGTCTGCATCGACGGTATGGGAACGCCGTGGCGCTCGAAGTCCTTCCACGAGGCCTACTACGCGAACCTCGGCGACAACACGCTGCCGGACCAGGTTGCGGGCATGAAGGAGCTGGCCGCGAAGTATCCGTGGATCGATCTCGACAAGGCGGGCATCTTCGGCCACTCCGGCGGCGGCAACGCTACCGGCGCGGCGATGTTCCACTACCCGGACTTCTTCAAGGTAGGCATTGCGGAGAGCGGCAACCACGACCAGCGCGACTACGAGGACGACTGGGCAGAGAAATGGTCGGGCTACCTGGTCACGAATCCCGACGGCACGACCAACTACGACAGCCAGGCCAATCAGAACTTCGCCAAGAACCTGAAGGGCCACCTGCTGCTGGCGCATGGAACGTCGGACCCGAACGTGCCGCTCAACAACACGCTCATCGTGGTCGAGGCGCTCATCAAGGCCAACAGGGACTTCGACCTGCTCATCATCCCGAACGTTCCCCACGGCTACGGCTACGCCACGCAGTACATGACGCGCCGCCGCTGGGACTACTTCGTCCGCTACCTCGCAGGCAATGTCCCGCCGAACGAGTACGAGATGAAGTCTCCCGCAGCCGCCGCGGCTGCCATGCGGAGCGGCCCGTACTGGGAAGATCCTTACGGCAACGACTAACCAGCAATACGGACAAAAGAGCCGCCAGAGAAGATTCTCTGGCGGCTGTTTTATTTAATCGGCGCAGCAACTACTCGACGATCTTGCCCGCATTGCTGCCCGCTCCCGCAGCCAACCGCCAACCGCTGCTCGTGTTGGCAAGCGTGGCGGTCGCGCTCAACGGCCCCACAAGGTCCGAGTGCAACTGCGGATAAGCGGTCTGCGTCTCCGGAGCCTGCGCCCACGACGGCACGTCGACGAAGGTATAGTGATACGCGACCTGCGTGGTTGCGCCCACCTTGCTCGTGGTCGGCGTGAAGCTGTCGATGTTGCTTACCTTGCGATGCCCATAGCAGAAGTTGCCGTAGCCCGGTTGATTCGGATCGGCAGCCCATGCGGAGCGGCCTTTATCGGAAAGATCGTAGTTGTTCACCCGCTTGCTCGCGACGATCATGACTCGCTTCTCCGCGGTCGTCCGCACCAGCAATCCCTGATCGACAAGCGCATCGTAATCCGAGGTCTTGTCAGTATCCGAGGCATTCGCCTGCACGGGAAACTGCACCGGATCAGGCCACAGGCACGTCGGATGCGCGCTGTAATAGGAGTTGATCGCATTGGTGAAGTTCAGGGTGTTATCGATCTTCCTGTCGCATCCGCCCAGGACGACCACCACCCCGAGAACAGCGACGCTCCATTTCAAAGAGACAGAATAAGCTTTCATGGCACTCCTCACTTCCTCATTCAATGAGGTGAGATGCGGGAGTCGTGCGAGGTGCCTTCTCCGCGATCGAAAGAAAAACCGCCTGAAGATTGGTTGCCCGGCATGATTCTTTTTTCGGGTTGGAAGCGTGGCAGATCAACGCAACGCGGCATCGATCATCCTTCGCACATCGTCGCTTGAGAGCCCCTGCTGCCGGAGCGTTCGCACGGCGAGCGCGTCGTGCCGCTTCGCCAGACGCACGCCGTGCTCATCCACCAGCAGCCGCGTATGGAAGTACGCGACGGGCGGAAGCCCGAGGGCGCGTTGCAGCAGCATCTGCCTCGCCGTTGACTTCAGCAGATCGGCTCCGCGCACGACCTCGGTGATCCGCATCGCGGCGTCATCCACCACGCAGGCGAGCTGGTAGCTCGGCAGGCCGTCCTTGCGCCATACGAGAAAATCTCCGAAGTCGGTTCCCGCCGTAAACGCCTGCGAGCCGAGATTTTTATCGACGAAACGAACTGCCTCGCCATCGGGCACAAGGAACCTGTAGTTCACGCCCGGCTGAAGCGCACGCGAACCTGCGGAATCGGCTGGACGGCACCGGCCATCGTAGACCGGCTCGTCGTCGGTATCTTCGTGAGGAGCCTGCATCATCTGCGCGAGGTCTTTTCTGCTGCACATGCACGGGTACACATGCCCGGCAACGAGCAGCCGCTCGAACGCCTCGCGGTAAAGCGCGAGCCTCTGCGACTGCACCACCATCGGCGGCTCCCACGCAATGTCAAGCCACGCAAGGTCTTCGATCATCGCATCGACGAACTCCTGCTTCGACCGCTGCGGATCGACGTCCTCGTTCCGCAGCAGCAACAGGCCGTCCCGCTCGCGTGCGCGCTCGTAAGCCGCCCGGAAGGTTGCGGCGTGGCCGAGATGCAGCAGCCCCGTGGGCGACGGGGCCAGCCTCCCCATATAGCCAGTCTGCGCGTCGAATGGACTCATATACGCTGCGAATAGCCTACATATAATCGACGCCGTACCGCACCGGGATCTGCGTGAACGCGATCCTCGTAGGCGCGGACTCGCGTGCCGGAAGCATCCCGGCAAAGTGCAGCGTGGAGTGGCCGTACTTCAGGTTCAGCTTGTCCATCGTGGCCGAAAGCCCGGCACGGTTGTGCTCGTCTTCGAAGAGCTCGGCCTGATACTCGTTCTCGGGAATCAGCCCGCGCAGCGTGACGCCAACGAAGAACGGCCGCTGAAACTCCGCGTCCTGCGGCCTCTGCGACCACAGTTTCCGCAGCACCTCCAGCAGCGACAGCGTGTCCTGGCAGGCGCGGAAGCGTGCCTCCATGCCCCATCCGGCGTGCTTCAACCCGCTGAAATGCTGCTTCGTCTTCATGCGCTCGGCCTGCTCCCGCGTGAGCGCGTAGCGGATCGTCACCGCCAGCGAGCCCGCGTAGAACTTCTCCATCCGCAGCCGCATCGCCGCCTTATGGAGCAACTTGTGCGCCACCGCCCACGAGCCCTGCTGCGTGCGATGCTCCGGCCCCAGCACATGCGAGTGGCCGAGCGACTTCTGCATATCCGTGGGGATCGGCGCGCCGTCATCGCCGGTCGCCGCGCCGCGCAGCCAGTGGTAGAGCCGGTCGCCCCACACGCTGTCCCAGAGCTGATGCATCCCGTTGCGGTCGAGCGCGAGCAGTTGCTCCATCGTCCGGATGCCCTTGCGGTTCAGCCGCGCCTCGGTCCTCGCGCCCACTCCGGGCAGGTCGCGCAACTCCAGATGCGCGATCGCACGCGGCAACTGCGAGGGAAGCAACCCGATCAGGCCATCCGGCTTCTGCATGTCGCTCGCAATCTTCGCCAGATAGCGGTTCGGGGCCATGCCGATAGAGCAACGCAGCGCGACGCCGACCTTCGTGTAGATCGATTCCTTGATATCGAGCGCGATCCGGCGGGCACGGGGAGGCTCCTGCTCGCGCCCGATCAACTGGCACACCATCTCGTCGATCGACGGCGTATGCGCGACCGGGCAGACCAGGTCAACGGCATCCGCAACAGCCTTTGAATACTGCGCGTACTCGGTGTGATTGCCTTCGATCAACACGATCTCCGGGCAGATCTTCTTCGCCTCGCCCACCTGCGTGCCGGTCTTGATCCCCAGGGCCTTCGCCTCGTAGCTGGCGGCGATGCAGCAGGTGGTATCGGCCATCGTAGGCACCACAGCCACGGGACGCCCGCGATACTCCGGGTGCAACTGCTGCTCCACCGACGCAAAGAAGCTGTTCAGGTCGATGTGCAGGAAACCGAAGCGATCGGATTGGAGATCGGCAGCCACGAGGTTCGTAGCTGCATTATATTCGCTTTTTGTTTGCTTTTACATCCCGCAAATATCCCCCGCGTCCTGCCGGACGGGCCCGCTATGCGCGGGGCACCCACTTCGTGGGGCGTGTGTCTTGTAATGGCAAGTTGGAAATAAGTGGGCCTCGCGATGCTCGGCGCCGAGCAACGCGAGGCCCCATATAAATGATCCTGCCCAGACCGGCATACACGTCACGAAGTGACCGCGCGCCGCGCAGGCGGCCCGTCCGGCAGGACACTACCTTCTACTTACTTCTCAATCTTCAGATTGATATTGAACTGGTTCTTGCTATCGAACGAGCTGATCGTCTTCACCGCGCTCTTCTTGCCGTCGCTCTCTGCCCACAGCTCGTAGTCGGTATTCTGCGCCAGTTGGCCGAACCGATAGCTTCCGTTGTCGTCGGTGATGTAGCTTCGCACCGAAAGCGTATGGTCGTCCTTCAGGTAGACGACTGCTCCCTTGATCGGCGCATCCGCCTTGTCCACCGCCTTGCCCTGCACCACACGCTGCGGCGGCGCTCCGCGCTGCGCAAACGCGGAAGACGCAAACATCGCTACCGCCGCAACCAGGGCGAACAGAAAAGCCAGTTTGCCGGCAGACCGGCCAGAGGAATAAGGGAGCAGTTTCATAACGTTCAGTATACGGCGGCGACAACCCGCAACACCCAGTTATTCTTCGTCTTCATCATTCAGGTGCGCTGCGTCCTCGTCGTCGTAGCCGTCTTCCTCCAGAGCCATCAGCTCCACAGGATCGACCGCGACGACCTCCAGTTCGACACCGCACTCATCGCACTGAAGGGTCTCGCCTTCCTCCACCTCGTCGTCATCAATCGACAGAGGGTTATCACATTCAGGACATACAACAGCCATGATCGAGCCTCCGGGGTTGGGGTCTGCCAGCCGTGCCTATAGGATGATAGGAACAAGCTCTCACAAACAGTTCAGGTATTTATTTACGGCCATCTCAGCCGTTCGTCAAGCATACGATTCGGATAGTATTTCAGTTCCCAAATCGTTTTCCAGATCGTTTCTCAGGCAGTTCCCCAGTAAAGGAGAATCTTCGTGAACGTTGGACGTTCTTCCCTCACCCGCATCAGCCGCTCGGCCGCCCGCTCCGCCGTCATGGCCTCCCTCCTCTCCAGCGGCCTTCTCCCGGCCCAGCAGGCGGCTCCCGCCGGCCAGCCCATCACGACCGCGCCCGCAGACCCGGCCATCGCCAACGCGCTCCAGCAGGTCTCGCCCGATAACGTCCGCGCCATCATCGCGAAGCTCGTCAGCTTCAACAATCGCAGCACGCACTCCAGCATGGACACCGACCTCGCTCCCGGCACCGGCATTACCGCCGCCGCCGACTGGATCGAGTCCGAGTTCAAGCGCTACTCCGCGGCGTGCGGCGGCTGCCTTGAAGTGAAGCGCGACGAGTTCATCGAACAGCCCGGCAACAGCCCCACGGCCCGCATCAAGGTCCCCACGAAGATCACCAACGTCTACGCCGTGCTCAAGGGCACCGATCCCGCGCAGGCCAACCGCCGCGTCCTCGTCACCGGCCACTACGACTCCCGCAACTCCACCGACGAGAACACGCACGACGCTGCCCCCGGCGCGAACGACGACGCCAGCGGCACAGCCGTCTCCATCGAGTCCGCACGCGTCCTCTCCAAACTCAAATTCCCCTCCACCATCGTCTTCGTCGCGGTCGCCGGAGAAGAGCAGGGGCTCAACGGCAGCAAGCACATCGCGAAGCTCGCCAAGTCCGAGGGCTGGGACCTCGAAGCCGTCCTGAACAATGACATCGTAGGCGGAGACACCACGTCCGGCGCAGTCGGCGCAGACAAGACTGCCGTCCGCGTCTTCTCCGAGGGCGTCCCCGGCACCACTACGCTTGAGCAGCTTCGCCAGATCCAGACCATCGGCGCGGAGAACGACTCGCCCGCACGCGAGCTTGCACGCGCCATCGTCGATGTCAGCCGCACCTACTTCCAGCCCACCTCGCAGCGCGTCGATACCTCCACCAACCGCCCGCGCAGCATGGCCATGCGCCAGACCCCGGCCTTCCATCCCGTCATGATCTTCCGTCGCGACCGCTTTGGCCGCGGAGGCGACCACACCAGCTTCTCGCAGGAGGGCTTCGCCGCCGTCCGCTTCACCGAGTGGCTGGAGAACTTCCAGCATCAGCACCAGAACATCCGCGTCGAGAACGGCGTTCAGTTCGGCGACCTGCTCCAGTTCGACGATTTCAACTACATCGCCAACGTCGCCCGCCTCAACTCCGCCACTCTGGCCACGCTGGCCTCCGCGCCCGGCCAGCCCCAGAAGGTCACGGTGCTCGACCCGCCCTACGACACCCGCACCAGCCTCAAGTGGGAAAAGCCCGCCGGCTTCCCCGCCGGAGCTACCTTCGAGGTCGTCTACCGCGACACCAGCGCGCCCGACTGGACCAGCGTTATCGCCGTCGGGGATGCCACCTCCATCGCCATCCCCGTCTCCAAGGACAACGTCATCTTCGGAGTCCGCTCCGTCGATGCCGCGGGACATCGCAGCGCCGCCGTCTACCCGATGCCCGCTCCACGAGCCCCGCGCCCCGCGGCGGCAACTCCCGCAGCAAAGTAACAGGACTCTACACTCACAGAAAAGAGGGGACGGCCCAGCCCGTCCCCTCTTTTATTTCCACCCCGATCCCATAAGCGGAAATCGCAGCAGTCTTCTCCCGAAAGAACAACCTCTCTGCAACATCCCCGCCGCAAGCCTATGATGAAATAAGGGAGAGGACATGCCCCGTTCCGGACCCATCTCGCTGAGTCTGCCCGCCTTTGCCGGTGTCACCCGCAAGCTCATCCTCGCAAACGTCATCGTCTTTTTTGCGCTGGCCTTGCTGCGCTGGATCGCCTCCGGCGTCTCCCTGCTGCTGGTCTCGCACCTTGTGCTGGAACCCGCAGCCGTTCTGCGCGGAGAGATCTGGCAGCTCGCAACCTACTCGTTTCTGAACGACGGCATCCTCAGCGTCCTCTTCGGAATGCTGACGCTCTGGTTTTGCGGCTCGCTGCTGGAGTCCTCCTACGGCGGCCGCTGGCTCTTCGAGCTCTACGCCTCCTCCGTCGTCGGCGGAGCCCTCGTCGCGACCCTCCTCTCCTTCACCCACCTCCTCGGCCTCCGCCCCGACGTCATCGCCATTGGCTCGTGGGCCGGAGTCTTCGGCCTGATGGTCGCCATCGCCCTGCTCTTCGGCGATCAGGAGTTCCTCCTCTGGTTCGTCCTCCGCATTAAGGCCAAATACATGGTGGCGATCTACATCCTCATCGCCGTGGCCCTGCTGCTCAAAGAGGCCGACAGCTTCGGCGCACTGCTCCAGCTCTCCGGCGCGCTCTGCGGCTTCCTCTACGTCCGCTTCGCCCCGCGCCGAGGCTTCGCCTTCGGGTTCAGCGAGCAGTACTTCGGAATGCGGAACAGCTACTACCGCTGGAAACGCCGCCGCGCCGCCCGCAAGTTCGAGGTTTACATGCGCAAGCAGAACCGCGAGGTCCATTTCGACAAGGACGGCCGCTACATCGACCCCGACGAACTCCGCAAAGATCCCAACGACCGCCGCTGGATGAACTGATTTAGATACGCCCTGACGCCGGGCGGGCGGCACTTCGTGCTGTATGTCGCTTCGCTTGGGCCTCCCGTTGGTCGGCGGAAGAATTTTCCATCCGACCAACGGGAGGCCCAAGCGAAGCTTTAAAAAGGCGTGAAACGCCCGCCCCACGCGCAGTGGGCCCGTCCGGCAGGACTAACATCGTTAACATGCAGACACGCGCACTCGGCAACACCAATCTTCAGGTCGTCCCGCTCATGTTCGGCGGCAATGTCTTCGGCTGGACCATCGACGCTCCCACATCCTTCCGTATCCTCGACGCCTTCGTCGACCGCGGCTTCAACTTCATCGACACCGCCGACGTCTACTCCCGCTGGAAGCCCGGCAACCGTGGCGGCGAGTCCGAGACCATCCTCGGCCAGTGGTTCAAAGAATCCGGCAAGCGAGACAAAGTCATCCTAGCCACCAAGGTCGGCATCGAGATGGGCCCCGGCAAGCAGGGCCTCAGCAAGCGCTACATCCTCGAAGCCGTCGAGGACTCGCTCGCCCGCCTCCAGACCGACCACATCGATCTCTACCAGTCCCACCGCGAGGACGAGTCCACGCCCATCCAGGAGACCCTGGAGGCCTACCAGCAGCTCATCCAGCAGGGCAAGGTCCGCATCATCGGAGCCTCCAACTACAAGGCCGCCAACCTCACCCAGGCCATCGAGGTCGCCAGCCAGCACAATCTCCCCACCTACCAGACCCTGCAACCCGAGTACAACCTCTACGAACGCAAGCCCTACGAGACCGAGCTAGCTCCCGTGGCGGAAAAGTTCTCGCTCGGCGTCATCCCCTACTTCTCGCTGGCCTCAGGCTTCCTCACGGGCAAATACAAGACCATCGAAGATGCCAAAGGAAAGAACCGGGGCGCATTTATCGAGAAATACTTCAACGATCGCGGCAGCAAGATCCTCCAGGCCCTCGACGAGGTCTCCCGCGACACCAACGCCGCACAGGCCACCGTGGCCCTGGCATGGCTGCTGGCCCAACCCACCATCACCGCGCCCATCGTCAGCGCAACCTCCATCGAACAACTCGAGAGCCTCTTCGCCGCCGTCGATCTCAAACTCGACCAGACCGCGCTCGACAAGCTCAACCAGGCCAGCGCGTACTAACGTTGCCCGTTGTCCGTTCTCAGTCTGGTGCAACCGAGAACGGACAACTTATCCTTCCAGCTCCTCAATCAACCGCAGCAGCTCCGCCTGAATCTTCCCTCCCAGGTTCAGGAAGTGGAACCCCGCGCCCTCGCCCGGCCTCACCATCCTGCTCGTAGCCAGCGGACGAAACGTCGTCCCCTTCACGCGAAACACCATCTCCACCAGCGTCCCCGGCCTCAGGCGCAGCCGAGCCTGCGTCTCCACGTAGCATCCCTCCACGCTGATATCCAACACTCGCCCGCGAAACAGCATCGTGCCGTCGGCCACCACCACCTCGGCCACGCCGTCCACAGCATAGCGCTTGTGCTGCCGACGCTCCACAAAAGCGGCAGACTCCTCCTGCATCACGCCCCGCCGCTCTACCTGTCCCTCCGCTTCACTCACGACAATCCCCGAGCCTTTCTCCTAAGACATCGGCAATCGGAGCCCAAACATGAGAATCGACCCCGCACAAAGCAAAAGGGCCGGGCACAAAGCCCGACCCCCGCAGAAATTCCTGAGCCCTTCCTCACACCGTCATGATCTCTTTTTCCTTCGCCTTGAACAGTTCCTCGATCCGCTTGATCTCAGCATCGGTCAACTGCTGCACCTCTTCGTTCGCGCGCTTCTCGTCGTCGGCGGAGATCAGCTTGTCCTTCGCGGCCTTCTTGATCTGGTCATTGCCGTCGCGGCGAATGTTGCGGATCGCCGTCTTGTGGTCCTCCAGCGTCTTCTGCAACTGCTTCACCACTTCCTTGCGGCGCTCTTCGGTCATCGGCGGCACCGGCACACGGATCACCTTGCCGTCGCTCATCGGGTTCAGCCCCGTGCTCGACGTGCGGATCGCCTTCTCAATCGCCGAGACCATGCCCGCGTCATACGGCTGCACCAGGATCAGCGTCGGCTCCGGCGTGCTTACCTGACCCATCTGCGCCACCGGCGTATCCGTGCCGTAGTAGTCCACCTTGATCTGGTCGAGCATGTGAACGTTTGCCCGCCCGGTCCGCGCCGACAGCAGATATCCGCGAAAGTCTTCCACGGTGCTCTCCATCTTCGCCTTCAACTGCTGGTGCGTTCCCTTCAACGCTTCAATGCCTGCCATCGCCGATGCCATATGTATGCTCCCTGATCGAAATCAACCTTCCTATCTTATCCAAAAGAAGCCATGTCCTGCCGGACGAGCCGCCTACGCGGCGGGCGGGCGTTCACACGCCTTTTT
>JAATEV010000001.1 GCA_015655585.1 Terriglobales bacterium | reverse complement strand
CTCGACAAGGGCCTCCGCACCGCAGACATCGCCCGCGGCGCAGCCTTCGTAAAGACCGGCGAGATGGGCAAGGCCGTACTCGACGAATTGAAGACGCGGCTCAAGTAAGGCCATTCGCAGCGCGAGCATCTGAGATTCAGACGAACGACAAAGTTTAGTAATTGGAGCCGATGACCATGGCAGCAAAGACAATGTTCGAGAAGGTCTGGGAGCAACACCTCGTAGCAGAGCCCGCGGGCGAACCGTCGTTGATCTACATCGATCTGCAGCTGGTGCACGAAGTCACCTCGCCGCAGGCATTTGACGGCTTGCGCATGACAGGTCGCAAGCTCCGCCGCCCTGACCGCCACATTGCCACGGTGGACCACAACGTCCCCACCAGCAGCGTGCAGGATCGCCTCGTCATCGCCGACCAGATCGCCAACACCCAGGTCGCCGCGTTGCGCAAGAACTGCACTGACTTCGGCATCGAATTCTACGACGTGCAGGACACGAACCAGGGCATCGTGCACATGATTGGGCCGGAGCTTGGCCTGACCAAGCCGGGCATGACCATCGTCTGCGGCGACTCGCATACCAGCACCCACGGCGCTTTTGGCGCGCTCGCATTCGGCATCGGCACCAGCGAAGTAGAACACGTGATGGCTACGCAGACGCTGCCACAGGAGAAGCCGAAGACCTTCCGCATCAGCGTCGAAGGCGAGTTGCCCATCGGCGTCACCGCGAAGGACATCATCCTCGACATCATCGGCCGCATCGGCACCGCCGGAGCCACCGGCTACGTCGTCGAATACGCCGGCTCCGCCATCCGCGCACTCTCGATGGAAGGCCGCATGACCGTCTGCAACATGAGCATCGAAGCTGGCGCGCGCGCCGGCATGATCGCTCCCGACGAGACCACCTTCGCCTACCTCAAGGGCCGCCGATTCTCCCCCGGCACCAAAGTGGGTGCCCCGGGTCTCGCTTCTGAGACCCGGGATGCGAATGTCCCCTCGATCGACGAAGCCCAATGGAGCGAAGCCGTCTCCCATTGGAAGACCCTCCCCACCGACCCCGGCGCCACCTTTGACCGCGAACTCACCATCGACGCCGCCACCCTCGCGCCGCGTGTCACCTGGGGCACCTCCCCCGGCATGGTCACCGGCATCAGCGACAAAGTTCCCTCGCCCGCCGACACCGCCAATGAAGCCGACCGCAAGAGCTATGAGCGCGCGCTGGAGTACATGGACCTCAAGCCCGGCACCCGGATCGAAGAGATCCCCGTCGACCGCGTCTTTCTCGGCTCCTGCACCAACGGCCGCATTGAAGATCTCCGCGCCGCGGCAGACATCGTGAAGGGCTACCACGTCGCCATCACCGTTAGCGCCATGGTTGTGCCCGGCTCGCAGAAGGTCAAAGTGCAGGCCGAGCAGGAAGGCCTCGACATCATCTTCAAGAACGCCGGCTTTGACTGGCGCGAACCCGGCTGCAGCATGTGCCTCGGCATGAACCCAGACATTCTGGAGCCCGGCGAGCGCTGCGCCTCCACCAGCAACCGCAACTTCGAAGGCCGCCAGGGTCGCGGTGGCCGCACCCATCTCGTCAGCCCGCAGATGGCCGCCGCCGCCGCCATCACCGGCCACTTCACCGACGTCCGCAACTGGAAGTTCAACAGCAGCGCGAGCACCGCAGCCGCATCCAAGGAGGCCCGCTAATGGAAGCCATCAAAACACTCACCGCCACCGCCGCGCCGCTGCCCTTGCCAAACATCGACACCGACCAGATCATCCCCAAGCAGTTTCTCAAGCGGATTGAGCGCACCGGCTACGGCGATTTCCTCTTCTACGACTGGCGCCGCATCCAGGAAGGCCCCGACGCGGGCAAGCCTGACACCAGCTTCGTGCTCAACAAGCCGGAGTACAAAGCCGCGAAGATCCTCATCGCCGAAAAGAACTTCGGCTGCGGCAGCTCCCGCGAACACGCCGCCTGGGCGATCAACCAGTTCGGCTTCCGCGCGGTCATCGCGCCCACCTTCGCCGACATCTTCTACTCCAACGCGGGCAAGAACGGCATCATCCTCGTGCGGCTCGACGAGGAGCAGGTGAAGACACTGATGGACCGATCCATCAGGAACCCGGACCACCTCATCACCATCAACCTCGAACACCAGACCGTCACCGACGACGAAGGCTTCCACGCCCGCTTCGAGATCGACCCGTTCCGCAAGTACTGCCTGCTCAACGGCCTCGACGACATTGGCCTCACCCTGCGCCACACCGCCGAACTCAACGACTTTGAAGCGAAACACGACAACGAATTCTGGTCTGCGCCGAAGGTTGCAACCACCTAACGAACGGGCTTGCAGCCCATACGCGAACCGCTTTAAAAGATCCGGGCTTTAGCCCGTACGCAAGACCAGGAACAGCGCGGCTTTCGCCGCTGAGGGAAATGAACTTGAGCACGAACGAACTCCTACCCGGCAAGCGTCAGTCCGCAGCACTCACCGAAGGCCCGTCCCGCGCGGCCGCGCGCAGCTATCTGCGCGGCGTCGGCTTCTCCAAGGAAGACCTGCACAAGCCCATCATCGGCATCGCCAATACCTGGACCGAGATCGGCCCCTGCAACTTCCATCTCCGCCAGGTCGCCGACGCCGTCAAGCAGGGCGTGCGCGACGCCGGCGGCCCGCCGATGGAGTTCAACCCCGTCACCATCTCCAACGGCATCACGATGGGCACGGAAGGCATGAAGGCCTCGCTGATCTCGCGCGAAGTCATCGCCGACAGCATCGAGTTGGTCAGCCGCGGCAACAGCTTCGACGGCCTCGTCTGCATCGCCGGCTGCGACAAGAACATGCCCGCCGCCATCATGGCGCTCGCTCGCCTCGACATCCCCGGCCTCATGCTCTACGGCGGCAGCATCGCGCCCGGCCAACTCGCGCAACCCGACGGCACGCATAAGGACATCACCATCCTCAACGTCTTCGAAGCCATCG
>JAATEV010000050.1 GCA_015655585.1 Terriglobales bacterium | reverse complement strand
GATCTCCGATTACGAGTCTTCCTGCCGAACTACCATCTCGATCATACAGCGACAGCACCCACCAGGAATGAAATGACATTCAGATTCCATACACAAACCAAACAAACAACCTCAAAATCACACCCACAGCAAAACAGAATCCGTTCCATGGATGCATCTGTATAACTGGCGCAGATTCCATAGAGGAATAACCTGTTGAGACTCCATTCCTTTGTAACGGGCAATAAGTTCTCTTCGATCTCTGCACTTACGCGGCATTGCGTTAGAAACTCGTCAGATGTCTTACTGGTGGATCTTCCACCATGTCAGTACCGCTGGAATTGCAGGAACCAGGAAGACAATCAGGAAAAAGGGGAGTTCCTGCATAGGGGAATAGCCACCACGTTTGACACCGAAGTACATGTTGATACCCGCGACGATCACGCTCAGAGGAAGAAATATCAGAGCGCCGAAGGCGATTCCGCGCGAACCATTCAGCAGTCTTCCGGCTAACAGGCAAGCGCCGAATAGCAGGAAACTCATCGCGAGTATTTTGATCGTATGCATGAAAGTCCCCCGAGGATAAAAATAGTGGATGCCTAGTTGGCCTGTCCTACATCTAGCCGATTGATCTTACCCTCGGCTGACAGATGGAATCGAAAATAAGTCCGAAAATTCCCCCATGTATCGGAGTGGAACGTTCCCTCAAGACTAAGGCCATTGTTCTCAATCTTGTCGATCGAGATAAAGTGCTCATGTCCAAGAGCATCTTTGGTAAAACCATTGAGGTCTCGAGGATGCCCATCATCCAGCATGGTGGCATTCGTTGTAAAGAGCGAGGACCAGGCTTCCTTGTCACCTTGCTGTAGAGCCTCGATTGCAGCCCGGACCGTAGGATTCGTTAGCTTCGCTAGTAAATCATGCATAGCATTCTCCTTATTGTGCGCGCCTGAGACAGTAAGCGCTTCGCCCCGGAGCAGGTATTGCTCCTGCACCGGGGTAATTTGCTTACTTCGCTTGCGACGGTTTCAATAGGTCGGAAAGCCCCATCTTGTGAAGCAACTCTTTCCGAACGCGGTCTGCGACTCCATTCACGATCTCAGCACCGTCGTCCGCCGGGTCGATATGTACGCGGAGAGGCCGCGTTCCGAAGGGCATGTCTACCACCTTGACGATTGCCTTTGCCACATCAAGGACATCCGCGTCCGGCACCGCAGTAGCTTCGAAGCCTTTCATGATCTCTGCTGCCAATGTCGCAGTCGGACCAGTCTCATACTCAGCAAGCCGCTGCTTATCCGCAGGAGATCCCGCGTTGTGTGCTCAACACATTGATGTCATACGCTGCCGCAAGTTGCTCGGTCGTAAAAGCTTCCGTCGGTCCAAAGACCATGTGGCCAGCGTTGTGAATGACCACATCCAGATGGCCGTTTTCCTTGATGATCTGCTGGATGGCTGCGTCAACGGAATCCTGCGACGCGACATCCAGCTCCACCGTGCGTAGATCGACGTTATTGTCCTGCGCAAACTTTTTGACCGCTTCAACCTGCGGAACATTGCGTGTCGCCGTGTCGCGCATACTTGCATAAACGGTATGTCCGGCTTTTGCCAGTTCGCGCGCCGCAAGAGCACCAAAACCACTCGATGCGCCGGTAATGACGATGACTTGTTTCATGGGACTCACCCTTTCATGGTGTTCCAACTTGGCAGAGGAGAGGGCTTCGATTCGCGCCCTCTCCAAAGTCAGGAGAAGGAGTTATTCTTATGCGAAGCCGCCGTTGGCGCGCAGAATCTGAGCGTTGACCCAGCTTCCATCCGGCCCGGCGAGGAACGAAACGACGTTTGCGATATCCTCGGGCTGTCCCAGACGCTCCAGCGGAGCAAGCTTGCTGAGTTGCGCGATCTGCTCAGGAGTCTTACCAGTGAGGAACAAATCGGTTCCAGTCGGGCCGGGGGCGATTGCGTTCACCGTAATGTTACGGCCACGCAGCTCGTTCGCCAGAACGGGAACAAGTCCCTCAACTCCAGCCTTCGAAGCGATGTATGGGCCATAGGTTGGAAAGGACTTTGCCAGCACGCTGCTGGAGAAGGCGATGATGCGTCCTCCTTCGGCAACATGTTGTGCGGCCTGGGCAAAGATCAGGAAGGTGCCCCGAAGGTTGGTTGCAATCACCTTATCGAAGGCCTCTATGTCACCCTTCGCAATCGGCGAGAGCGGCATAATGCCCGCATTATTAACGACGACATCAACTCGGCCATAAGCCTCTATCGTCTTGTCGAAGAGTTGCTTGACCTCTGCGGGATTGGCGACGTCTGCCTTGATTGCCAGAGCCTCCCCATCTGCCTTGCGAATCTCACCCACAGTCTCCTCCGCGGCGACGCTGTTGCCTGCATAATTGACGATAACCGCAAAACCATCTGCGGCCAGACGTTTAGCGATGCTGCGGCCGATACCGCGCGACGCTCCTGTAACGATTGCTATCTTAGCCATGACCTTCTCCTTTTTGCCGGCTTCGCTGCATCTCGAAACCGTCTATGCAAGAAGAATGCGCTGATTCTGTACATTATTCCAATGCATAGTGCTAATATCGCTCATGCGTCTGACGCAATTACGACAAGCCGACCTCAATCTTTTAGTGGTTTTCGCTGTATTTGCGGAGGAGCGGAACGTCTCCCGCGCGGCAGAACGCCTTCTACTCAGCCAACCTGCTGTCAGCCGCGCGCTTCAGCGATTGCGAGACATGTTCCACGACGATCTTTTCGTGAGAACGGCTGCGGGCTACGAACTCACCCCGCAGGGACAACGCCTCTTACAAGAACTGGAAGTGATGCTCCCCAGGCTTGATCGCCTCCTGAGTGGCTCTAACTTTGACCCATCTGTCGAACGGGCCAGCTTTCGTATCGCTACAACGGATAGTGCTGCGTCGATCATTGCTCCCATCATTTGCAGAGATGTTCTTCCTGCTGCGACGAAGGTGAGCTTTGACTTTGTTCAGTGGCATAAAGGACTCTTCGATGAGTTGACTCATGGAAGCGTCGATCTGGTGTTCAGCGCAAGCATTGTGGATGTGCCTTCGCCCCTGCAAAGCCAGACAGTCTATGACGAAGAGTTCGTTTGTGTCGTAGATGGCAAAAGCTCTTATAGAAGAGCGCCCACGATGGCGCAATACATGAAAGCCGAACACATTATTGTCAGCATTCAGAGCGGTATCCAGATTGCTCCGGACAAGCATCTCGCTGCCCAGGGTTATAAGCGGCAAGTCGCGATTCAGGTCCCTTATCATGAGGCTGCAGTTCGGTGTGTTGAGGGAACGAAGTTTATAGCCACAGTTCCCCGGAAGTTTGTGGAAGGTATGACGCAGACACCAGCAATCAAGGTCCTTAAAGCGCCGCCAGAGGTCGGAGGCTTCCGCTACGTGATGATCTGGCATCCACGCGTCAATACAGATGCCGCTCACGCATGGCTCCGCGCAATCATGCGCGAAGTAGGAGCTTCCATCTCCAGAACGCAGGCGAAGTGATTCGTCAGTATTAGAGTTCGTCATTTGAAAGTAGTTATGATCAAAACCACTTTCCTCGCAGAGGTGGCTAAAGCTATGCTGCGAGCAATAGCTCAAAAGGGAATACAGAGGCTGATTCTCAGCCTCAACTCTTAGCCACCGCAAATCTTCACGCATCTTTATTCGACATCGAATCATCTCACATCGTAATATGATTGAGATGCCGACAAAGACGAAACCGACGACGACGACAGCGGCCAAGCTCTGGATCGTACTCGCCCGCACCCACGATGCCCTTGCATCGTTCGTGGAGCGGAGTGCAGCCGACGAGGGCATGGGCCTAAGCGATTTCATGGTGCTGGAGGTTCTGCTCCACAAAGGCTGCATGACCATCTCCGAGATCGGAGAGAAGGTTCTGCTCGCAGCCCCATCGATGACCTCAGCCATCGACCGCCTCGAAAAGCTGGGATATGTTGTTCGAAAATATTCAAAAGAGGACAGGCGTATCCGGCTCGTGGAACTCACAGCCAAAGGACGCACGCTGATAGAAGCCATGTACGAGCGGCACGCAAGATCGCTCGAAGAGATCACCTCCGTTCTCAGCCAGTCCGAGAGAGACCAGCTACGGAAATTGCTGAAAAAATGGGGTCTTTTTGTAGCTTCCCAAACCGGGGAGCAACCCGGGGTAGAGCCGGCCAACCACAAGAAGCAATCACGCCGAAAGGACGCTTCAAAATGATTACCATTCGCCGCAGTGCCGAGAGGGGACACGCCGACCACGGCTGGCTCGACTCCTATCACACATTTTCCTTCGCGAACTATTACGACCCCGCGCACAACGGCTTTCATGCCCTCCGCGTCCTGAATGACGACCGCGTCGCCGCCGGACGAGGTTTCGGCGCTCATGCTCACCGCGATATGGAGATCCTCAGCTACGTGCTCTCCGGCAAACTCGCGCACAAGGACAGCATGGGAAACACCGAGATGCTCGGCCCCAACGAGATCCAGCGCATGTCCGCGGGCACCGGAGTCATCCACAGCGAATTCAATGGCTCCGACACCGAACCCACCCACTTTCTACAGGTCTGGATCGAGCCGGAGACGACCGGGAACCCTCCGTCATACGAGCAGTACAAGTTCGAACCGGAAGAGAAGCAGAACCGCTGGAAGATGCTGGCGTCGAACAAACCGCAGCCGGGAGCGGTCTTCATCCGGTCAGATGCCCATGTGTATCTGACCGAACTCAGCGGCAACAGAGAAATCTCCCGCGATATCGATGGGAATCGCGCCGCATGGGTCCACGTCGTCCACGGAGAGATCATGTTGAACGGGACCATTCTTCAATCCGGGGATGCCGCAGCAGTCAGCGACGAGCAAAAGCTCCAGATCCGCGCCGCCGAGGGTGGAGCCGAGGTTCTGGTCTTCGACCTGGCCTGAAGCTTCCGTAAGCCGGTCGTCCGGCTGATCGCTCTTTGAATCTTTTTGTTCGATATCGAATCATTTCTTATAGAAGGAGATTCAGCATGGCTCAACCGATCGTAGGACTCCACCACGTAACCGCAATCGCATCCGACCCACAGCGCAATCTGGACTTCTACACCCAGGTGCTCGGACTCCGGTTCGTCAAGAGGACCGTCAACTTCGACGATCCCGGCACATACCACTTCTACTTCGGCGATGACGCCGGATCGCCGGGAACGATCCTGACCTTCTTCCCCTGGCCGCACGCCAGCCGTGGCCATGCTGGCGCGGGCGAAACCACGCGGACGGCCTTCAGCGTCCCGCTCGCCTCCCTGCCCTTCTGGCGCAAGCGTCTGGAAGAGGAACACATCCTCTTCGAAGACACCGGCAAGCGCTTTGAAGAAGAGGTGCTTACGCTCCGCGACCCGGACGGCATGGTGCTCGAAATCGTCGGCCACACGGACGTGAAGGAACCTCTCGCTCCCCGGACATCGAATGTTCCCGCAGAGCACTCCATCCGCGGCTTCTTCGGAGTCACTCTACTGGAGCGAAAATCCGAGGGAACCTTCGCGACCCTGCAAACGATGGGCTTCCACGAGGTCGCCAGCGAGGGCAACAGGCACCGCTTCGCCGCCGAGGGCGACGCACTGGGCAACCACATCGACGTAATCCTCGATCCCGAGGCTGGCCACGGACGCATGGGAGCAGGCTCGGTTCACCACATCGCCTTCCGCGCCAAGGACGACAGTTCGCAGCTCGAATGGCTGGAGATACTCTCAAAGTCGCTGGCCGTGACTCCGGTTCAGGATCGCACCTACTTCCACTCCATCTACTTCCGCGAGCCCGGCGGCGTGCTCTTCGAGCTGGCCACGGACCCGCCGGGCTTCGGACTGGACGAACCGGCCGAGTCGCTTGGTCAGACTCTGCGCCTTCCTCCCTGGCTTGAAGCTCACCACCAGGAGATTGAGCGGATACTGCCGAAGATCACCGACAAATCGGCCCAGCCAACGGAGGCGTAAATGACCGCACTCGACCCACACGCCGACCAGCCCGTCATCCATACTGGCTCCGAACCGGGAGAGGCCACCTCAGCGGTGGTCCTCCTCCACGGACGGGGCGCTTCAGCGCAGAGCATCCTCTCGCTCGCCGCCGAGTTCCACCGGGCCGCCACCGTACAAAAACTCACCTACATCGCTCCGCAGGCCGCCTCCTCCACCTGGTACCCCAACTCGTTCCTCGCGCCTCTCGAAAGCAACGAGCCTTGGCTAAGCTCCGCACTATCCAAAATAGAATCAGTAGTTTCCGGCCTAGTCGATGCAGGCATCCCGCGCGAACGCATCCTTATCTGCGGCTTCTCGCAGGGAGCCTGCCTGGCCACGGAGTTCGTCTCCAGCCATCCGGCGCGGTACGCCGGTCTGATCGCCTTTACCGGCGGACTGATTGGCCCGTTGGGCTCCGAGCTTACTCACGATGGCAATCTGGCGGGAACTCCGGCGCTGCTGATGAGCGGCGACCCCGACCCACACGTCCCGTGGTCCCGCGTGGAAGAGTCTGCGGCTATCCTGAAGCAGATGGGCGCTATCGTGAAGTCGGAGCGGTTTCCCGGAAGGCCACACACCATCTCGCTCCAGGAACTGAACCACGCTCAGGCATTCCTGAACCATATCTTCGAGAGCCACGCCGCCTAGCTCGCAGTCCATTCGATGCGCTTGCCAGCCTAATTATTTTTTGTGACAGGAGCAACACGATGGAACGGATCTTGGTAGTTTTTCAGGCCACCGGCAAAGGTACGGAGAGTCAGGCGCTCTCCTTCGGACTGGGAGCGGTGGAGGGCGGTGCGAACATCCGGCTTCGGCACCTTGAGAGTTCTACACCCGCGGCGCTGGAGCATCAGGGGTATGGACTCCTGAAGGATGGCGACCTCGCCTGGGCCGATGTTCTCGGCGTGGCCATCGAGGCCCCCGAACCGGCCTCGGAGTTGGTCGCTCTCGTGGAGCAGGTCAAGGACTATCAGGGAACCGCTGGCCTCTCCGGGAAGATGGTCTATGTCTTTGGAAACACTACGCGAACGCAGGCCATCAACTTTGCGGACGATGCCCTGCAAGCCGCCGGGTACTCTTCCTGTGGGGAAGCCGTCTCCAACGATCCGGAACATCTGAAGACCGTGGGGAAGAAACTCGCTGGCCTGACCCCGGCTTGGCAGGGAGTGTAGCCTCCGCCAACTCCCTTCACGGAGACTTCCCCGGTACAATCAGGAGAGACGCACGAGCGGGCGAGTAGCTCAATTGGATAGAGCATCAGCCTTCTAAGCTGACGGTTGCAGGTTCGAGCCCTGCCTCGCTCACCACGTTCCCCTTCCGCGTGCGTCCCCCTCTCCTGACTTTTTACAACGATCTCATCTGGAGTTTCGATGAGAGAGCTTCGCCAGCCAATAGAGCGGGAAGCCCCCGGATGCAACCAGCAGGGCAAAGGCAAGCGCGGACATTCCCATCACGGTTTCGGTTCGCGACGCATAAAGTGCGTAGCCCGTAAGCGCGGCAGGGCTAAGTCCAAGCAGAATCGGCACCCAGTCAGGCCCGGGAATACGAAAGGGACGAGGAAGCTCCGGTTCGTTGCGCCGAAGAAGAATAAGCGCGACAAACTCCAGAATCATCGACAGACCATAGAGAACCAGATCAATCGTGATCAGGCGTTCAAAGGAAAACCCAAGCGCCAAAGCCCAGCAGATACCGCAAGCGACCACCGAGACCCACGGCGCGCCATTGGCTAACCGCTTCGTAAAGATAGCCGGAAGAAATCCATCTTCGGCCAGCGCATGAGGCAGCCGGGTATAAGAAAGCGTGAGATTGCTGAACGTACCCACATCATCCAGCGACCCCGCAAGGACGACCGTAAGCGCCAGCACCGGCCCACCGACAAGATGTGCTGCATCCACCCACGCTCCGGTGGAAAATTGGCTAGCCGGAATGCCCGCCCATGCCACCGCCGCGATCGGAACGATATAGGTAAGCATCACCATCACGGAGGCGAGGAGGATCATACGCGGGTAATTCCTCTGCGGATCTTCGACCTCGTTCGCAATCGTAGTCGCATTGTCCCACCCCATGTAATTCCACATGGCCACCAGCACCGCCGTGGAGAAATTCGCATTGGCTGGACGCGCAAGAGAAGCATGTCCTCCATTTGCTCCGCGAAAGCCAAGATAGATCGCAACCCCGGTAAGGACGACATAAGGGGAGATCGAAAGAATCCATAGCTTCAACGAGCCTTCGCCAACCGCCGCGGCACCACGCAAATTCCAGACCACAGCCACCGCTACGACCACGAGTTCAAGGGCAATCGCCCGGTGTCCCTGCGTTAAAGAAGGAGCTATCCGCTGGAGATATAAAACAAAAGTAGTCGGATAGATCGCCATATCGAAGACAGAAGCCGACAGGGAGAGCCATGCCTCCTGAAATCCCCAGAAAGGGCCAAGTGCGCGGCGTACCCACGCATAAAAACCGCCTTCGACAGGCACGGCGGATGCCAGTTCGCCCAGCATCAGAGCCGTAGGAAAACTCCAGAAAAATGGCAGCAGGAACAGCAGCAAAAGTGCCCCGCCATAGCCTCCAAAGCCGATCACATCTTCCAGATCATACGGGCCGCCCGACACCATAAAGTAGGTAGCGGCGAGCAGAGGAAGCAGACGAAGTTTTCGCGCTCCGGAGGCAGAGCGGCCCATAACAAGGCTATGGTTGGACATACACGGACTCTAACTTAAATATCCGGATATGCCTCGGTCAGGCTTCGAGAAGTTCGTCTTCGGGACTGGTGTGGTGGTGGTCGCCGGTGGTTTTGTTGCCGGTGGCGTGACGGAGACCGGCCAGCGCGATGAGCCCAAGCGCGAGCCCGCAGACGCCGTTCCAGCGCCAGCGGTCCCAGGCGATGGTGGCGAGAGCCGAGCCCACGGCGGCTCCCGCAAAATACGTGGTCATATAGACGGTATTAATACGGCTGCGTGCGGATGGAACGAGGCCGAAGATGCGGGTCTGGTTCGCGACCTGAGTCATCTGCGCGCCCATGTCGAGCACGACGACCCCGACCACCAGAAGCGCGAGGTGAAGGAAGGTGGAGAGGTGCGCGGCCTCACCCGCCCAGAGGACGAAGTACGAAGTGGCCAGAAGCGACATGCCCGCCGTAACGACCCAGCGGGAGCCATGCTTGTCCGAGAGGCGTCCCGCCAGAGGGGCGATCAGTGCGCCCGCCGCGCCGACCACGCCGAAGGTTCCGGCGACGCCTGCGCCGAGGCCGTAGTGGTCGTGCAGGAGGAAGGCGAGCGTGGTCCAGAAGCAGCTAAAGGAGGCGAAGACCAGCGCGCCGACCGTGCAGGACTCGCGCAGGAGAGGTTGGGTGCGGAAGAGCGTCCAGAGAGAGCGCATCGCGCTGCCGTAGGTGAGCTGCTGACTAGGCGGCAGGCGAGGCATGACCCGGTACATGAGCGGCACAAAGGTCAGATTGATAACAGCCGCGATGACGAAGACCCAGCGCCAGCCGTGGATGCCGCTGACCCATCCAGCGAAGGTGCGGGCGAGCAGAATGCCGAGCAGCAGGCCGGTCATGACGGTACCGATGGCCCGGCCCCGCTGCTCGTGCGAGACGAGATCGGGCGCGATGGGCAGGGCGATATGCGTGACCGAGGCGAAGAGTCCGATAAGGACGCTGCCCGCGATGAGCCAGTTGAGGCTGGGAGCGATGGCAACCAGAAGCAGAGCGACGGCGACGGCTCCGTACATCCGCATCATGAGCGTGCGACGCTCCATCACGTCGCCGAGAGGGACGAAGGAGAGCATTCCGACGGCGTAGCCGACCTGCGTGGCGACCGCCACAAAGCCGGTGGAGGCCGATGCGACCCCGTAGGTACGGCTCATCTCCAGCAGGAGCGGCTGATTGTAATAAATGGTAGAGACGCCGACCGCACAGGCGAGCCCAAGGAACGGAAGAGGCGCGCGCGGGGTGGGCTTCGAAGTGGTCATACCAGAGCTTAACTATAGCGTAGCCATGAAGATCGGAGGAACCGGCAGAGGAGGCCGGCGCGAATTTCCTGAAGGTGTCGAGGCTGCCTGAAAAGCAGATTCCTCCGCTACGCTGCGGAATGACAAAAATAAACTGCGGAACGGAAAAACAAAAGGGGCCGTCGCGATTCTATATCTCCAGGGAAACGGCCCTAGCCTGCGGCTTTGACGAGGCGGCCGCGGCGGCTGACGATGGAAAGCTTCTCCGAGTTCATGATCTTGCGCGCCTGATCGCGAGCGTGACTGGCCCAGGGGCCGACGGGATCGAGCCGCACATAGGCGAGCCAGTGGCGGAGAGCGCGGCGCTTCTGTCCCTGCCGCTCGTAGGAGAGGGCGAGGTTGTAGTGCGCGTCGGCGTACTGTGGCACGAGCGCCACGGCGCGGAGGTAGGCCTCGGTGGCCTCGGCCATGCGCTGAAGCTCGTCGAGCACGTTACCGAGATCGAAGAAAGCAAGCGCATACTCAGGATCGACGATGGTGGCCTGGCGGTAGAGCTGCTCGGCCTGCTCGTACTCGCGCTTGTTGTAGTGGATGGTACCGAGGTTGATGAGCGAAGGCGCGTGGCTTGGGCGAAGCGCGAGAAGATCGTGGTATAGCTGCACGGCGTCGGGAACGGTGGCGGGGTTCTCCTCCAATTGCACGGCGCGGAGGAAGAGGTCCTGCACCTCAACTACGGGCGGCTCGGCCTGCGGACGCACGAGGCGCAGAGGCCGTTCGGGTGCGGTATCAAAGTCGAAGGCGAACTGCTGGGTAAGCGGATCGACGAGCGTGCCGCCGTGACGAAAGCTCAGGTGCGAGCCGCGGCGCACGGCAGAGGCTTCGAGCAGCGGGTTGCGCATTCCGGCGACACGCTGCATGGCATCGACCGAAGCGCGGATGCTTTTGGCGGAGATGCGCGTGGCGGCCTGCAGGTCGCGCAGCGTGCGCAACTGGCCCAGCGCTTCGAAGGAATAGTGCTCGTGCCGGGCGATCAGCCCTGCCCGCTCCCACGCTAAAAGATGGCGCGGAAGCAGATGCAGAATTCGAATTGCGTCCTGACGGCTATATCGGGTCACGTCGGTCTCGGCACACTCTTGTTTTGGAGTATGCCCTCGCCCTTCGCGTCAATCAAGACAAAATCGGGTTACGTGCATGAGATACCAGTGGATAACATGTACCTAATGTGGTTCGGGAGCGGATTGCCACAGTTTCCTCAGCGTGAGAGCCGCGGAGTCGCATCGTGAATCGCGGGATCGTAGAGCGGGATGCGGTGGAAGAGTATCCCTGTGTACTGCTGGTTGCCGCCGTGGAAGTTCAGGCCACGGTCGGTCTCGTCGCCGTTGAGGATGCGGGTCGGCGTCCAGACGCCGTTGACGAACTGGCCCTCTTCAGCGCGAAGGATCTCAATCTGCTCGTTGTGCGAGGTGGCCTCTTCGTTGAGATGGAAGCTGACGCTGACATCGAAGCCAGTGACGAAGAACTCCAACGGACCAAGCTGCGCGACGAGACCGCGGCCTTGCAGGTCGGGCGTGCCGGGAGGAAAAGCTCCATCGCCCTGCGGGAAACCGAAGGAGAGGATGGCGTCGGTATCGCCGAAGTGGAGGGTCTGCCGGGCAACGCCTTTTTCTTCGACGGCGGTCTGCAACTTGCCGTCGAGGTTCCATTGGGCGACCTGCTGCTGGATGGGGCCGAGGAGCGCGAAGTTCTCCGCAGGGCTGGCGGGGCGGCGCTGGCCGGGGATTGCAGGCGGCGCACCGGCAGGTGGCTCGGCGCGGCCGGGCGTATCGACGCCGAAGGGAGAGAAGCCGATGGCTCCGCTGCCGAGCGCGTAGAAGAAGTAGCGGCCGAAGTTACTGCCGAAGTTCGTCTCGGGGATGAAGACGGGATTGTCCGGGCGACCATACTGGCTGAGAAGCTGGCGGAAGAGCGTGGAGTCGTCGGAGTAGAAGTCCGGCGCGAGAGCATCGATCGCCGGAGCCGCGGCCTTCCATATCTCGATGTTCGCCTGCTGAGGACCGCCGCTGGGATAGCCCTGACCAGCGCTGGGGCGGTCGCGGTTTTCGAGCGCGTGAACCGGATAGGCGATCCAGACATTGCAGTACATGGGCAGAGCGTACTCGGCCTTGCCTGCGCGAGCGACCTCGTTAATGTAGTGGGCCGTGGAGTAGGCTTCGAAGCTCTCATCGGCGTCCGCGCCGAAGACCTGCGACCAGGTTCCATTGCGGAGTGTTAATTTTGCAGTCAGGTCCGTGGGCACCGGCGCATCGAACCGCTTCTGAGCCTCTGCGGAGAAATCCCGCACCGAGCCTACGGAGCCGGATTCATTCTCCACCTGCACCATGATGACAGTGTGCTGCGCGCTGTCAGCCTCGCGGACGTGACGCAGCAACGCGGCGAAGGCCGTCTTGTCCGCCTCAAGCGTTGCGGTGCCGCTGGGCGACATCACGTCGAGCACCTTGCCCCGCGCCGTGATCTCGCGCGGGTAGGTCTTGAGGTCGCTCTTCACCCAATCGGGCACGTAGTGGTTCTGGCCGTTCTTCCACGAGCCGAACCAGAGCAGGACGAGGTGCATGTGGTGTTCGCGCGCCTGCGTGATGAGCAGATCGACGTTCTTGAAGTCGAAGGTCCCATGCTGCGGCTCCATCAACTGCCAATAGACCGGAGCCTCGACGGTGTTGGCGTGCATCGCCTCCAGCGAGCGCCATGCGCCGGGCAGCGCAGTCGGCCATGAGCTGGAGTTGTGAATCTGCCCGCCGAGCATGAGGAACGGCTTGCCGTCGACGACGAGCGAGAAGCGATCATTCTTCTTCTCAAGACGCGGAAGCTCCTGCGCGTGCAGCGTAAACAAGCCAAGCGCAGAGACAAGAACAGCAGAGACAAAGTTCCTCAAAGCGTTCACTCCTTCTTACAGATCGCTGAAGACTGCGGGACTACCTTATGCCCAGATGTCACCGACTTTGAAGCCCTCTGGGAACGGATCGTCGGGATCGAGAACGTAGTTCGAGAAGCCGGTGATCCAGCCGCGCCCGGCGATGGTAGGCGTGACCGCCGGATACGGGCCGACGCGGCCTTCCGCGACCAGCCTGCCGGTAAACTTCGTCCCGATGACGCTCTCATGCACGAAGTCCTGGTTCAGCGCGAGCTGTCCCTTGGCGTGCAGCGCAGCCATCTTGGCGCTGGTGCCGGTACCGCAGGGCGAGCGGTCGAGCACGCCGGTCCACGTGGCTGGCTTGTCCCAGAGAAACTCGCCGGAAGAGACGGTGACGGCGTTGCGACGATGCGAGCCGGGATCGTGCGGAGGCCCGGAGAGCTGCGAGATCGAGACCTCGCGGATGGCGGAGTTCTCGGGATGCTCGACCGGCAACTGCTCGCGCGCCGAGGCCTTCAGCAACTCGCCGATGCGGGTGATGTCGCGGCCCTCATCGGGCGTGAGCCGCAGGCCGAACTGGTCGGCATCCGCGATGACGTAGAACATGCCGCCGTAGGCCACATCGACCTTGACGGTGCCGATACCGCGCACCTCGATCATCCGGTCGAGATGCGGCGCGAAGGAGAGCACATTGCGGAAGCGCACGGTCTTCACCTTGTGGTCGGCAATCTCGGCCTCAACCTCGACGAGACCCGCGGGGGTGTCGAGCTTCAGCCGCGTGATGGGCGCGACCATCGGCAGAATGCCGGTCTCAAGCAACACCGTGACGACACAGATGGTGTTCGAGCCGGACATGGGCGGGTACTCGGTCTGCTCCAGAATGACGAAACCGATGTCGGCGGCGGGATTGCATGGCGGCAGGATGATGTTAGCGCAGAGGGCCGGGTAGCCGCGCGGCTCGCGCAGCATACGCTTCCGCAGGCCGTCGGCGTGGGTCTCCAGATAGACCTTCTTCTCGAACATCGTCTTGCCCGGCACATCGAAGACACCGCCTACGATTACGCGCCCGGGCTCTCCGGCGGCGTGAACATCCACCGCGCTCACCATCTTCATCAATTGCATTCAAAACTCTCCGTTTCCTAGCGTGGATTGTATCAACCTGCTTGCGTGGAAGACGAAGATGCTTATTTCTTGCTCAGATGTTGAATCATGAAGTCGCTGCCCTGCTGATACAGCTCGACCAGATGATGGAACGTCAGATACATGTCGTGGGTCTCACCGGGAATGACGCGCTTGACGAACTCAACGTTCGGACGCTTCGCCTGCATGGCCTCGGCGAGCGTCATTCCATCGTTGAAGGAGACGTTGCGGTCGTCGTCGCCCTGCACCAGCAGCACAGGCGAGGTCCACGTAGCGAGGTTGCCGAGCGCGGACTTCTTCTGTTCCACCTCGTCGATACCCGAGTGAACACCGGCCATATCGAAACCGACCTTGAAGATATCGGAGTGTTGAGAAAGTGCAGTGGAGGTTACATATCCACCCCACGAGAGCCCGTAGATGCCCACGCCGCGGCTGGCATCCACGTCCTTGCGGGCGAGCAGGAACTTTGCGCCGCCGACAAAGTCGCGCGTCTCGGAGTTATCGGCGAAACCCCAGCCGGGCGCGTTGCGGAAGGCCTCGCCATGCATGATGCCGCTGCGATGATCGACCGAGAGCACGATGCAGCCTCGGCTGGCAAGGTACTCGTTCATCTCGAAGAAGTACGAGTAGATATCGAGGTAGTGGAAGCCCGGCACCATGGCACGGCGGATGCCTCCGTGCGAAAAGATAATCGCGCAGCCGCTCGGATGCGGCGGCACAATCAGGTATCCCGACGAGGGCTGGCCATCGCTTGCGGGAAAGTTGACCGACTGCGGCTTGATGAGCTGGCCCCTCGGATACGACGCAGGCAGACTCGGCAGATTGGCCGCTCGCGCAGTGCCGTTCCCATCGCGGACCATGATCGCAGGAGGCTCCGCCCAGCCGCCTTCGATGTAGGCAAGCTTGCCGTCGGCCAGCGGCACAGGGGCCCACTGGCTCTTGTCCCCGGCAGTCGTGAGCGGCTTCACAGGCGTTCCGTCGAAGGCCGCGGTTGCAAGATAACGATGGTCGAGATTGCCGATGTTCGTGGTGTAGACGAGTCGCTTGCGGTCGAGCGAGATTGCAGCGGTCTCGACCTCGCCTTCGCCGGGAGTCAGCAGCTTCGCACTGCCGCCAGCCACGGGCACAGAGTAAAGATGCCGCCAGCCGTCCTTCTCCCACGTAAAGCCGATCTGGTTATCGGCGGACCAGAAGAGCTGATCGCCAAACTGACTGGGGCTGTAGATCTGGTCAAGCTCATAGTAGATGGAGCCAATCCCTGAATCGGCCTTCCACACCTGTCGCGGCTGTAGATTCGTAACATCCGTCTCCCAGATCGACCAGGGCTGGTCCGAGATCGCCGGGGCGCAGTAACGATAGACCTCGCATCCGCCGGTTCCCTGTGCGCGGTCGCCACGCTGCGGAGAACGACCCAGGCCCTGCCGCAAAAATACGACGTGACGGCTGTCCGGCGACCATGCCGGAAACTGATCGCGCCCGCCCGCATGAGGAACCACCACGGCGCTTCTGGCGACAAGATCATAAATCTCAACGCCTCCGCCACGCTGGTAAGCAATGCGCTGGCCATCCGGCGAGAAGCGCATTCCCTGCAAGTCACCCGCGAGGTACTGCTCAGCCGCGCCAACCGCAACCAAACGACCATTACTCCACGTCAGGGTCGCGCCCATCAGGCTGCCGTTCTCCGTCCAGACGATCCGCTTGTCATCCGGCGTAAACTGCGGCGCACTACCGACACCAAGAAAGTGTTGGCCCTCCCCTTGAGAACCGACGATCCAGACCTGCTGCTGCGGAGAATCAGGCGTGTTGGCCGGGTTCGGAACGTCGCCCTGCGGATTCGGCTCGTTGCCGCGCACAAAGGCGACCGCACCGCCAGTGCGCGAGACGGCCAGAGCAGTAAGCTCCTGCCCGTCATCACCGGAGAAGTCAACGATGCGTCTTGCAGGTTCGCCGATACGCATGAAGTAGATCGTGCGATCGAAGGACTCACGCGCTGCATAAGCAATGGAACGGCCATCGCCCGCAATCTGCGGAGCGTAGACAATGGGGGCGGCCATCAGCGAGGCAAGCGTGTAACGCTCCTCTGGCCGCTGGGCTGGAGGCGTCCAGAGCCCTGCCTGCGGACGCGGCACAGCACGGGTCAGATGCTCCTCCGGCAGAGCGCCCAGCTTACGCACGAAGGAGATCTGGCGCGAGTCGCTGGCCCACACCGGGTCAGTATCGATAGCGAAGGAGGGATCGACGTAAGAAAGTTGCCGTGTCGCGATATCGTAGACGACCACGTAACCCCAGGTAGCAGGCGGCAGTCCGCCGATCTGGCGCAACCCAATCTGGTTGCGAAGATTCGCGAAGGCGAGGCTCTTGTTATCGGGCGAGAAGGTCAGGTGGCTCACAGTGCCGCGGATCGTCAACAGGCGATCCGGCTTGGCCCACTCGGCGCTGCTGGTTGCGCGGGTCGCGCTCCAGATGCTTCTTCCGTCCTCCGAGACCCAGGCGCAACGCCTGCCGTCGGCAGACTGCACCGCGCTGGAGGGCGGCGCGACGGCCGGCCGGCCCTGTCGCTGCCACGGCGAAGCGCTGGCCATGCGAGGCATCGTCAACGCCGACAATGCGGAGCCCGCCAGCACGAGCAGCGCCAGCGCGAAGCCAGCAGCGCAATGCAGATTTGCCTTGCGACTGGAAGCAACCGCAGATGGCAAGTGAGCAGGGGAGATCGCAGAGAGCGCGGAACAGGCAACAGGAGACGATTCAGGCATCGTGCACAGGCTCCTTAAACTTCAAATGGGGAAGCGGCTTATGACAAACAACTGTATCGCGTAGCCTCCAGCGCAGACCGGAAGCAGTATCTGGAAAACAGGAAGCGGCGGCAAGTGGAATCAGTGTATTTCCTTTTTGCTCCCCGGATTTTGGAAAACCGGATTCTTTCCCTATTGGTCTGACCATCGAATGATTTGTAATACGAAAATTAAAATATTTCCTCGTTGACATTGGTCTGACAGTCTGACTAGTATTTGCGGCCAGCCTCAAGAACGAGGTTCGAACCGGTATTGAAAACGTGCCGCGCAGGGCCAGAACCGCCGCACGCGGAAAAGAAAAAGCGCCATTCAGAAAAGGTGGAAGCCGCTATGAGTACATGGAAACTTGTTCTCCTGATTACAACCGCGTTCGCAGTCGCGGTAAACAGTGGAACCGCTTCAGGACAGGCCGTCGCTACGGTTCAGATCACCGGCACCATCCTCGACGGCACGGGTGCCGCAATTCCGGATGCAAAGATCACCGTCACCCAGACCCAGACCGGCCTGCAACGCAGCACCGCCAGCGGAAGCGAGGGGACCTACATCATCCCGCAACTGCCCGTCGGCCCTTACACGCTGAACGTGGAGAAGACCGGCTTCAAGACCTATGTGCAGCGCGGCATTGAGCTCCAGGTCGGCGACCAGCCCCAGATCGCGGTGACGATGGAGATCGGACAGGTCTCCGAGCAGGTGGAGGTCAACGCCAATGCGGAGATGGTGCAAACCTCCCAGATAGCAGTGGCCACGGTGATCGACCAGCGACGCATTGTCGATCTTCCCCTGAACGGACGGCAGGCCACGCAGCTCATCATTCTGGCCGGGGCCGCAACCCAGTCCGGCAACGGAGGAGCCGTAGGGAGCAAGAACTATCCCAGCTCCGTATCGTTGGCGGTCGGCGGCGGAAACTTCATCAACTACCTGATGGACGGAGCCGACAACGAGGACGTCTTCACCAACGTCAACCAGCCTTTCCCCTTCCCCGATGCATTGCAGGAGTTCAGCGTAGAGACGAGCGTGACCTCGGCCAGCCACGGACTACATCCCGGAGCGACCGTCAACGTCGTCACCAAGTCCGGCACGAACCAGTTCCACGGCGACCTGTTCGAGTTCATCCGCAACGGCGACTTCAACGCCCGCAACTACTTCGCCGCCACCCGCGACACGCTGCATCGCAACCAGTACGGCGGCACCGTAGGCGGCCCGGTGCTGAAGGACAAGCTCTTCTTCTTCGGCGGATACCAGGGAACGCGCAACCGCCAGACGCCGCAGGGCACCACCGCATTTGTCCCCACAGCCGCGATGCTCGCCGGCGACTTCACCGCCTGCGGCGGCGGACACTTTGACCCCTCGAAATACAGCGCTCCAGCCGTGGAGCTGGCGACAAAATACTTCCCCACCTCGACCGATCCCTGCGGCAAAGTCACCTTCGGCATTCCCACCACCGGCGACGAAGACCAGTACATTGGCCGCGCCGACTGGACCAAGAGCTCCAAGCAGACCATCTTCGGCCGCTACTTCGCCGCCGACTATCGCAACCCCGCCGTCTTCGACGGTACCCACATCCTCAGCGCGGCGCGTCCCGGCGTCGTCTCGCTCGCGCAGAACGCGGTCGTCGGCCACACCTACGTCTTCTCCACCGGCCTCATCAACACGGCGCACTTCCGGTTCTCGCGGACGCGCATCGACCGCGGCGCTCCGGCGAACCTCATCAACCCCGCAGACATCGGGGTCAATCTGAATCCACTGGTGAAGAACTTCCTCGACGTCAGCGCGACCAACTCCTTCGCCACCGGCTGCGGCACCTGCGCGCCCGGACACTTCAAGACGAACTCCTACCAGATCGCCGACGACATCGACCTGATCCGTGGAACGCATCACTTCTCCTTTGGCGGCGAGTACTTCAAGAACACGCTGGACTGGCTGGCGAACACGGTCTCGAACGGCCAGTTCGTCTTCAACGGCTCACTCACCGGAAGCCCCCTGAGCGACTTCCTCATGGGCAGAGTCTTCACCGTCGGCAAGGGAATGCCCCTCGTGATTCACCCCAGCCAGAACATCACGAGCCTGTACTTCCAGGACACATGGGAGGCAACGCCGAACCTCACCCTGACCTTCGGCCTGCGCTGGGAGCCGCTGCTGCCTGAATCCGACTCCAGCGGCATTGGCGTTCGCTTCGACCGCACGGCCTTCAACGCGGGAACCGTCAGCACAAAGTTCGTCAACGCGCCTCCGGGCTTCTTCTACTACGGGGACAAGGGCATCCCGAAGGCCTTCACCTCCAGGGACTGGAACAACATCGCGCCTCGTTTCGGCGTGGCGTGGCACCCGGATACGAGCACGGTCGTCCGCGCCTCCTACGGCATCTTCTACGCGCAGCCAATCCTGATGTACACCGAGCGCTTCAGCCAGGTCTCTCCCTTCGGAGACCTCATCACGCTGTCCGATCCCTCCGGCGGCTTTACCAATCCCTATCAGCAGATCGGCGGCGATCCGTTCCCGCTGCCGACTCCGCCGCCGACCAACGCCTTCTTCGTTCCCTTCGGCTCCTTCATCAACATGCCGGCCTCCATGCCGACGGCCTACATCCAGCAGTGGAACCTCGTCGTAGAGCGGCAGGTCTGGAAGAACCTTCTGCTCAAGGCCTCCTATCTCGGCAACAAGAGCACCCACCTGTGGAACCAGACCGAGGGCAACCCGGCAGTCTTTACCGGGGCCTCCACCTCCACCGTCGCCAACACCAACAGCCGCCGCGTCCTCAACCGCCAGAACCCCTCGCCCACCGCCGGAGGGCTCGTCGGCTCCATCGCGCAGGCCGACCCCAGCGGCACCGCCAACTATAACGCGCTGATCCTTTCCGCGAACAAACGCTACAGCCAGAACTTCAGTATCCTCGCGAACTATACCTACGCGCACTGCCTCGATATCGCCGACAACGCGAATGACCTCGCCTTCCCGCAGTATCAGAACCCCACCAACGCAGCGGGCGAGTACGGCAACTGCAACTACGACCATCGTCACATCTTCAACACCTCCATCGTCGCCACGTCGCCCAGCAAATGGAAGGACGCATGGACGCGAAGACTGTTGAGCGACTGGGAGCTCTCCGCCATCATCAGCTCCTACAGCGGCGACTGGATCAATCCCAGCAGCGGCGCGGACAACTCCCGCACCGGCATCGGCAATGATCGCCCGAACTACGTGAAGTCCTCGCGCCTGGGCACGCGAACCATCACAAAATGGTTCGACACCACTGCCTTCACGCCGAATCCCATCGGTACCTTCGGCAACGCGCACCGCAACTCCATCCTCGGGCCGGGCTACGTCGATCTCGATCTCGGATTCAGCAGGCGCTTCAAATTTACCGAGACCCGCGACTTCCAGTTCCGCGCCGAATCCTTCAACGTCCTCAACCACACCAACCTGCTCGATCCCGGCTCGAACCTCAGCGCTACTGCGACCTACGGCAGAGTCACCTCCGCCGCAGACCCGCGTATCATTCAACTCTCCGCGAAGATTCACTTCTAGCAAGACAGGAGAAGACTCGAACCCATAAACCGAAATACAATTCCTCCACCAAAGAATTCAACGCAACATCGCTACTGAAACTCAGGGAGAACCTCGAATGAACTTGTCGCGCAGAGAGCTGTCTGCACTGCTTACGGCCGGACTTCCCATGCAGGCCGCCCAAACCAGCACGGAACATATTCCGTCGAAGGTCTACGTCTTCGACCAGTTGCCGGTGCGCCACGGAGATGCATTGGAGTACCGCTCGCTGGTAGACGGAAAGACCGTGGACGGATGCAAGTTCTCCGTCCACGAGTCCGCGCTCCAGGCCGGTCACGAGCCGCATCCGGCGCACCACCACAACGGCGAGGAGATGTTCCTTATGCTCGACGGCGCACTCGACGTCACCATCAACGGCAAGACCTCGCGGATCACCAAGGGCAGCGTCGCCTTCATCGGTTCCGGCGATCAGCACGGCGTCCGCAATCCGGGGCCGGGACTGGCCAAGTACTTCGTCGTCGAGCTGGGACCGCAACGCTAGATCAATATCTATAGACCGGTCGAAACCACAGTGATCTCAGAGAGGAAGAGTCCCATGAATCTGTCGAGAAGAGAAGCCTGCGTCGTACTCCCCGGCCTGTTCGCCATGGCGCGAGCCGCCGCAGCCGCACAGGAACAGAAGACAACACTGCCATCCAAAATCTACGACTACGCCGCGTTGCCGACGCGCCAGAGCGGAGCCCTGACCTACCACGATGTCTTCAAGGGCAAGCTCTTCGAGGGCTGCCAGATCTCCATGCACGAGTCCGAGCTTGCCCCGCACAGCATCCCGCACCAGCCGCACCAGCATCGTCACGAAGAGATGGTGCTCGTAGTAGATGGAACGCTGGAGTTCACCATCAACGGCAAGTCCACACGCGCCGGAGCAGGATCGGCGCTGTTCGCGGGCTCGAACGAGCTGCACGGCATCCGCAACCCGGACGACGTCCCTGCCCGTTACTTCGTGCTCGCGCTGGGGCCGGAAAATCAGTAATCCAACTAAAGACGCTTTGCCAGGACAAGGGAGAAGATAGTGAGTCATGCTACGGGTCGAACTATGGATCGAAGGAACCGCTGGGTTTCGCTTTCCTATTTTGCTGTGATCGTCTCCACCTTCGGAATCGGCATCGGCCTCGCCGCGCAAGCCCATTCCGCAAAGGCTCCCACCCCGGCAAAGAAGGGCCAGACCGACTGGGCCTACTCCGGCGGCTCGCCGGGCAACGTCCACTACTCCGAGCTCAAGCAGATCACCACGAAGAACGTCTCCCAGCTCCAGCAGGTATGGAGCTACGACGCCGGAGAAAAAGGCGGCCTCGAAACCACGCCCCTCATCATCGATGGCGTGCTCTACGGCTACACCCCCACCCAAAAAGTCTTCGCGCTCGACGCCGCCACCGGCAAGCTCATCTGGAAGTTCGACTCCGAGCGCGGCGCGGTCCCCGCGCGTGCTGAGCGCGGCCTCGCCTACTGGCACCAAGGCAATGAGAAGCGCCTCTTCGCCGGAGTCGCCAACTACGTCTACGCCATCGACGCCACCACCGGCAAAGGCATCCCCGGCTTCGGCAACAATGGCCGCATCGACCTGCGCGAGAACCTGCGCGGCGAGCCGCAGATGCAGTCGGTCTCCATCACCAGCCCCGGCGTCGTCTATAAAGATCTGCTCATCCTCGGCGACGCAACCCCCGAGCAGGAGCCCGCGCCCCCCGGCGACATTCGCGCCTACGACGTCCACACCGGCAAGCTGCGCTGGACCTTCCACACCATCCCGCACCCCGGCGAGTTCGGCTACGACACTTGGCCGAAGGACTCATGGAAGACCAACGGAGCCGCGAACAACTGGTGCGGTATGGCGCTCGATGCCGAACGCGGCATCGTCTACATCCCCACCGGCTCCGCCGCCACCGACTGGTATGGGGCCGACCGCGTAGGCGACGACCTCTTCGCCAACACCCTCCTCGCCCTCAATGCCGAGACCGGCGAGCGCATCTGGCACTTCCAGGGCGTGCATCACGACCTCTGGGACCGCGACTTCCCCTCCCCGCCGACGCTCGTCACCGTCACGCGCAACGGCAAGCAGGTGCCCGCCGTCTCCCAGACCACCAAGCAGGGCTTTATGTTCCTCTTCAACCGAGTGGACGGCACGCCTCTGTTCCCCATCGAGTACCGCAAGGTCCCGGCCAGCACCGTCGCCGGAGAGGTCGCCTCTCCCGTCCAGCCGTTCCCCACCAAGCCCGCGCCGTTCGCCCGCCAGGCTCTGACCGAAGACCTGCTCACCACGCGCACCCCCGAAGCCCACCAGTACGCTCTTGAAAAGTTCCGCACCTACATCAGCAACGGCCAGTTCATGCCCAACCGCATCGGGCAGGAAACGGTAATGTTCCCCGGCTACGACGGCGGCGCCGAATGGGGCGGCTCGGCCTTCGATCCCAGGACCCACATCATCTATATCAACTCCAACGACGTGGGCCTCACCAACGCCCTCGTCAAACGCACCGGAGGCTCCGGCGGCAAGGCGCTCTACCTCACCCAGTGCGCCACCTGCCACGGCGAGCACATGGCCGGTTCGCCACCGACCTTCCCCGCCCTCACTAACCTCACGGAGAAGATGACCGCCGACCAGATCGTCGCCCTCATCGAGACCGGCCGCGGACGAATGCCCGGCTTCCCCACCATCGCCCCGGCCCAGCGCCGCGGCATCGCCGACTTCCTGCTGAACGGCGACACCACCGCCGACACCAGCACCGGCCCCGTAGTCTATGGAACCACCGGCTACAAGAAGTTCCTCGATCAGGACGGCTACCCCGCCAACGCAACCCCGTGGGGCACCCTTAACGCCATCAACCTCGACACCGGAGATTACGTGTGGAAGGTAACTCTGGGCCAGTACCCGGAGCTGACCGCCAAGGGCCTGCCCAACACCGGCTCGGAAAACTACGGCGGCCCGGTAGTCACCGACGGCGGCGTCCTCTTCATCGGAGCCACGGTTCTAGACAAGAAGTTCCGCGCCTTCGACAAGGCAACGGGCAAGCTGCTGTGGGAGGCGAAGATGCCTCTCTCCTGCAACGCAACGCCCGCCACCTACGAGATCAACGGACGCCAGTACGTAGTCATCGCCTGCGGAGGCGACCGCGATCCCGCCACCCCCAAGGGCGGAGTCTACGTAGCCTTCGCTCTCCCTGAAAAGAAATAGCCAAACCCTGCGGGAGCCCCTTCCGCAGAAAAGCAAAAAAGCCGCCAGAGATGGCGGCTTGTCTTTTTACTAACCCAAATCAAATCAACAACAAAATCCTGGAGCCGATGAGCGGAGTTGAACCGCTGACCTACTGATTACGAATCAGTTGCTCTACCAACTGAGCTACATCGGCCTGTCTTTCTATTTTAGCGGCTTCGGGCGCATACGCCAAATCGAGCCGCAAACAGCCCCGCAAATCGCTCGCACTCGCCCAACCATAGGCAATCCTCCCGTCCCCCATGGCGAGCCTCCAGCGGCCCTCCAGCAAGGGAAAAGGCCACCCGGCAACGAGGTGGCCTCTTCTTTAGGGAGAATAGCTCCAACGGAGGCAAAGCCATCAGAACTTTCTGGCGAAATACTAAGTTTGGCCAAAACTCGTGTCAAGACCAAATCTGACTTTGCATAAGTCATTATGTACGAGTTAGTTAAAGGGGTTACTCCGTGGTCAACAGCCGCCCACCAATTCGCCATATATTCGCTTTTACGTAGTTCCCGATCTGTCGAAATACTATTGAATCAGCCGTTTAGACCCGAGCCTGCACTGCCTCCGGTGCAGTTTCAGGCCCATCCCCGGCAACCCGTCAACCCTTGGGCTCCGCTCCCCCGGTTCCCTCGGCGTGTATGGGCTCGCTCCGGCCGCTCAAGTCGATCCTCAGGAACTCCGGTTCAGTAGCCGCGGGCTTGCCCTGCATCACCCGGATCGCCGCCCTCCCGCCGCCCAAAAACAGCCCCAGAATGATCGCCGCCAGTGCGCCCACCCCGCAGAAGATCGCGATGCTGGTCAGCAGGTTATAGGTCTTCTTCACCTCCGCATGGAACTCCAGCGGCATGGGCTTGTTCCACGTCAACTGGTCGCGCAGGTGGATGCTCTCGACCAACGCTTTGGCCTCAGCCGCGTTCCACGATCCGGTCGTCATCGCCACCAGCGTCCCTTCGCGCCGCAGCTTCACCGTACCGGCCGCGCTGCCCTCGCGATTCATCTCCGCCGCAATCTGCCGCCCGTGGTCGCCCGCAATCTGCGGCGTGGGATACAGCAGCAGCGTCAGCGTCCCCCGGCCCTGATACTTCGCCGTCACCACCTCCGCCGCCTTGTCAAACCCGACCACGCCCACCGGCAGCCCGCCGCCCATCGACTGATATCCCGCCGGCCCCAGCGCGTACCGCACCGAATCCTTCTCCAGCCCCTTCTGCGGCAGGTACGTCGGCAGTAGCGGAGCCAGCCCCTTCGTCCCGCCGATCTTCGGCAGACCAATCTCAACCGTCTTCATCAACGCAGCAGGCTCAGGCTTCAGGCTCGAAATCACCACCGAAACCCCGCTCTGCGTCACCTTCCCACCAGCACTCCGCCGCAGATAGGTATAGGCCGCATAAGCCCCCGTAGCGTCGTCAAACTGATACACCGTAACCGAGCCACGCGCCGGAGCAGGCGCATTCCCCCGCTCATAGCGTTTAATGCCGTCCTCGACAAGAATCGGCGCATCGGCCCCGCTCCACGCCGGAGCGCCATTGCCCGCATCATGATCCGGCCCCGTCCGCAGCGCCTCCGGCAGCAGAGGAGTAGGCGGCATAGCCAGCATAGTCCTGGCCTCCTGCGCCACCGCCGGAACCACCAGCGCCACTCCAAGCAATGCCCACGAGACCACGCGAAACGAACCAGAAACACCCATACTTCCGTCAGACTACACCACACCACCGCACAGATAGAAGTCCTGCCGGACGAACCCGCTACGAGCGAGGCGGGCGTTAGCACGCCTTCCTAAAGCTTCGCGTGGACCTCCCGCCAGTCGGCAGCAAAATCCTACCGCCGACCAACGGGAGGCCCAAGCAAAGCCCAGCACGGTACGAAGTACCGCCCGCCCGGCGCAAGGGCGCTTTTCTATCTTCTAATTCCCGCTAGCCTGTTCCGTAGGCGGATGAGCCCCGCTCAACCCACTCGTATACTTGGCAACACCCTTGTACAAACTCTCCGCCACCCGCTGCCGATACTCCGGCTCGCGAAGCTGCGCCGCGTCCTTCTCATTCGTGACGAACGAGATCTCCGCCAGAATCGACGGCATGTTCGCTCCGATCAGCACCACAAACGGAGCCTTCTTCACGCCACGGTCCTTCAGCCCCACATTGCCCTTCTGCAATCCGTTGTACAGCCCCTGCTGCACGTCGCTGGCAAACTCCCGCGACTCCGCGATCTTGTCCTTCAGGGCAATCTTCTTCACCAGATCGCTCAACTGATGCACCGATTGGTCCGACACCGCGTTCTCGCGCGCCGCCGTCTCCAGCGCGTCAGTCGAAGTCGTAAAGTTCAGGTAGTAGGTCTCCACTCCGCGCGCACTCGTGTCCTGCGAAGAGTTCGCATGAATCGAAAGGAACAGGTCCGCCTGTGCCTTGTTCGCAATCGCCGTCCGCGTCTCCAGCGGGATAAACGTGTCGTCCGAGCGCGTGTAGATGATCTGCGACCCCAGCCGCTCATGCAGCAGCTTGCCCAGCCGTAGCGCCACATCCAGCACCACGTCCTTCTCTTCAATACCATCCGCGCCCAGCGTCCCGGAGTCGTGCCCACCGTGCCCCGGATCGATCACAATGCGCCCGATCTTCAGCCCTAGCGCCCGCACCAGCGAGGTCTCGCCGTCCGCCGTCGGAACCGCCGCCCGCGCCGGAAGCGCATCCGCCCCGGCGTCCTTCACGGACTTCCCTCTCCTGCTCTTCTTAGCCGTCGTAGAAGCCGTATCTACCGCCCCCGAGCCCCCATCCGCCGCAGCATCCGCAGCCTGCGTCTTTCCCGAGCCCTGAGCCCTAAGCCCTGTCCCCTGCTCCTTCACCACCGCCGAAATCGGCTGCGACGTCGGCTGGCTCGTAGCATCCACCTTGCCCGGCTGCGCGCTCAACGCCGCCACATCGAACGAGCTCGACGACTTCACCGCCGTCGTGTTCGGCACCGTAGAAGCCGAGGTCTCCGCCGGACGCTGCACCGGAGCCATCGCAGCCACCTGGGCCGCTCCCGTCCCCGCCTTGCCCTTCCCATGAATATCAATAATCAGCCGGTACGGATTCGGCAGCAAAAATGCCGAGTACTCCGTCACGTCGTTCACATCCAGCACCACCCGAGTCATATCGTCGGAGAACTGCGCTGCCCGAATCCGCTTCAGAAACCCGTCGTCCGTCACGGTAAAGCTCTTGCCCACCAGTTCATGCGCCAGCTTAGTCCCATGCAGATCGAAGTAAATCCTGTCCGGGTTCGGCACCCGCGCAGCCTCATACGTCACATCGTCGCCCAGGTCGATCGCCACCCGCGTATAGTCCGGTGTCGACCAGTGCCGAATCCCCGTGACCTGCGCCATCTCCCCGCGCCGCTTCGTCGTGGCGGCCACATGCATAGGCCCCGCGCTGGCGGCATTCGCGTCCTGAACAGCCGCCGTCTTCTCCACCGCAGCCGTAGCGGCAGAACCACCATTACGCCACTCCGTCGCCGCCTGTCCCGTCACCGGCATCGGAGCAAACGAGCTGACCCCGCCGCTTCCCTGTGCAGGAACCGCAGCCGTAACAGGAGCAGAAACCGAAGCCGGAGCAACCGCCTTGCTCACACCGGAAGCCGCATCCGCCTTAGCCGAAACACCCGGCCTACCGGAAGTATTCCCTCCAGCCACAACCCGCGACTTAGCACCATCCACCGCAACGGGAGCAGCAGGAACAATCGCCGCAGCAGTCACACGCCCCGAGCCCTGTCCCTTGCGCCCAGTGCCCTGATTCAGCGACGCCAGCCCGGCCCGGGCCTCCTCCGCCATCTCGCTCCGCGGAAAATCCTTCACCAGCAGCGCATACCGCTCCTTCGCCGAGCCCGCATCATGCAGATCGTTCTGGTAGATCTGCCCCTGCGCCAGCAGCGCGGCCACCCGCAGCGAGCTCCCCGGATACTGCACCCGCAGAAACTCATACTGCCCCACCGCATCCTTCAGAGACTTCGCATCTTGCAGCAACCGTCCCTGCTCCACCAGCAGCTCCGCCACAGTATTTACGCTATCCGGAGCATGAACATCGCCCGGCGAATCATGGTAGATCGCGCGAAACCCATTCATCGCCCGCGTATAGTCCACCTTCGTCCGGCGGCGCTCCGGAATCGCCTCCAGCGCTTCGCGCCCACGCTCCGCCTGCTCCCACGGCGTCAACTCCACCGCGCGGCGCTGCACAGGACGCGCCGCAAAGCTCTGCATCGTCACGCAGCCCAGCAACACCGCGCAACCCCACCCGCTACGAATTTTCCAGCTCAGGCCCATCGTTTTTTTTCTCAGCCCGGACAACCTAACCAGACAACCTAAGTTTAAGAGAGCCAGCCCCACCGCCGTGTGTGAAAACCCACCCAGTACACCCCGCGATACTCCCCCATAAAAATGCATCCTCCCGAAGCGACATGAGCGCGAAGAGTGAGGACCGCCCTTCTTAACCACCACCACAAAAGCACGTCATCTCAACCGGAGGCGGCGCTTTTTTGCCGCCGCAGTGGAGCCCCTTGTATTTCGCTTTTACTTTTGCCGTTGCTCTTGTCGTTCTTCTTGCTGCTGCCTTTCCTCCAATGATCCCAAATCCCCGTCATTTCGACCGGAGCGGCGCGGCCTCATCACGCTGAGAAGCGGAGAAACCCGCTTCTCTACCCATCCCCCTCCAAAGCCCATAAGCACTTGTTCTTGCTGTTGCATTTGCCGTTGTTGTTGTCCGTTTTTTGGCTTGTCATTCCCGAAGGGAATCTGCGTTTGCTGTTGCTTTTGTTCTTGCCATTGCACTTGCTGTTGTTCTTGCCGTTGCACTTGCTGTTGGGATTAGAGCCGGGCTTCAGCCCGGCGTCAAAACGACCGTCGCGAAGCGACTACCGCTCTGCCGAAGGCTGGAGCAAAGTCCGAAGGACGAAGCGACGGATCTATTGCCGTTGCTTTTGTCGTTGCCTTTGTTCTTGGTCTTGAGATAGAGCGGGGCCTAAGCCCCGCGCCAAATACCACCGCAAAGCGGCAACACCCCTCCGCCGAAAGCAGGGAGCGAAGCCGCACGGAATCATCGCCCTACACAGCCAGCAACCTACCCCAGCAATCCGCCCACAACCTCAGAAGCCCCCGCCAGCGCGCCATCCAGCGCACCCGCATCACTCCCGCCCGCCTCCGCGAGATCAGGCCGCCCACCGCCCTTGCCTCCAACCTTCGCCGCCAGCAGCCCGACGATCTTGCCCGCCTGCACCCGCCCCGTAAGGTCCTTGGTCACGCCCACAATCAGCGAAACCTTCCCCTCCGCCGCCGCGCCCAGCACCACAACGCCCGAACCCAGCTTCCCGCGAAGCTGGTCCACCAGCTCGCGCATCTGAGCCTTCTCCACCCCATCCACGCGCTGCGCCAGCACCTTCACGCCCTTCACCTCCACGGCCGAAGAAGCAGCATCCGCCACCGACGAAGCCGCCGCCTTCATGCGAATCGCGTCCAGCTCCCGCCGCAGCTTCTTCATCTCCTCTTCCTGAGCCGCAACCCGCTGCCGCAGAGCATCCGCAGGCGAGGCATCCGTAGCCCCCACCATCTGCCCCACCACCCGAGCCACATCGAACCCGCGCCGGAACTCATATAGCGCGCCCGTACCCGAAACCGCCTCCACGCGCCGCACTCCCGAAGACACCGAGCCCTCGCCGACGATCTTGATCAGCCCAATTTCGCCCGTGGCCCCCGTATGCGTACCTCCGCAAAGCTCCGTCGAGAAGCCGCCGATCTTCACCACTCGCACGCGCTCGCCGTACTTCTCGCCGAACAGCGCCATCGCGCCCAGCTCATTCACCGCCACGTCGATCGGCACATCCACCAGCGTCTCGACCTTCGTATTGCCGAGCACCTCGCGGTTCACAATCTCCTCAACCTCCTGCAACTCCTCCTCGGCCACACCCGCAAAGTGCGAGAAGTCGAACCGCAGCCGGTCGCGGTCATTCAACGACCCCGCCTGCTTCACATGCTTGCCCAGCACCTCGCGCAGAGCCGCGTGCAGCAGATGCGTCCCCGTATGGTTCCGCTCCGTAGCCGCCCGCACCGCACCATCGACGACCGTATCCACCGCATCGCCCACCGCAATCGTCTGCCGCGCCACCACCTTATGCGCAAACACGCCCTGCACCGGCTTCGTACAACCGGCCACATCGGCCACCACCGAGTTGTGATCGCCCGAGTAAAGCCAGCCTACATCGCCCACCTGCCCACCCGAGTCCGCATAAAAGCTAGTGGCATCCAGCACCACCTCGCCCGCCTCACCCGTCTTCAACTCCGGCACACCCACACCATCGCGCACCAGCGCCAACACCCGCGCCCCCTCCACCTTCAGCGTCGAATACCCTTCAAACTCCGTCTTAGCCAACTCCCGATAAACCGGAGCCGCCGACTTCTGCGATCCCCCTTTCCAGGAAGCCCGAGCCCGAGCCTGCTCCTCTTCCTTAGCCCGCTCAAACCCTTCCATGTCGAAGACCATGTCGTTATCACGCGTTGCATCTGCCATAAAATCAAGAGGCAAACCGTATGTCTCGTAGATTTCAAAAGCCTCTTTGCCAGATAAAATAATTGGCTTTGAGCTAATCTCCTCCCACTTGCCTAATATCGAAGTTGCCAGCTCTTGCCCGTATAGCTCTGTAACCAAGGCAGGGACGTCCTTGCATCTAGACTTGACATGTAAGACTTCCCCAACTCCTTTGATGAAGCCTCGCTCCTCTTCTATAAACCGTTTTGCTGACTCTGGTTTATCTCTCGCTAAAGCCCTAAGGAACTCTAAACGCTCATCATCGCGCCTACTCCATGTGTAGTCGAGTAGATTTTCAAATTTTGCCGAACCTCGAGCAAGTACCCGCAGAAACTGTTCCTCCTCTTTACGAACAATTTCTGCGACCCGGATAACGCTCTCTTCCAATTCTGGATAGGAAGACTCCATTTGCCGTCGTACTTCATAAACCATTTCAAACATGAACGGCTGCTCATAGCCAAGTTTGCGGCCGTGTCGAATTGCTCTCCGAAGGATCTTGCGAAGGACGTATCCGCGCCCCTCATTCGAGGGCAAAACTCCATCCGAAATCAAAAAGGTCACTGCTCGAGCATGGTCTGCAATAATTCGCAGGCTGGCAAGATCTTCTTTACGTTGCTTATCATAATGAGGTTTTAAGGGAGTGGTCCAAGCCAAAGCACCTTGCATCCTCACTCTCTCCTCGTAATTAACCAACTCCGCCGCTCTATCAATCAACGGAGTAAACAAATCCGTCTCAAAGTTCGACAACACTCCCTGCAACACCGCCGAAACCCGCTCCAGCCCCATCCCCGTATCAATCGACGGCTTAGGCAGCGGCGTCAGCGTCCCATCGCTGGCCCGGTCAAACTGCATGAACACCAGGTTCCAAATCTCCACATACCGCTGGTCGTCCTGCGGAAACGGCTTATCAACCCCCGGCTCCTCCGCCGCCTCAATCCCCAGATCGAAGAAGATCTCCGAGCAAGGCCCACACGGCCCCGTATCCCCCATCTGCCAGAAGTTGTCCTTGCCCGGCATCCCGAAGATGCGGTCCTTCGGCACGCCCGTCTCCACCCAGAACTGCTCCGCCTCGTCGTCCCGCGGAACCTTCGCATCGCCCTCAAACACCGTCACATACAGCCTGCTCGTATCGATCCCGAACCACTCCTTCGAGGTCAGCAGCTCCCACGCATACGCAATCGCGTCCTTCTTGAAGTAGTCGCCAAAAGAGAAATTCCCCAGCATCTCGAAGAAGGTATGGTGCCGCCGCGTGAACCCGACGTTCTCCAGATCGTTATGCTTGCCACCCGCCCGCACGCACTTCTGCGAGCTGGCCGCCCGCGTATAGTCGCGCTTCTCCAGACCCAGAAAGACGTCCTTGAACTGATTCATCCCCGCATTGGTAAACAGCAGCGTAGGATCGTTCGCCGGAACCAGCGAAGAAGAGTGCACCCGCCGATGCCCCTTGCCCTCAAAAAACCGCAGAAAATCTTCCCGAATCTGATTGCCCGAACGTGTGCTCATAAGCTTCAAGTTTATCAGCGGAGATATACGTCAGGACGTTACAATCAACACCAGCAACTATTGGAGAATCGCCATGCGCCAAATCTCAGCCCAGCTCCTCGATCACGACGCTCTGGTAGAACTTGAGTCCGGCCATCGCCTCCAACTCGTACAGGGCGGCAGAACCATCGCCGAAATCGTCCCTGTCAGCGGCGCCAACGAAGTGGATGCCAAGGAACAGAAACGCCTTGAAGCCGTAGAACGCCTGATGGAGATCATGGAACGCGGTATCAATTTAGGTGGACTGAAGATCACCGATCGAGATGAGCTTTACGAGCGTGACTAATTTTACTGTCGATACAAATATCCTCATCTATTCCATCGACCCCACGGATGCCGCAAAACATCGCATAGCCAGAACTATCATGGCTAGGGTCTACTCAAGCACCGCATTTCTGCCATTGCAATGCCTGAGCGAGTTTTATGCCGTCTGCGTAAGGAAGAAGCTCCTTGCCCGGGTCTCGCAGATATCCGAAGTCGTCAGCCGAGCAATTGAATCCTCGGAAGTCATTCCATACTCCCCCGAAGATCTCCTCGCAGCCATCCAACTCCATCAGCAGCACCATCTCCAGTTCTTCGACGCGCTTCTGATCTCCACCGCAAAACGTTCCGGCTGCCAGACCCTCTTCACCGAAGACATGCAGAACGGCCGCGCTCTGGAAGGAATAACCCTCATCAATCCCTTCCATCTCACACCGGAGGAGCTCGACCGTCTCCTCGCCTAACCCACCACCCCAGGCCGCCAGGTAATCCCCTCCAGCCGCAACACCTCATCCCGCGTAGCCTTCAACCCAGCAAACTCCCCCCGCCACCGCACCATCTCCATACAGCAAACCAGCGCATCAAACGCGTCCTCACTCCCCAACGCCTTCTCCATCACCCCACGCGAAAGCCCCGCATAAGCCTTCCGCCTCTCATCCAGATAAGCCTTCCGAGCCAACGGATTACTCTTCTTCACCGCCCCCGTCAGCAACCGCGTATACATCTCCACCACCAGCGGCGCAGGCCGCCCACTCGCCACCGCCGAACCTTCAAACGGCCACACCCGAAACCCCGCCTCCCGCAGCCGCAGCAAAAACGGCATCGCCCGCAAACTCCCCGTCCCCACGCTTCCGCTCCCGCCAATCTGGAACGGCGACTTCGGCGTAATCCCCTTCACCTTCGCCGCCCGCTCCGGGTCTCCCTCCAGCATCTTCGGCGTGATCTTGTTGTCCATGTCCGTCCTCCGCATCGACTGAGCCAGCCCCTCTCCGCAGAACTGCGGAGGCCTCTTGTGCGGCTTCCCCCAGAACCGCTCATCCCGAGCCACCTCCTCGCACTCGCTCGCCAGCCATCTCTCACCCTGCCCCTCCGCCACCTTCCGCCAGAACTCGAACCCCGTAGCGCACTCATGCTCCGCCAGAAACCACGCCGGAAAGCTGAAGCAGCAATCAATCCCCACCACCATCCGCGGAGTCTCCGCCGCCATCTCCACCAGCCAGTCGAAAAGCTCCTCCCGCGTCCGCCCACTCTCCAGCGTCACCCTCCCGGCCTTCGCCCCATCCGCCGGAGCCGTCCAAACCCCGGCCCAGATCTTCTTCCTCTGCCCCGGCCCCTTGTCACCCGACCAGTCCACCGCCACCACCCGCTGCAAGTCCACGCCCATCCATCTATCTTCCATCCAGATTCCCCACACCGCCACCGCCCTGCCATCCAGCCGCACAGATGAATCCCCACAGCAGCTTCCGTTCCCCACCGCCTTCGAACCATCTTCCACCAGCAAAAATCCCCGCGGCAACCACCGCAAAACCAGCAACGGACACGAAAAAGCCCCGGCAAAAGCCGAGACCCCTTCCTTCATTAACCAGAAAATCAATAACCAACTATCAAACAAACCCACAAAATATTTTTAGTCTTTCACCAATCTCCAAACCGAAAAAGAAGGAAAGTTAATCCCCATACTGCTCCACCCGCCGCAGCAGATCCAGCTTCCGTTCCGGCGGCAGAAAGCTCGCCTCCACCGCATTCGCCGCCAGCTCTCGCATCTGCTCCAGCGAGAATCCGTACCGCTCCTGCACCAGCACATACTCCTCCAGCAGGTTGCTCCCGAACATCGGCGGATCATCCGAGTTGATCGTTACCATCAGCCCCGAATCGAAGTAATGCTTCACCGGGTGTTCCTCAAACCCCGGGCAGCATCCCGTCCGTATGTTGCTGGTAACATTGAGCTCCAGCGGAATCTGCTTCTCCGCCAGAGCCTCCAGCAGCTCCGCATCATACTGCGCCGAAAGCGCGTGTCCCAACCGCTCCGCCCCTATATTAATCGCCGCCCAGATGCTCTCCGGCCCGATCGTCTCCCCCGCATGGGCCGTCAGTCGCAACCCGGCCTCCCTGGCCTCGGCGTACAGCTCGCGAAACAGCTCGGCGCTTCCCCGAGCCTCGTCGCCACCGATCCCGATCCCCACAATGCTCGGGTAGATAGCCCGCAGCTCCGCCGCTTTGCGGAAGACCTTCGCCGCCTCCTCCGCGCCAAAGTGCCGCACCGCGTCGATCAGCCAGTAAACGGTCGTGCCAAAATCTTTTTCTCCGCGCTCGCGACCCCGCTCGATCGCCTCCACAAACGGCTCCACCGCCGTGTTCTTCCAGTAGTAGATGATTCCAAAGGAGATATACACCTCGCCATGAACCACCCCCTGCGCCGCCAAGTCCCGGATCATGTTGTAAGTAATCAGCTCATAGTCCTCCGGCCCCTTCAGCCGCGAGGAGACCGCCTTGAATGAGTCCATAAACCCGGAGAAATTTTCGTAAACATAAAGCTTCCGCGCCGCCTCTGCGGTCAGAGGCTCCGCATCGTGCCGCCTGCTCAACTCCAGAAGCGTATCAAGCTGAATCGTTCCCTCAAGATGCAAGTGCAGCTCCACCTTCGGCAGCCCGCGCAGCCACGCAACTACATCGATCTCTGGATCTTGTCCCGTTCGCTTCCGCGCCATCTCTCTATACTAGGCTTCGCGCTCGTAAAACTCACTACGCTTGCGGCTATAGAAGAAGTAGACAAACAGTCCGACCACCAGCCAGACGAAGAACCGCACCCACGTCTTAGCCGGCAGCCCCGCCATCAGGAGAACGCAGAAGACCACGCTCAACAGCGGGATCACCGGCCCGAACGGCACGCGAAACCCGCGATAGCGCTCCGGCTCCCGGTACCGCAGCACGATCACCCCAACCGAAACCAGCGCAAAGGCGAACAGAGTTCCGATGTTCGACATCTCCGCAAACGTGCCCACGTCGAACAGCCCGGACGGAATCGCCACCAGCACGCCCGCAACCCACGTAGCAAACGCCGGAGTCCGGAACCGCGGATGCACCTTGCTGAACACGTCCGGCAGCAGCCTGTCCCGCGACATGGCAAACCACACCCGAGCCTGACCAAGCTGGAACACCAGGATCGACGACACCATCCCCACCAGTGCGCCCACCAGCACCGCAAGCTGCACCCAGTGCAGCCTGTGCCCCTCCGGCGTAAGCGCCACGCGCTTCAGCGCATTCACCACCGGCGCCGCGTCCCCCGCCACCGTCCGCCACGGCACCATCCCCGTCAGTACTACCGCCACTCCGGTGTAGAGCAACGTACAGACGATCAACGTAGCCAGAATCCCAATCGGAACATCGCGCCGAGGATTCCTGCACTCTTCGCTCGCCGTCGAGACCGAATCGAAGCCAATATAGGTGAAAAAAATAATCGATCCACCCGCAAGAACTCCGCTCCAGCCGTTGGGAGAGAACGGATGGTAGTTCGCCGGATGGATAAAGCTGAGGCCGAAGAAAACAAACAACAGAATCGCCGCAATCTTCACCAGCACCATGATGTTATTCGTCCGCGCCGATTCGCGGATTCCCCGCACCAGCACCACGGTCAGCAGCATCACAATCAGAAACGCCGGTATGTTGAATCCGAAGTGCCAGCCCGCAGAGTAGATGTCCTTCCCCTGCAAGTCCTGCAACCCCAGCGGAAGATACGCAGGCGAAAGCCACTTAGGCGAAAGCGGCAGCCCCATCCAGTCCAGCAACGCCACCACGTGCGCGGCAAAGCCCACGCTGACGCTCATATTGCTGAACGCATACTCCAGAATCAGGTCCCACCCGATCACCCAGGCGATCAACTCGCCCAGCGTTGCGTAGGTATACGTATAAGCCGAACCCGCAATCGGGATCATCGACGCCAGTTCCGCATAGCAGAGCCCCGTCAGCGCGCACACAATCGCCACCAGCACCAGAGACACCGCCAGCGCCGGACCTGCGCCCGGCCTGCTGGCAATCGCGCCATGATGAAGGATCAGATCAACGACCGGCGAGTCCCCGAACGACGCAAACGCCCCGGGGTTTCCCCCGATCGCCACGCCGATCACGGTAAAAATTCCCGAGCCGATCACCGCCCCGATCCCCAGCGCAGTCAAAGACACAGGCCCCAGAGTCTTCTTCAGGGCGTGCTCCGGCTGCTCCGATTCAGAGATCAGTCTGTCGATCGACTTCGTTCGAAAGATTTGCCTGGCCAGCGCGCTCGCTCCTGAGTGCAAAGAATGGTGCGGGGCGGAACAACTGCGTATTGCATTTCAGAGTGCGATGCAAATCTGCCGCGATGTGGAGCAGGAGCAGCGTCGCAATCCATGCAACGCCGCTCCATTCAGTAAGTTACCTTACCGCTTGCTCTGGCCGCGTGCCGCCTTGCGGATTTTGGCCTTGTTCTCGCCACGGGCGCCGGTCCGCTTGCCCTGGGGGGCTGCTGCCTTACGTGCTGCGCGCTTTACCTTCTTGCGCTCGATCTTGTCTTCAATGCTCTTTGTATTTGCCATTTAATTCGTCAATCTTTCTATAACTTCAGTTTTCAGAACTTTTACAGGCGCTCCAACTGGGCAAACTTCTCCACCAGCTTCTTCACGCCGTGCTGTTGAAATTGTACTGTAATCTTGGCATCATCCCCATCGCCTTCGCGACGAAATACGGTGCCCTCCCCATACTTCGGGTGGCGAACCCGCGTGCCCTGCTTCAGTCCGGTGTTGCCGGAAGCGGCCTCGGCCTCCATTCTGGGACGCGAAACCTTCTGCCCGCGAGCCGCAAAGAAGCTGGCGATATTGTCTATCGACTGTCCCGATTGCCCCGCCGCAGCCTTGCTCCCACTCGATCCGAACCTTCCTCCGCCGAATCCCGTAGCAGCCCGTGCCGCCGCCCTGGCCCCGCGCTCTCCGCTCTGGTCCTCGTCTTCGTAGCTGTAGTGACTCTCGCCTTCCTCGGCGTTGGAGCGGCCAAAGCGGTTCGCCTTCGGATAAGGCGTCGCGTACATCTTGCCGTAGCCATACTCCGACCCTGAAAACTGCGGCCGCGCAGCAGGACTTCCCAGATCCTCGACCAACCTGCTCGGCACCTCTTCGAGAAACCGCGAGGGGGTGCTCTGCTCCGGCATATCGCTGCCATAACGCCGCCGATACCGCGCCCGCGTCATCACCAGCGTATCCATCGCCCGCGTCATCCCGACGTAGCAGAGCCGCCGCTCTTCCTCCAACCCCGTAGGATCGGTCAGCGTGCGCGAATGCGGAAACAGGCCCTCCTCCATGCCGGTCAAAAACACCAGCGGAAACTCCAGCCCCTTCGCCGCGTGCAGAGTCATCAGCGTCACACGAGCGTCTTCCTTGTAGCTATCCACATCGCTGATTAACGCCGCGTGATCCAGAAACTCATGCAGCGTCTCGCCGCGCTCCTGCGCATCCTGTGCCGCATTGGCAAGTTCCTTCAGGTTCTCGATACGCGAGAAGGACTCCGGCGTAGCCTCTTCCTCAAGCGCTCGGATATACCCGCTGCGATCGTTCAGGAACTTGATCAGCTCCGGCAGCGTAGCCGGATCGCCCGGCTTGCGAAATGCAGCCCTGTCCTCCATCTTCAGCTCGGCAGCACGTTCCGGCGTAGTCCCGGCCGAGTTCTTCAGTACGACCGGCGCAAACGGGTTGAAGCTCGTGGAGTCGATATCGTGCGCCGTATCCGTATCGGTCGAGTTCTCAGCAGCAATCGTCGAGATCTCTTCACTCGGCCCGAAGTCGAACCCGAAGTTGAAGCTGGTATCGAAGGAGGTCTGCGCGTCCTTATCGTCCTGCTCTGCCACGCCTCCGAACTCAAACGAGGTATCCGCCTCGCTCGACTCCCCGGAAAGAGAAGAGGCGGCTGTATCTTCCGCAACATCGGCTGCAAGCTTCTCCGCGAAGTCTGGCCCCATCATGGCGCGGGCGTCCTCAATAAACCGCCGGAACCCGCTCAATGCCTGCAACGCACGCGCTGGCAGCAATTTGTCCTCTATGGCCACCTTGATCGCGTCCCAGGTGCTCATGCCGCTCGAAAGCGCCATCCGCTCCAGCGTCTCCATCGTGGTCTTGCCGATGCCGCGCGGAGGCGAATTGACCACCCTGTTCAACGCCACCGAGTCATTAACGTTCTGCACCAGCTTCAGGTAGCTGAGAATGTCCTTTACCTCAGCCCGCTCGTAGAAGCTGAAGCCCCCCACCATGTGGTACTGAATCTGATACCGTCGCAACGCCTCTTCCACCAGTCGCGACTGCGAGTTGGTCCGATACAGAACAGCGCATCGAGGCTGGTCTTCCTGCCCGCCTGCCTCACGCAGATAACGCTGCACGCGGTCGGCGATAAACAAGGCCTCATTCTCTCCATCGGGAGCCTCATAATATCCAATCAGGCTCCCGCCCTCACGCGCCGTCCACAGGTTCTTCCCCTTGCGCTGCGTATTCTGTGCGACCACCGCCCCGGCGCCTTCCAGAATCACCTGGGTCGAGCGATAATTCTGCTCCAGCCGGATCGTCTTCGTCTCGGGGAAGTCCTTCTCAAACTCCAGAATGTTCTTGATGTCCGCGCCGCGCCAGCTATAGATCGACTGGTCCTCATCGCCCACAACGCAGACATTCCCGCTCGGCCCCGCCAGCAGCTTCATCAGCTCATACTGCGGCTTGTTCGTGTCCTGATACTCGTCGATCAGCAGGTATTTGTATCGACGGTTGTATTTCTCTCGCGTCTCGCCGGAAGACTTCAGCAGCCGCACCGTCTCCAGCAGAAGATCGTCAAAGTCCAGGGCGTTCGCCTTGAACAGCTCCTTTTTGTAAATCTCAAAGATATGAGCGATCTTCTCTTCCATCGGGTTCGTACTTGCGAGGAAGTACTCCTGCGGATCGATCATGTGGTTCTTCGCCCAGGAGATCCTGCCCAGCGCCACCCTCGGCTTCAACGACTTGTCATCGACGCCCAGCCGCTTCAGCGCGGACTTCACAATCGCCTGCTGGTCGGTCTCATCATAGATCGCGAAGTCCCGCGTCAGCCCCACGCCATTGACGCGCATCGCCTCGATATCGCGGCGCAACACACGCACGCAGAAGCTATGGAACGTGGCCAGCATCGGCTTGGCCAGGCTGCTATGGCCCAGAATCTTATCCACGCGCTCAGCCATCTCTTTGGCGGCTTTATTGGTGAAGGTGACAGCCAGAATCGAATCAGCCGGGACGCCGCGCTCCTGAATCAGGTAGGCGATGCGATGCGTAATCACGCGCGTCTTGCCGCTGCCCGCGCCCGCAAGCAGAAGTACCGGCCCATCCACCGACCGAATCCCCTCCTGCTGCTGCGGATTCATATTTTCCAAAAGTTGACTCAAGCTGACACTCACTCCAAATCTTCATTTTAAGCCGTCCGGCGGGAAGCGCCTAACGGTGCAAATCTTGGGCAAAATGCCCTTCCGAATGCAACCGCCCTTCTTCATCTTGCCGTCATCGCCATTTACTTAATATTCTCTTCAATATGATCCGCAACGCTGCTGTCTTCTGTGCGTCCGCCTCTGGAACCGATCCCGTCTACAAAGCTGTTGCCGAAGAGCTAGGGCACGCCCTGGCAACCCGCGATATCGGCGTGGTCTACGGCGGAGCCAACGTCGGCCTCATGCAGGCCGTCGCACAGGCTGCACTGGCCGCAAATGGCAGGGTGATCGGAGTAATCCCGGAGATTCTGGTCGACCGGGAGGTCGCTCATACAGGCCTCACCGAGCTGCACATCACCAACACCATGCACACGCGCAAGGCCATGATGGGAGAGCGTGCCGACGCCTTTATCGTTCTGCCCGGCGGCTTCGGCACGCTGGAAGAGCTCTTTGAAGTCCTCACCTGGCACATGCTCAAGCTGCACTCCAAGCCGATTCTCCTGCTCAATATCAACGGCTTTTACGATCAACTCGTCGCTTTTCTAGATCACTGCGTTGCAGAGGGAATGCTCAAGCCAAAGGCCCGCGAGATTCTGATCGTAGCCGACTCCGTTCAGGACATCTTACTCAAACTGGACCTGATCCCCATGCCGCAGGATAAATTCGACGGAAAGCTCCTGTAGCGTCACTCCGAATCGCTCTGCTCCAAACAGACGTCGCACTGGCACACGCGCCGCAGATAGTCCCAGGCATAGATCCCGCTATCATGGCCATCGTTCCACTGGAACTTCAGCGCATACTTGCCAATGGGAGTGACCTCCAGCGGACGCACCGGCGCTTCATACATCATGAACAGCTTCTGCTCCTTCGGCCTGACCTCGCCCGGCATCCTTCCCGTCCGCTCGCGCTCTTCATGGCAGGTCGCACAGGGGCAGGCGTTCCGCAGCCACGCGAAGCTCCACTTACTCTGGTGCCCATCCTTCCAGTCGATCTCGACGCCTGTCCCTTCGGTCTTCATCACGCGGACCTTCTTCGGCGTCACCGCATCGGCGGGTAGCTTCTCCTCCAACATCTCCTGCCGCCGGGCCTCTTCGCCTCGAACGATGCGTATTCCCTCATGACTCATATCTATGTCGTCCCAAAGCTATAAGATGCTGGCAACCGCGGCCACGAACTAGGACTGCCTCCAGAAGAAGTAAGCTGCCATGGCAACACCGGTCACCACCACAATCGCTCGCAGGACGTTGGCGTTCATCCGCCTCGCGTACTGAGCGCCCACATACCCGCCGATCGCAGCAAAGAGCATCGAGATCAGGCAGTAGTGCCAGACCACAGCTCCACTGAAGATAAACGTGATGACCGCGCAAAGGTTAGACAGGCAGGCCGACAGCACCTTGAGCGAGTTCAACTGGTTCATCTCCTCGATGCCGAAGAGGGCAAGCGCGCTCATAATCAAAAAACCCGCGCCCGCGCCAAAATACCCAATGTAGAAACATACCGGCACCATCACCAGAAACAGCGGAAGCCGCGCCACAGGCCGTTCCGCATGGTGCTGGTTCGAACGCTGCCGCAGCCATTTCGAGACCGGCCCACTGATTCCAAACAGCATCGAAGCCACCAGCAGCAGCCAGGGAACCATATGCAGAAACGTAATCTGCTTTGTGTGGAGCAGCACAACGGCCCCACTCACTCCGCCGATCACCGATGCCGCACAGACAACCCCCAGCAGGTCGCGCCGCAGATCGTTGCGCAGCGCAGCCACAGAGGTCAGTTGCCCCGGCCACAACGCCACCGTGTTCGTCGCATTCGCCTGAATCGGAGCCACGCCCATGCTCAGAATGGCGGGAAAAGAGATGAACGAGCCGCCTCCAGCCATGGCATTCATCACGCCGGCGATCAGAGAGGCAGCGACCAGCCAGAGATAGTGCCAGTGAACATGCAGGTCTGCGAGCATCTTTTTATTGTAACGAGGAATCGGCCAGGAATCTGGTAAAGCCCGCCTCGGAAAAGTTCGTCACCCAGCCACCGGCATCTCCGGAGTCGCGGCGATTAGCTGCCTCGTATACTCCTCTTTAGGCGACGTACAAATCGCATCGCAATCGCCCATCTCCACCAGCCTGCCCATCCGCATCACCGCAATCCTGTCGCAGAGATAGCGAACCAGCGGCATGGAGTGGGAGATAAACAGGTAAGTCAGCCCATGCTTCTGCTGCAACTCCCGCAGCAGGTTCACCACCTGCGCCCCCACCGAGACATCCAGCGCGCTGACCGGCTCATCCAGCACCAGAAACTCAGGCTTCAACGCCAGCGCCCGCGCAATGTTGATCCGCTGCCTCTGGCCGCCGCTGAAAGCATGAGGAAAACGATCCAGCGCCGAAGCCTCCAGCCCCACGGCACGAACCATCTCCTCAAGCCGCGCCGTCAACCCCTCCGCCGGCTTCTCGCCGTGAATTGCAAAAGGCTCGGCCAAAATCTCGCGAACCCGCATCCGGGGATTCAGCGACGCATACGGGTCCTGAAAGACAATCTGCATTCTCCGCCGCATCACCCGCAGCTCATGCGAGCCCAGCTTCAAAAGATCCAGCCCCGCATAACGCACCTGCCCCGCCGTAGGCTCGATCAAGCGCAGCAGCATCCGCGCCACCGTGCTCTTGCCGGAGCCCGACTCTCCCACCAGCCCCAGCGTCTCGCCTCGTCGAATCGAAAGCGAAACATCGTCGACAACGCGGCGATTCGCCGCATAAGCCTTCGTCAACCCTCGCACTTCAACCAGAACCTCTTCCTCGTTCGCCATAGCGCTCCGGCCTTTTAGTCCAGTTTAGGATGCAGCAGATGGAACCCGGTGGCGTCCTGATACGCCTTGGCAAACGCCGCCAGCCGCGCATCGGAGTACAACCCGCCCAGAAACGTAAGGCTCACCGGAGTCCCCGGTCCATCCACGTTCGCGTCCGCGCCGTCCTCATCGCTGTTAGCCTTGGGCGCGTCCGCACCGCGAACCCCATTCGGCACCACAATCGCCGGATGGCCGGTCAGGTTAGTAGCCGAAAGCTGCACCCCGCTCGAAGGCGTAACAATAACATCCACCTGCGCAAACAGCTTCGCCATCTCCGCAATCGCAAGCGTCCTCGCCCGCATCGCCTGAATATAATCCACAGCGGAATAAAAGCGCGCAGTGCGGAACTGGTTCGGCCAATCATAAGACGCCTGGCCGGTAAGCAATTTGTCCCGGCCGCTAGTCGTCAGATCGTCGAACGCCGCAGCGGCCTCAGACTCAAGTAGCGGAACAATCGCCCCAAAGGGAAAATTCGGCATCTCCACCGGAATCAGGCTCACGCCCATGCCACGCAGCTTCTCCAGCGCCTTGACGTCATACTGAGCGTCGTACACTCGCCTCTCAAGCCCTCTGCGGCGACCCGCCGGAGCGTTCGCCGGAATATTCGGAACGTCAAAGGCGCTCTTGAAGTACCCCACGCGCAGCGTCTTCCAGTTGTAGCCCGCGTCCCAGTTGAAGGCCGCCTTCTGGACCGAAAGATCGTGCCCATCCGGCCCATGAATCGCCGAAAGCACCATCGCGCAGTCCTCCGCTGACCGGCAGATGGGCCCAATCTTATCCATCGTCCAGCTCAACATCATCGCGCCCGTCTTGGGCACAAAGCCGTAGGTCGGCCGCAATCCCGTCGCACCACAGCGCGTCGAAGGAGCCGAGATCGAGCCTAGCGTCTCCGTCCCAATCGCAAAGCCCACGCATCCCGCAGCTACCGCGCTCGCGCTTCCCGCCGAGGAACCGCTCGAACCCTGCCGCTTGTTCCACGGGTTCCGCGTGCGCGCCCCAAACCACATATCTCCCTGCGCCAGCGCCCCCATACTCAGCTTGGCAATCAGAATCGCTCCCGCGTCATCCAGTCGCTTCACCACGGTCGCGTCGTAGTCGAACTGCTGCTGCTCGAACCCGCCCGCCCCCCAGGTCGTCGGATACCCTTTCACCGCAAGCAGATCCTTCCCACCCCACGGAATTCCATGTAGCGGCCCACGATACTTACCCGCGGCGATCTCCCTATCCGCCGCGCTGGCCTGCTCCATGGCACGCTGCTCCGTCAGCGTAATGACAAAGTGCAGCTCCGGATCGTACTTCTTCAGCCGGGCAAGATACATCTTCGTCAGCTCGACAGAGGAGACCTTCCGCGTCTTCACCAACTCCGCCAACTCGCGCACCGTGGCGAACGCCAAAGTATCTACGCCACTGCGAACCTCGGCCAATCTCTTCGCACTCGGCGGCGGACTGATCTTCTCGGGCCTGTGCACCGTATCCAGCGTCATATCACCGGGCACAGGATCGAACACAAAAGCCGGAGCGACACTGTTCGGCATCTTCAACGCCCGAATCGTGCGATACGAGTTACGCAGCCCGTTCAGCCCGTCGAGCATCATCTTCTTCTGCTCATCGGTAACGGTGATGCCGACGATCACCGCCGCTGCATCGATCATCTCCGCAGTAATCGGCGTAAGCGAGGCGGCATCGGCAGCATTGCCAAAACGAGACTGCGCCTCAGCCCCCTTGCTCGCAAGCGCAAGCAGCGCCCCGGGCAGCAAAGTACTGCCAAGCCCAGCCATGGAACACACGCCAAGAAAAGCCCGCCGGTCTAACCCAGAAGAAACTTTACCGGAAGCAACCTGCCCAGAAGAAACCTGTTCGCTCATCTCCGCATTATTGCATCCACGCAGAGAAGAACAAGCATCCGCGTGCGGCGCTTACAGATTGAGCTTCTTGAAGATCCTCTCCGGGATACTGCGAACCACGAACATGATCGGCAACCACTGGAACGGAACGTAGAGCTCGTCTTTCCGGCCATCAATCGCCTTGACGATCGACTCCGCCACCGCATCGACATCGGCAAACTTCTCGCTCTTCGGCATCCCTGCCGTCATCGCAGTCCGGGTCGGCCCCGGCTTGATCGTAAGAACAGTAACGCCCTCACGATCGATGCGATTCCGCAGCCCCGCCAGAAAGGCCGAGAGCCCCGCCTTGGACGAGCCATAAACATAATTCGACTTTCGACCACGGTCTCCCGCCACCGAAGAGAGAACCGCCAGCACTCCCGACCGCCTTTGCACGCAGTAGTTCGACAACCACGTAAGCAGCGAGACCGGAGCCATAAAGTTCGTATGAACGATCTGCGCCGCCGTGTTGAAGTCCTGTTCCGCGCTGATCTGGTCGCCAAGAATGCCATGCGCCAGATACGCAATATCCATCCCGGCAAGCGAATTCACCGCATGGGCCAGCAGCGCCGGATGACTGTCCGTGTCGTCGAGGTCCGCGACCGCAGTGCCCACATAGCTGGCCCCGCGCACCTTCAGATCGGCGGCAACCGCCGCCAGCTTCTCTGCATTGCGAGCAACCAGAAAGAGGCTCGCTCCCTGGCTCGCCCAGATGCGGCAGGTGGCTTCGGCAATACCGGATGTTGCTCCAAGGACAAGGATTCTGCGGGGAGTCGCATTCTGCGGGGTAGCACTCATATGCTTGGCTGGTCTCCGGTGACGCGCTCCCAGAAGCTGGAGGTAAGCATGGGGTCGCGGAAGCGGGCGAACCGTTGCCATTGCGGATAAAACGCCTGATACTGCGCTGCGGTCATGGCCGCGTCCTTCGCCGGATAAAGACGCCCGCCAAACTCTCGCGTCATATCGGCAAGCCGCGCAAACAAGGGGAAACTCTTCTCCGGCTTGATCGGGAAGTCCAGCGCCAGCGTAATCCCCGGCTTGGGGAAGCTCATCATGCCCGGCGAAGGCACATCGCCAAACGCCTTCAGCACCGCAAGGAAACTAGCCAGTCCGGACTTCGCAACCTCGCGCAGAATCGCGGCCGTGCCCTCCTTGGCATGTTCCCACGGAATCACATACTGAAACTGCAACAGGCCGCTCTTGCCGTACATGCGGTTCCAGTGCAGCACCTTGTCCAGCGGATAGAAGAACGGCTCATAGTCCTGCAAAGCCACCACCCGCTTATGAATCTGTTTATGGAAAAACACGGTGTTGAACATGCTGACACTGAGAGAATTCAACGCGAACCCCGGCGCGTCAAACGGGAAGACCAGCTTCGGCTTGGGCGAAGGCTTCAACTCGTCCCGCTTGCTGGAGTGGTCTCCCTGCATAAAGACGCCGCGGGCAAAGTTCTTCCCCGTGGAGGTCACATCCACCCAGCTCACCGTGTATTCGATGTTCTTGCTCTGCTCCGTCAGGTCGAGGAACTCGTCGATGCCATGAAACTGGATCCCCTCATAGTCGATCAGCCGGGAGACAATCGGCTTCATCTGCAATGTAGCCCACGTGATCACGCCCGTAAGCCCCAGGCCGCCGATCGTCGCCGCATAGTAATCCGGGTTTTCCGTCGGCGAGCAGATCATGCGCGAGCCATCGGACCGCACCAGCTCGAATCGCGTGATATGGCAGCCGAAGGTTCCGGCCACATGGTGGTTCTTGCCGTGGATGTCGTTGGCAATGGCTCCACCCAGCGTCACATATTTTGTGCCCGGCGTAACCGGAAGAAAAAATCCCTTAGGAACAGCAAAGTCCAGAATCTGCGCCAGCGTAATCCCGGCCTCCGCGGTCAGCAGCCCGGTCTCGGGGTCGAAATCGATCAGGCGATTCATCCCCGTCGTCAGCAGCAGGATGCCATCCTTCAGCAGGCAGACGTCCCCATAGCTCCGCCCCATCCCAACAGGCAGCGCGCTGTCGTGGATCTTGTCCGTCACCGCCGGAAAATCGCCTCTCCAGTGCAGTGGAACGATTCTCGCGTTGTACTTCGGATAGCGGCCCCAGGGCTCGAACGCGGGCGGGCCCTCAAGCTCCGTACTAGGCAAGCTCAATTGTTGCTGCTGCGCTGTAGGGGAGGCAGTGGACATACTCCCAGCATAGCCGATGCCCGGTAACAACAGGAAGAACAGTTTCAGGAAAGAGCTTTCTCTCTCCAGCGGCGAAGATCGATCTTCATTCCCGGAAAACTCTCGGAAACGACAACAGGCACGGCCGAAGCCATGCCTGTTGCCAAGTCAGTATCTTGTACCGATTTACGCGGCCGCTACAACCCGCTTGTCCGCCGCTGTCTTTAGTCCGGCCTTGGCCTGAACGGTGAGGGCGGTAAAGCCCGCAGCATCATTGGCCGCGATGTCGGCAAGGATTTTGCGGTCGAGCTGGTTTCCGGCGTGCTTCAAGCCGTTGATGAAGGTCGAGTAGCTCATCCCATTCAACCGGCAGGCCGCGTTGATACGGGTGATCCAGAGAGCGCGGAACTGACGCTTCTTCTGCTTGCGGCCGGTGTAGGCGAACATAAGTCCGCGCTCGACGGCCTCCTGCGCTGCCTGGTAGAGCTTGGATTTTGTAAGGAAATAACCACTGGCGCGTTTGAGGATTTTCTTACGGCGATCACTGCGCTTTGTACTCCGTTTTACACGGGGCATCTTCGCTTCTCCTTTTGCGTACTTCGTTTAAGCGGCTGGAGGTAAGGGTGGCCTCTTCACTCGCTATGCGACTTCAGATCTCAGTGGACCGGCTTGACGCCAATCCAGGGGCCGGAACGCTTTTACTGGCCCTTTGTCTTATTTAGAACGGCTCGATCTGAAAAACTCTCGTCCCGCTGCCTGAAGCTCAGGCGTAAGGGAGCATCCGTGCGACCTTCGGGGTATCCGCCACGGAGACCAGGGTGATCGTGCGCAGATGGCGCTTCGTCTTGGTCTTCTTCGAGGTAAGGATGTGGCGCATCTTGGACTGGCCCCGCTTGAACTTGCCGGTGCCGGTCTTCTTGAAGCGCTTCGCCGCGCCGCTGTGTGTCTTTAGCTTTGGCATGATATTCCTAATGGAACAGGGTTCTGGACAACCTCTTGAGTATATAGGAAGTTCAGCCCGGAATGAAGAAGATTCCTCCATCCCGGCATATAAACCCCATCCACCCGGCTCGTAGAGCCTCCCACCCCCTGAAATCTTCCAATAAACCCTTTCCGCTAAATAACTTATTCCCATCCAGCACCATCCCCGGCATCTCCGGAACCAATAACGGCACCGGGCGAAGCCGTTGCCAAAGTGGTATACTTAAGAGACTGAGAAGCAGTTCCGGAACGTGCGTAAAGCGCTGCAATGGCGCGGGTTTCCGCGGTTTTCGCGAGCACGGAACGGGCTGAAATTCCCGCATATCAGCAACCGCTGAACGGAGATACATGGCATCGACTGCAACCCCCACAGAAGGCGCTCTCTTAGAGCTTGAAGCTGACGCGATCAAGGACGCTCCCAAGGGCGAACACAAACAGGGCGACAGCTACTCAGCGGAAAACATTACAGTCCTCGAAGGTCTGGCCGCGGTGCGCAAGCGTCCCGCCATGTACATCGGCTCCACCGGGGAGCAGGGGCTGCACCACCTCGTCTACGAGGTCGTCGACAACTCCGTCGACGAGGCGCTCGCTGGCTACGCCACGCGCATCGACGTCACCATCCACGTCGACAACTCCATCACCGTCGTCGACGACGGACGCGGCATTCCGGTGGACAATAAGACCATCAACGGCGTCACCATGCCAGCCGTGCAGGTCGTCCTCACCATCCTGCACGCGGGCGGTAAGTTCGACGCCTCCAACTACAAGGTCTCCGGCGGTCTCCACGGCGTCGGTGTAAGCTGCGTCAACGCCCTCAGCGAAGAGTTCGACGTCGAGATCTGGCGCGACGGCTTCGCCTGGCAGCAGGACTACTCCAAGGGCGACCCCATCAGCGGGCTGCGCAAGATGGGTGCTTCCACCCGTCGCGGTACCAAGGTTCACTTCCTGCCCGACAAGAGCATCTTCTCCGTAACCGAGTACAGCTACGACATCCTGCAAAATCGTCTGCGCCAGCTCGCCTTCCTCAACAAGGGTATCGAGATCACCCTCACCGATGAACGCGCCACCGACGCCAAGACCGGCGAGGCCAAGACCCAGAGCTTCAAGTACTCGGGCGGAATCGCCGAGTTCATCAAGCTCCTGAACAAGGGCAAGGCCGTGCTGCACGAGAAGCCTATCTACATGGAGGCCGAGCGCGATGGCGTAGCTATGGAGATCGCCCTCCAGTGGAATGACGCCTACTCCATCACCGAGTTCAGCTTCGCCAACAACATCAACACCATCGACGGCGGCACCCACCTCTCCGGATTCCGCACCTCGCTCACCCGCACCATCAACTCGGCCGGCCAGCAGATGGGTCTCTTCAAGGACGTCAAGGAGAACCTCAGTGGCGACGACGTGCGCGAAGGTCTCGTCGCCGTCATCAGCGTCAAGCTGCCGCAGCCGCAGTTCGAAGGCCAGACCAAGGGCAAGCTGAACTCCGACATCGCCGGGACCGTGCAGGCTTTCGTCAACGAACGCCTCGGCGCCTTCATGGAGCAGAACCCGCAGGTCGCCAAGAAGATCATCAACAAAGCCATCGACGCAGCCCGCGCCCGCGAGGCCGCCCGCAAGGCGCGCGACCTTACGCGCCGCAAGGGTGCGCTCGACGGCGGCGGCCTGCCCGGCAAGCTCGCCGACTGCTCCGAGAAGCAGCCCGAACGCTGCGAAATTTACCTCGTCGAGGGAGAAAGCGCCGGTGGCACCTCGCGCCAGGGCCGCGACCGCCGCTTCCAGGCGATCCTTCCCCTCAAGGGTAAGATCCTCAACGTCGAGAAGGCCCGCTACGACAAGATGCTCGGCCACGAAGAAATCCGCGCCATGATTACCGCCCTCGGCTGCGGCATCGGCAAAGACGACTTCGACGCCAGCAAGCTGCGCTACGGCAAGATCATCCTGATGACCGATGCCGACGTCGACGGATCGCACATCCGCACGCTTCTGCTCACCTTCTTCTTCCGCCATATGACGGAGCTCATCATGCGCGGCCACGTCTACATCGCTCAGCCGCCGCTCTACCGCATCAAGAAGGGCAAGTTCGAGCAGTACATCAAGGATGACCGCGAGTACGTCAACGTCATGGTGAAGCGCGCCTCCGACGGTATGATGATCCGCTACGGCAACAACGGCGGCAATCTCGAAGGCGCTGCGCTGACCAAGTACATGGGGCAGTTGAACGACTATCTCGGCTTCTTCGAGAAGGTGCAGAAGCGGCTCCGTAACGAAGAGGCCACGCAGATCTTCGCCGGAATGTTCTCCCACGAGGGCAAGGATGCCGTACACCGCACAGACTTCGAATCCCCCGAGAAGCTTCAGGAGATGCGCGAAAGCCTGCTCGCCATGCAGAAGACCTACCAGTTCAAGAGCATCGGCGACGTAGTGCTTGATGAAGAGCATAAGACCTACTCGGTCAACTTCACCGACGCGCAGGGTGCAGTCCGCACCATCGACTGGGCGCTGGCCTCCACCCCGGAAAGCCGCCAGATGCTCGCCCGGCACGCGCAGATTCGCGAGTACCTGGAAGGCCCATTCTGGATCGAGTACATCGCCAAGGGCGGCAAGACCGAGACCGTGGAAGAGGTCGAAGACGCCCCTGAGGAAGAAGTCGATGCCGCCGCAGAGACCATCACCCAGACCCGCGCCCCCAAACGCAACGGAAAGGCCGCTCAGGACCCCGTCGAGAAAAAGACCGCTCGCGAGGTCTTCGAGTACGTCATCGAGCAGGGCCGCAAAGAGTATCAGGTCCAGCGCTACAAGGGACTGGGCGAGATGACCGACACCCAGCTCTGGGAGACCACCATGGACCCCGAGCGCCGCACCCTGCTCCAGGTAAAGCTCGAAGACGTCGCCGCCTGCGAGGAGATCTTCACCACGCTCATGGGCGAAGACGTTGAGAGCCGCAGGCACTTCATCGAAGAGAATGCGCTCGACGTAAAGAACCTTGACATCTAACGACCCGACATCCACGCAGCCATCCACAAAAACCCCATCTCCGAGATGGGGTTTTCCACGTTCATACCGACCTAATTGTCCTCGGCGCTCTCTCCGTCTTCCACAATCGAAGCCGTCCCGACAACGTCGTAAGTGCTGGCCTCGCCCCCGGTAGGCTTCATCGTCACCCGCACCGGCAACCGTTGCCACACCGCGGGCTGGCACACCGGGATAAAGTGATCGGCCTGCGGCCACGGGCCAACCATCTGATGAACCACCGCCCGCCGTGCTCCCACCTGCGCTACCACCGCAAACAATCCGCCGCGAGCCGTGGTCGCAATCCCGCAATACGCCGCATAATCGCGAAACCACACAACGTCCGAGACGGCGTCATCGAAGTACGGCAGATGCAGCGCCGTAATCCGCCCGCTCACGCGATCCACCGAAAGCCACGACCCAGGCTGCCATATCCAATGGGGAGCCGCGTCGTTCGGCAGCGCATCGTTGATCCGCAGGGCGCGCCTAACCGTAAACGTGCGGTCGGTGATGTCATGAATCTCCCCCACGGTCCACTCTTTCTGGCGGTCGTCCACAAAAAGCGGCCGAATCTTCAGCGTAGAAGTCTCATCCACCTTGGTATCGGGCGTAGCGTCCGGCTGCGTGTACGGAACCCTTCGCACAGGGCCCAGAGTAACGGTATGAATCTTCGGGGCGGCGGCAGGCAGGCGGCTGGCAGATATGCAGAGAAGAAATAGCAAAAAAACAGGCAGTTTGCGAAGATTCGTACTCAAGGGCGCACTCGCAGGCATTGAAAGATATTTTTTGCAGAAACTTCGAATTCTGTCATGCTACCGGAACTACCTGAAATCTCATCCCCTTCGGGCTGTCATTTTTTAGAGGAAGTGGAAGAAAAGGCGTATCTGCCCAGAAGAAAATTCGTTGAATCCGGTAAGAGATTCCCCGTTGCTGAGAAAGGTTCCCGGCTTGTGGAATAGATTGTGAATACGCGGTAATCCATAGCTCGGAGCGGAGTAGTATCGTGAAAGAAAGCGTGCTGCCGTCGTGGTGGCGCGTACCTCAGCCCACGGCGGAAGATCAGCAGTACGAAAGGATATGAACTAATATGTGGAAACCGAATCAGCCTGGAACCAACCCGACTCCCACTCCTGAACCGGTGCGTCCGTCTACGCCCGCGACGTCTTTTGAGGCCAGCCCCTCGCGGCCGGCAACGGTTGGTGCTGGCTCCGCGGCTGCCGCAGCCACCGGCGAGCAGGCAACGATCGGCAAGTCGCTGGTCGTCAAGGGTGAGTTGACCGGTTCCGAGTCGCTTTACATCGACGGCAAGGTCGAGGGCGCCATCAACCTTCCCGGCAACCGTGTCACCGTCGGCCGCAATGGCCAGGTCGCCGCCAACATCGTAGCGCGCGAGATAGTGGTGCTGGGCAAGGTGCGCGGCAACTGCCAGGCCAGCGACCGTGTCGACATCCGCAGCGAAGGTTCGCTCACCGGCGACGTCATCGCCGCACGCATCTCCATCGAAGACGGAGCCTTCTTCAAGGGCGGCATCGACATCCGCAAGCCCGGCAGTGCTGACCTCAAGGGCGCAGCCCAGCCTGCCTCCGAGTCCGTCGCCGTCGAGGCCTAAACACCACGCTCTCTGAGAAAAGAACGGCCCCGGCCACGCGCCAGGGCCGTTCCTGCATCTAGCGCAGCGGCAGATTCCGAACCACGGTAAAGAGGAACGCCACAGTCGCCACTCCCCACAACAAGGCCGGAGGAGTCTGCGGCCACTGCATCTCTTCGCCGCAAGCCCAACGCCAACAGCACACCGCAAGATACCCCGCCATCAATGGAAGCAGTACCGTAATCAGCGCATTGTCATGCAGCGCGGCACTCACGTCCCCACGCAGCAACGCCGCCGCCGCGCGCGTACCGCCGCACCCCGGACACTGGACCCCAAAGGCGGAGTGGATCGGGCAAAGCGGATAAAAGCGGCTGCCCTCCGGCGGAAAGCGCCGTAGAACAACCGCCGCCAACATCAGAACTGCCATCACACCCACCTTGCCGCGAGCGATCATCGAGGCAGATTCTGATAACGCAGCGCCCGCTTCACCTCATTCACCTGGTTCAGCTTGTACTGCATATAAAGCCCTCCGAAGAAGAAGACAAGCACAGGATTCAGGCGCAGCCCCAGTGGCTCAGGTCCGTTGAAGTGTTGTTCCAAGGTATCCCGCAGGCTAAAGCGGGCAACAAGCCGAATAACCCAGGCGATCAGCGAAATAATGCCGCTTCCGATATTCCCATGGTACGGATGATGATAGGCAACAGCCATCATCGCTCCCCACGAGCCGCCAACGTTCATGACGATAAGAATGGTCGCGGCAATATAGAAGAAAAATGCCTTGCTATTAGGATCAACGCGCTTGGCCCATGCCGCAATCACCAGGTTCCACACCACCACGAAGATCGCGCAGGTAAAGAATCCAAGCAGCAGCTCCAACCCCCAATTCAGATTCGGCGGATCAGGATACTGCGCGGTCGGAGCGGCATAGCTGGCCGCCGTCACCGGCGGATAGTTCACCGGCGGCACCGGTCCATTCTCTGCCGGGGCCGAATGTGTATCCTCCACAGGAACATAAGCAGGCTGCGAAGCGGCATCGTGGCTGCTCAAAATCTGCGCCACCGGAATCCAACTCGTCATCTCCTCGCTCTTGGCAAGGTCCGTAGGCAGCACATTGCCGGAGGCAATATAACGCCGCAGATCGTCAACCGTATAGGGCCCATACAACTGACCGTCTCTTGCAATCTGGTAGGTCATCCGTCGCTCCTGCTGAAGGTATGCATCCGTAGCGTGTCGTAGATGATGTAAACACGGACGCAACCCTCCGCACAATCAGAATACGGCCAGCCACCGAATCCCCACCGCTTTATTTCGTCGCCCCGGAAGCATGATCCAGATCCAGATTCAACTCCAGCACATTCACGCGAGGCTCCCCCAGAAAGCCCAGTTGCCGCCCCTGCGTATGACGCGCCACCAGCCCGCGAACCGCATCCACGCTCAAATGCCGTTGCGCCGCAACGCGAGCCACCTGGAACTCCGCGGCGGCAGGCGTAATGTCCGGATCAAGCCCCGACCCCGAAGCCGTAACCAGATCCACCGGGACCTCCGCCCCGGGATGCTCCGCCCGCAACGCAGCCACATCGCCGGCAACGCGGTCGATCAGCTTCTTGTTCGTAGGCCCATAGTTGGAGCCAGATGAGTTCGCGGCATCATAGCCACTCCCCGCAGCCGAAGGCCGCGAATGAAAATACTCCGGCGCAGTAAACGACTGCCCGATGATGCGCGAGCCCACGATCTCCCCATTCCTGCGCAAAAGCTGGCCATTGGCCTTGTCTCGAAACATCGTCTGGGCCAACCCGGTAACGATCAAAGGATAGGCAAGCCCAAACAAAACAGTCGTAACAACGGTATACAAAACAGCAGTAACGATATGACGGCGCATAAGACCTGTCCTTCAAGCCAGATGAATGGCGGTAAGAATGATGTCGATCAGCTTGATACCAAGGAACGGTGCAACAATTCCCCCGAAGCCATAGAGGATCAGGTTGCGCCGCAGCAGGGACTCAGCCGACATCGCCTTATAAGCGACCCCGCGTAGAGCCAGCGGAATCAGGAAAATAATAATCAACGCATTGAAGATGACCGCGGAAAGAATCGCCGACTGCGGCGTCTTCAGGTGCATAATGTTCAACGCATTCAACACCGGGAACGTAGCGGCAAACATAGCTGGAATAATCGCGAAGTACTTCGCCACATCGTTCGCAATCGAAAACGTAGTCAGCGCGCCCCGCGTCATCAGAAGTTGCTTGCCAATCTCGACGATCTCGATCAGCTTCGTCGGATTCGAATCGAGATCGACCATGTTGCCCGCCTCCTTCGCCGCCTGCGTACCCGTATTCATCGCAACCCCCACATCGGCCTGGGCCAGCGCGGGAGCGTCATTCGTTCCATCGCCTGTCATCGCCACCAGTTTGCCCTCCGCCTGCTCGCGCTTGATCAGGTCCATCTTGTCCTTCGGCTTGGCCTCCGCCAGAAAGTCGTCGACGCCCGCCTCCCGCGCAATCGCCGCTGCAGTCAGCGGATTATCGCCGGTAATCATGATCGTCTTGATCCCCATGGCGCGAAGCTGCGCAAACCGCTCCTTCATGCCGCCCTTCACAATGTCCTTCAGGTGAATCACTCCCAGCGCCTGCCGATTCTCCGCAACCACCAGCGGAGTACCTCCCGTGCGAGCGACCGTCTCCACGGCAGCCCGCACCTCATCCGGCAGATGCCCGCCATTCTCCTTCAGAAACGCGGCAATCGCATCCGTAGAACCCTTGCGAATAATTCTCCCATCCAGATTCACCCCGGACATCCGCGTCACCGCGCTGAACGGAACAAACTCCGCCTGCAACTCGCTCAACTCACGCCCACGCAGCCCATACATCTCTTTAGCCAGCACAACAATGCTGCGCCCCTCCGGAGTCTCATCCGGCAACGACGAGAGCTGCGCCGCATCCGCAAGCTGGTCCTTGCTCACACCCGGAGCAGGAATAAACTCCGCCGCTTGACGATTGCCTAGCGTAATCGTTCCCGTCTTATCCAGCAGCAAAGTATTCACATCGCCCGCCGCCTCCACCGCGCGGCCCGACATTGCCAGCACATTATGCTGCACCAGCCTGTCCATCCCTGCAATCCCAATCGCCGAAAGCAAGCCTCCAATCGTCGTAGGAATCAGGCACACCAGCAGCGAGATCAACACGAATACCGTCTGCGGCGCAGCCGAGTAAATCGCAATCGGTTGCAGCGTCACCACCGCCAGCAGAAAGATGATCGTAAGCCCGGCCAGCAGAATGTTCAGCGCAATCTCATTCGGCGTCTTCTGCCGCTCCGCGCCTTCCACCAGCGCAATCATGCGGTCCAGAAACGTCTCGCCAGGGTTCGATGTAATCCTCACCTTGATCTGGTCCGAAAGCACTCTCGTGCCACCCGTAACCGCGGAGCGGTCGCCACCCGCCTCACGAATCACCGGCGCTGACTCGCCCGTAATCGCCGACTCATCCACCGACGCAACGCCTTCGATCACCTCGCCATCGCCCGGAATCATGTGCCCCGCGGCCACCAGGCACATGTCCCCGGATCGCAGATCGGAGCTGGCCACACTCTCCATGCTCCCATCGATCCGGAACCGCATAGCCGTAGTCTCCGACTTCGCACGGCGCAGAGCATCGGCCTGCGCCTTGCCCCGCCCCTCAGCCATAGCTTCCGCAAAGTTCGCAAATAGCACCGTGAACCAGAGCCACAGCGTGATCTGCAAGTCGAAGCCGAACTGCTGCCCGTGCGCCATAAGATCGCGAACCAGGTAAACAGTCGTAATCACGCTGCCAATCTCGACCACAAACATCACCGGATTCTTCATCATGGTGCGAGGATTGAGCTTGACGAGCGCATCCACAAGAGCGCGACGAACAATCGTGGAGTCCCACAGAGAACGCTTGCGAGTATTTGCCATTGTCATTTTCTTTCTTAACTAAAAACTCTTGCCCGCCTGCAGCAGCAGATGCTCAAGGATCGGCCCCAGCGAAAGCGCAGGGAAAAAGGTGAGCGCACCAACGATCAGGATCACCCCAACCAGCAACACCGTGAACAGCGATGTATGCACCGGAAACGTCCCTGGCGAAGGCGGCACCAGCTTCTTCTGTGCAAGATTGCCCGCGACCGCAAGCATCGGAACGATCATCAGGAATCGGCCAAGCAGCATGGCCGCACCGAGCGACAGGTTGTACCAGTGCGTATTCGCGCTCAATCCGCCAAACGCCGAGCCATTATTCGCCGTCGTCGAGGTATACGCATAAAGAATCTCCGAAAGACCATGCGGCCCACCATTTCCCAGCGAAGCCAACCCAAGCTGAGGCATCATCAGCGCGACTGCCGTAAAACCCAGAATCGATAGTGGGAAGATCAGCACATACAGCATCGTCATCTTCACATCGAACGCCTCGATCTTCTTCCCCAGGTACTCCGGAGTTCTTCCAACCATCAAGCCCGCAAGAAAGACCGCCAGCACAACAAAGATCAACATGCCGTAGAGTCCCGCTCCCACGCCGCCAAAGACCACCTCGCCCAGCATCATGTTCACCAGCGGAACCAGCCCTCCCAGCGGCATGAACGAGTCATGCATCCCATTCACGGCTCCGCAACTGGCGTCCGTCGTCACCGTCGCAAAGAGCGCAGAGTCGGCAATGCCGAACCGGACCTCCTTGCCTTCCATGTTGCCGCCCGCCTGCATCGTCGTTGTATGTTGGTCAATCCCATGCAGCAGCGGATTCGGCTGCGACTCTGCATAATACGCAATAAACACGCCAAGAAAGAAGAGAATCGACATCGCCGCAAAGACGGCCCACCCATGCTTCGGAGCCTTCGTCATGCGTCCAAGCGTCACCGTCAGCGCACCCGGAATCAGGAAGATCGAGAACATCTCCATCATGTTCGACAGCGGTGTAGGATTCTCAAACGGATGCGCACTGTTCGTATTGAAGAACCCTCCACCATTCGTGCCCAGCATTTTGATCGCTTCTTGAGAAGCCACCGGCCCCTGCGCAATCGTCTGCGTCGCGACAATCCCTGTAACCGGCCTTCCATCTGTTCCCATAGTAGTTACAGTTTGTGACTGAACTAGCTTGGCCTGGTCATACGGACGAAAATTCTGAATCACTCCCTGCGAAACCAGCAGCAATGCATAGATCGTGCATGTCGGAAGCAGCACCCACAACGATGCGCGCGTCGTGTCGACCCAGAAGTTCCCCAGCGTCTTCGATTCCCTGCGTGCAATCCCGCGAATCAGTGCAACCGCCAGGGCCATTCCCACCGCGGCCGAGAAAAAGTTGTGATACGACAGCGTGAGCATCTGTGTCAGATAGCTCATCGTCGTCTCCGGAACATATGACTGCCAGTTCGTATTCGTCGTAAACGAGATCGCCGTATTGAACGCAAGGTCTGGAGCCACCGCGGACAAGTGCTGCGGATTCAGAGGCAGAAGATGTTGTAGCCGTTCAATCGCATAGGTAGCCAGCAGCGAAACAAGGCTGAACATCAGCATCGCCACCGAGTACTCTGTCCACCGCATCTCATGCGATTCATCGATACCGGTCAGACGATAGATCACCCGCTCTATAGGACGAAAAACAAGATCCGCAAAGGTCCGCTCACGCTCAAAGACGCGTGCCATATAAACGCCAAGCGGCTTCGCGCAGACCAGCACAAGGCCAAAGAAGACAAGGATCTGAAACCAACCATTCGAGGTCATTACAGGAACGTCCTTCTAGAATTTTTCAGGGCGCAGAAGCGCATAGACGAGATAAACAAGGAGGGAAATTGTAACGATGCCAAGAGCAATCATCTCGATCACGATTTGCTCTCCTTCGCGCCTAACTTGCCGCAGCCTCTGGTGTATGCCATCGCGAGCCAGAAAAAGCCCACACTCGCCGCCACGCATCCGATGTCCCACATGGAGATCTCCTGCCGCTGCTCTTCATAGCGCAGCGCATCTCCCATCAAATGCTTTCAGGCATAAAGAGTGAGTAGGGAATCCGTAAAAAATCCGTAAAGGAGATTACACTTCGTCGCTGCCGGCAGGCCGAAATCGATAGCCGATCCACGGCTCGGTAACGATATAGCGAGGCTCCTCGGAGAGCTCGATCTTCTTACGCAACTGGCCAATATTCACCCGCAGATACTCCGGTTGATCGGCATTCGTACCCCACACGGAATGCAGCAGCGTCCGATGCGTCATCACCTGCCCCGGATGCTCCGCAAGACACACCAGTAGATCAAACTGCTTCGGCGTCAAATGCGTCTCCACCCCACGGACAAAGACGCGGTGCTGCGGAATATCGATCACAAAATCACCTGCCGTAATCACCTGCGTCGCAGCATCAGCAGCAGCCAGGCTGCTCCTGCGAAGCTGCGCCCGAACCCGCGCCTGCAGCTCCTGAATACTGAACGGCTTCGTCACGTAATCGTCCGCGCCCGCATCCAGAGCTTCAATCTTCATCAACTCCTGGTTGCGGACCGAGAGCACCAGAATCGGCACCTCGGAGACAGCCCGTATCTCCCGGCACAGCTCCACCCCATTCATCTGCGGCATCGAGACATCCGTAATCACAAGGTCAGGCTTCCACTCATGCACCGCAACCATGCCTTCTACACCATTCGCCGCAACGCGTAGCGAATACCCCTGGGTCGAAAGTGCGGTCTTCAATACACGCGTAATCTGCGGTTCGTCATCCACGACAAGTATCCTTGCTTGCCTCTCATCCAAGTTCTGCTTCATTCGCGCTCCGCGTGCTGCGTCACAATGTGAACGTCCACATCAGGCGCTTCCTTCAGAAAGTGCTGAATCGCCCAGTAATAAAGATACTGCCGAAAGCCTTGAACCGCCGTGCGCCCAAACACAATATGGGTAATCCGCTTCTCCCGCACAAAGCTCGCCGCCGTATGAGCAATACTCTTTCCCTTCACAGTAAAGACCTGCACGTCCAGATTGCGCGCAAACTGCATATTGGCGTCAAGCGTGGCCTTCTCCTCCTCGGACAACTCTTCATTTGTATCTACATAAAGAACAAATAGCTCTCCCCCCACGCCCTCGGCCACACGCGCCCCCCGTGCAATCAGCATCTGCGAAGAACTGCTCGCGCTGATGCACACCGCAACCCGCTCTCGAACCGCCCACAGCGCTTCAATGCGCTTCGAGTCCATATAGGCGACCAGCGTCCGGTCTACGGCCTTCGTAACGTGTTGCAGCGCAAGCTCGCGAAGCGCAATCAGGTTTCCACGGCGAAAGAAGTTCGCCAACGCCTTCTCCGCGCGGTCTGTGCGATAGATATCGCCGCGCCGCATCCGCGTCTGCAGGGCCTCCGGCGTTAGGTCTGCCATCACAATCTCGTCCGCCCGCTGCATCATCCAGTCCGGCACCGTCTCCCGAATCTGAATGCCGGTAATGCTCTGCACCGTCGGCGCAACGCTCTCGATATGCTGCACATTCATCGTCGCCAGCACGTCGATATTCGCTGCCAGCACATCCAGCACATCTTCATAGCGCTTGCGATGCCTCGTACCCTGAATATTCGTATCCAGGATATTTGTGTGCGCCAACTCGTCAATCAACACGATCTGCGGCCGCCGCGCCAGAATACCGTCAAGGTCCATCTCCTCAAAGACGACCCCCTTATACTCGATCTTCCGCCGTGGAATCTGTTCCAGTTGTTCCGCAAGCTCCGCCGTGCGTGGACGCCCATGCGTCTCCACCACGCCAATCACAATGTCCTCGCCGCGCTGGTGCCGTCGTATCGCCTCGCTCAACATGTTGTAGGTCTTGCCCACTCCCGGCGCATAGCCAAGAAAGAGCTTGAACCTGCCCCGCGTCTTCTCTGGCGCAACTTTCTGGAGCCACTCCTCAGGACTCTTCGCCGGGTTCGATGTATCGCGACTAGACATAGGGCTACTATATGGGAGTGCAACGAAAGCTTACACGCAGCATCCTGCGCTACAGCCTGTCCACCACGGCTACCGCTGCCATTGTAGCCGTCTACTTCCGTTGGCTCCACGTCAACGAGACCACGGTAGCGCTCACCCTGCTCATCTGCATTCTCCTGGTTGCCGCCAACTGGGGACTACGCCACTCTATCTATCTTTCCGTTCTCTCCGCTCTCGCATTCAACTTCTTCTTCCTCCCGCCGGTCATGACCTTCACCGTCGGCGACGGCCGCAACTGGGTCGCACTCTGCGCATTTCTCGTCACCGGCATCGTCGCCAGCCAATTGGCCGAGCGTGCCCGGCGCGAAGCAAAGATCTCCCGCCGCCATCAGCGCGAGGCCGAGCTCCTCTATCAATTCAGCCAGCAGATGCTCGTCACCGGCAACGTCATCGACCTGCTGAACCTCCTCCCCCGAATGATCGCCGCCACCTTCAATCTCCCAGCGGCCGCCATCTATCTCCGCGAAAAGGATCGCGTCTATCGCTCCAGCCCCAATTCCATGGAGATCACCGCATCCGAGCTGCGCGACGCCGCCTTCACCCGAGACCGCCGCCGCGACGAAGAGCGCGGCATCACCCTCGTTCCGATCCTTCTCGGCACACGCCCCATCGGCTCCGTAGGAATCACCGGCAAAGGTCCCTCGCCCGAAGCCCTCGACGCCGTTTGCGGCCTCACTGCCATCGCCATCGAGCGGGCCGGAGCAGTCGAAACCCTCACTCGCGTCCAGGCCTCACGAGAGAGCGAGCGCCTTCGCAACGCCCTTCTCGATTCCGTAGCCCACGAGCTTCGCACTCCCCTCACCGCCATCACCGCGGCCATCACCACGCTACGCTCCAACCCGCTCCTCGACAAAGAGCAGAGCGACGAGATGATGCAGGTCATCGAAGAAGAGGCCAGCCGTCTCGACCGCCTCGTAGGACAAGCCATGGAGATGGCCCAGCTCGACGCCCACGAGATTACCCTCGATCTCCGCGCCCACTCCATACGCGAGGCCGTTGATCTCGCCCTCGAAGCCACGCATTCGCAACTGCGAACCCACCCCGTCGATGTCCGCCTCCCCGACAGCCTTCCCCCCGTCGTGATGGACCTCGAACGCATAGCGAAAGTCCTCCAGCATCTGCTCGAAAATGCCGCCAAGTACTCCGCCGAAGGCAGCCCTATCTTCATCAGTGCTGAAGTAGTCCGAGGCCAGCTCGTCACCAGCGTCGCCGACCGCGGCGTAGGCGTCGACGACCTCGAACGCATGATGATCTTCGACAAGTTCTATCGCGGCCAAGGCCAGCGTTACCGCGTGCAGGGAACAGGCATGGGACTCGCCATCGCCAAAGCCATCGTCGAAGCGCATGGAGGCTCTATCGAAGTCACCAGCCAGCCCGCACAGGGCTCTGTCTTTTCCTTCTATCTTCCGTTGCAGCAATCAAGCCGCTAGCTACAGCTTCGGCAGATCGCTCACGTTCCATCCGCCGCCCAGCGCCTTGATCAGCAACACACTGGCATCCATCTGCCGACGCATAATGTCGATCTCGTTCCGCTCGTTGTTCAGCGCCGTAGTCTGCGCCGTCACCACCTGTAGATAAGTATCCAGCCCGCCAACGTACCGATTGTTGAAGATCTGCTCCGCCGACTGCGCCGCCAGTGTGGCCTTATGCTGATGCTCCGCCTCCTGGTTCAACACCCGCAACGCAGCCAGATTGTCCTCAACCTGTTGAAACGCATTCAGAGCAGCCTGTCTGTAGTTCGCCACCGTCTCGTCGTAGCTCGCGTTCGCCTGCTCCGAGAGCGAGCTTCTACGCCCCGCATCGAACACCGTCTGCGATAGCGTAGGTCCAATCGACCACAGAAAGCTCGCCGGATTGAAGAGATTCGCAAACGTGGAGCCTTCAAACCCCATACTCCCATTCAGAGACAGCGTCGGATAAAACGCTGCTCGCGCAATCCCTATCCGCTCGTTCGCCTCGGCAACTCTCCGCTCCGCGGCCGCAATATCAGGCCGCCGTTCCAGCAGTTCCGAAGGCAACCCTGCGGGAATCGCAGGCGGCCGCGTATTCAGCGGAACGTTCGCCAGCGCAAACTCCGCAGGAGGCTTCCCCAGCAGAATCGCAATCGCATGTTCGAACTGCGCCCGTTGCAGCGTAATGTCCCTGGCCTGCACCTTCGCGGCCTCCAGTTGCGTCTCCGCCTGGTCCACGTCCGACTTCGGTGAAATCCCGCCCTCGAAGCGGTTATTCGTAATTCTGTAGGCCTCTTCGTAGTTCGCGACCGTATTATTCAGCAGCTTCTCCGCCGCGTCCGCGCTGCGTGCTTCAAAGTAGTCGAACGCCAGCTCTGCCTGTAGACTCAGCATCGCCGTCTGCTTGTCCGCCGCCGTGGCCTGGGCCTCTTCGCGAGCCGCATTCACCGTCCTGCGAACCCGCCCCCACAGGTCCACCTCATAGTTCAGATCCACTGGCAGCAGAATCTCCGACTGTCCATTTCCGTTCCTCGTCGCCGGGTTGAAGTAAGGCTGATTCGAGGAATCTCGCGTACCGCCCACATAAGGCGCAACCCCCACCGTCGGAAACAACGAAGAATGGTTGAACCGTATCAGCGCCCGGGCCTCGCGAAACCGCGCATCGGCAGCCTTCAAATCCTGGTTATTCGCCGCCACCTGCGGCTCCAGTGCATTCAGCTCTTCATCTCCGAAGATCTTCCACCACTCGCCACGCTGCACCGCGTCCGCAGGCTGCGCAACATGCCAGTTGGCATTCTCCTTGTACGCATCCGGACTCGCTTCTTTGAACGCAGGTGCAGTCGGCGTCGTGGGCTTCACGTACTTCGGCCCAACCATGCACCCCGTCAGTGCAAACATCGCAACGGTGGCCACAGAGGCAGAACGAAGCGTCATTGCGCCCCCGCCTTCTTCTCGGCCCTGGCCGCAGGCTCGTTCGCATGGTTCGCGATCAGCACTTCCTGCCCAGCCGCCAGCGAGTCCGAGGGATCAAGAATCACCGCATCATTCTGCGACAACCCCGAGGCGATCTCCACCGTAGCGCCCGCATCTCTCGCAATCCTCACTGGCACCAACTGAACCCGGCCATCCCGCACCACACCCACCTGCAACCCCTCCGAGCGGAACAGCAGTGTGTTCGAAGGCAGCGTCATGCTCGTCACATGCATTGGCACCTTGAAGTGCACAAACACATACGCGCCCGGCAGCAGCTCACCCTTCGGGTTGTCGATGTCCACCTCAACATTCAGCGTCCTCGTCGTCTGGTCGATCGCATTCGCATTGCGTGTAATCGTACCCTCGAACTCCCGCCCCGGATACTCATCCAGCGTCAATGCAGCCTTGCCACCATTCTTGATCGCCGGCGCATACGACTCCGGCACCGAGACAAACACGCGAATCTTCCCTATCGCCGCCAGGTGGAACAACTCCTTCGGCGTCGTATTCTCCCCCGCCTGAATCAGCCCGCCAATGTCGATATTGCGCGCCGTCACAATCCCATCGAACGGCGCATACACCTTCTCGAACGACTGCAACTGCTCCAGCCTGCGAACATTCGCCATCGCAGCATCCACCGCCGCCTGCTTCGCCGCCGCATCGCTCACCGCCACGTCGGTCTCCTGCTTCGAGACCGAGTTCGTCTTCAGCAGGTTCTGATACCGCTCAGAAGTCACCTTCGCCAGGTCCAGGTTCGCCTGCGCGCTCTTCAGGTTCGCCTGTGATACCTGCAATTGCTGATCCAGCTCCGGCGTCTCAATCAACGCCATCAACTGCCCCTTGCGTACCCGCGCACCAATATCGAAGAACCAGTTCTTTAGATACCCGCTCGTGCGCGAGTAGATCGGCGTATCCGTAAACGCCTGAGTATTGCCCGGCAGCGAAAGCTCCGACGCCAGCGACGACGGTGCCGGATACACCACGTTCACCGAAGGAATCGCACTGATCTCCGTCTCCTGCGTCAGCGTATGCTCCGCCTTATATCGAGAGAGCAGTCCCGAGACGACGATATACGCAATCACAATCCCGGCCACCAGCAGAATCATCCATATCGCCTTCGGCAGTCCGGACGCCTTCGGCATCGGCGGTACAGGCTCCACCGGAAACTCTCCGGCCTCCGCCCTATGGCCGCTCTTGTTCTCTGTTCCAGTCGTCACGTTCGTCTCTTCAGCGCTCATAGATTTTAATTACGCTCCTGCCGTCGTATGCTGCTCCGATGCCGGGAGCGAAGCATTCTGCTTCTTGTACCCATGCAGCAGACTGAAGACTGCGGGCACAAAGATCAAAGTCGCAACCGTCGCAAACATCAGTCCGCCAATCACCGCGCGGCCCAGCGGAGCGTTCTGCTCGCCGCCGTCGCCCGCTCCCAGTGCCATCGGCACCATGCCGATAATCATCGCCAGCGCCGTCATCGCTACCGGCCGAAAGCGCGTTGCTCCTGCCTCCACCGCGGCCAGCGCCGCATCGCCATGGTGAGTCAGCCGCTCTTTCGCAAACGACACCACCAGAATACTGTTCGCCGTCGCCACGCCCATACACATAATCGCGCCCATCAGCGCCGGAACGCTCAACGTCGTATGCGTAGCAAACAGGAACAGCACAATCCCCGCCAACGCCGCAGGCAGCGCGGTAATGATGATGAACGGATCGAGCCACGACTGGAAGTTCACCACGATCAGCAGGTAAACCAGCATGATCGAGAACACCAGTCCGCCCAGCAGTCCCAGGTAAGAGGTCTGCATCGTCTCAATCTGTCCCCGCACTCTCACAAAGCTTCCGCGCGGCAGTGACTTCTCGTTCGCCGCAACAATCTTCTGGATCGCTTTATTCACCTTGCCCAGGTCCGTGCCCTGCACATTCCCGTAAATATCGACCACGCGCCGGATGTTGTAGTGCGTAATCACCGGCATCTCCGTGCTCCGCGTAATCTCCGCCACGTCCGCCAGAATCTCCGGCTGCTTCGCTGTCGCCGACGACATCGGAATGTTCTGCAGATCGTTCAGCGACTGAATGTTGTACTGCGGGCTCTGCACCACCATGTTGTAGTTCACGCCATTCTTGTAGTTCAGGAAGAACTGCGGATTCAACTGCGTGCTTCCGCTCAGAATGTTCAACATGCTGCCCCCCACATCGCGCACCGAGTAGCCGCCCTGCGACGCCTTCGTGCGGTCCACATTCACCGTCATCACCGGATAATCATCCGGCTGCTGAATCCGCAGGTCCACCAGCCCCGGCACGTGCCGCAGTTCCTCCAGCACCTTGTTCGCAACCTTGCGGTTCGACGCAATGTCCGATCCCTCGAACTGCACATCGATGGGAGCCGGAAGTCCGAAGTTCAGAATCTGCGTCACGATGTCCGAAGGCAGAAAGTACAGAATCACACCCGGAAACTCACGCGCCAGCTTCGTCCGCAGCGTCGCCATGTACTCCGCCGTCGGGTGATGGTCTTCCTTCAGCGAAACCAGAATGTCCGCATCACCCGCGCCAATCAGGCCGGAGGTAGCGTGCTGCAAATTCAGCGTACTGTACGGAAGCCCGATGTTGTCCAGAATGTTGTCCATCTCTTGCGCCGGAACCGTCTTGCGTATGCTCTGCTCAATCAGGTCGCACAGCCTCGCTGTCTCTTCAATACGCGTGCCGCTCTTCGCCCGCACATGCAGAATGAACGAGCCCGTATCGCTGCTCGGGAAGAAGTTTTGGCCAAGGAAAGGAATCAGCAGGAACGAGCAGGTTCCAATCAGCAGGAACACCGGGATGAACACCATCCGCATCATCACCAGCCGCTCCAGCAGGTCTTCGTATCCGCTCCGAACTCTCTCGAAGATGCGCTCGAACCCGCGCTGGAACCGCGCAAAGATGTTCTGCGAAACCGCTCCATGGGCATCATGCACCTTCAGCAGGTACAGAGCCATCGTCGGCACAATCGTTCGCGAAAGAATGTATGAGGCCAGCATCGCGAAGACTACCGCCTCCGCCAGCGGCACGAACAGGTATCGCGACACGCCCGACAAAAAGAACATCGGCAGAAACACAATGCAGATGCACAGCGTCGAGACCAGCGCCGGAACCGCAATCTGCTCCGCGCCGTCCAGAATCGCCTGCCGCATCTCCTTGCCTTCTTCCAGATTGCGGTTGATGTTCTCAATCTCAACCGTCGCGTCGTCCACCAGGATGCCGACCGCCAGCGCCAGCCCGCCCAGCGTCATAATGTTGATCGTCTGCCCCAGCATCCCCAGCACAATGATCGAGGTCAGAATCGACAGCGGAATCGAAACCGCAATAATGATCGTGCTGCGCCAGCTTCCCAGGAACAGCAGAATCATCAACCCCGTTAGCACCGCCGCAATCAACGCCTCGCGCACCACGCCCGTAATCGACGCCCGCACAAAGATAGACTGGTCGCCAATCGGAGTCATCACCAGCTCCGGAGGCACCGTCAGCTTCACACGCGGCAGCAGAGCCCGTATGCCGCTCACCACATTCAGCGTCGAAGCATTGCCCGACTTCAGCACCGTCAACAGCACGCCGCGCCGCCCGTCCTGCCGCACAATGTTCGTCTGCGGAGTGTTCCCGTCGGCCACCGAGGCCACGTCATGCATGTAGATCGTCGTGCCGTTCACCTGCCGCAGCGGCAGATTCGCAATCCCCTGCAACGTAATCGGCGCCGAGTTGATGTGAATGTCGTACTCATTCTGCCCAATCTTCGCCGTGCCGCCCGGCTCCACCACATTCTGCGCGGCCAGCGCGTTCAACACATCGTTCGGAGCCAGCCCCTTCGCCTGCAACGCCTTCGGATCGATGTTAATCATGATCGAGCGCTGCTTGCCGCCATACACATTCGGCACCACCGCGCCCTGAATAGTAACCAGTTGCGGCCGAATAAAGTTCAGCCCCAGGTCATTCAGTTGCGCCTCGCTCAACCCTCGCCCCGAAAGTCCCAACTGTAGAATCGGCACCGTAGACGCGCTGAAGTCGATAATCTGCGGAGGCAGCGTTCCCGGAGGCAGTTGCCGCAGCTCGAACTCCGACGCCGCCGACACCTGCGAGTTCGCCCGATCCAGGCTCGCGCCCTCCTGCAAGTAGACCTTGATGACCACCTGCCCGGTCACCGTCGTCGACTCCATATGCTCGATGTTGTCTACCAGCGTCGTCAGCGTCTTCTCATACGGAGTCGTCAGACGCCCTTCCAGCTCCTCCGGGTTCATCCCCGTGTACTGCCACGCAACCGAGATCACCGGAATATCGATGTTCGGAAAGATGTCCGTCGGCGTCCGCATGATCTCCACCGGAGCCGCAATCAGAATCAAAATCGCCAGCACGACGAAGGTATACGGTCTGCTGAGAGCAATTTTTACGATCCACATGCGCTAAAGGCCTCGTGCGCCCGGCTGGAGCGCATATCTATAGAGTAAGACACGCCTTGTTATCTGTAAGTTTCGCAGTTATTTCCGAACCGCCTTATCGGAAAAACCGATAACCTGTTCCCAGGGGTTCACAAGCTATGGAACTGCGTCATCTTCGCTACTTCTGCGCCGTAGCCGACTACGGCACCTTCTCCGCCGCCGGACGCAAGCTCCACGTCTCCCAGTCCGCCATCAGCGAGCAGCTAGCCGACCTCGAGCGCGAGATCGGCGGCGCCCTCCTCGACCGCACCTCCGGCCGCACCCGCCTCACACCGCAGGGCAAACTCTTCCTCGCCGAAGCCCGCAAGACCCTCCTCGCCGCCGACCGCGCCGTAGACATCGCCCAACGCTCGCTCCACGGACAGATCGGCACTCTCGCCATCGGCTTCTTTCTCTGGGGAGCGGGCAGCTTCTTCTCCCGCCTCGTCCGTGACTACCGGCGCCTCTATCCCGAAATCCGCCTCACCCTCCACGAAGGCCACACCCACGCCCAGATGGACGGCCTCACCTCCGGCAAGATCGACGTCGCCTTCACCCGCCCTCTCGAACCGCCCTTCGACCGCATCCTACGCTCCGAGCTTATCCTCCGCGACCCCGTCGTCGTCGTCCTTCCCCGCGACCACCGCCTCGCTGGCAAGCGCATCTCCATCAGCGACCTCGCCGCCGAATCCTTCGTCATGTGCGAGCGCCACATCACCCCCGCGCTCTTCGACAGCATCCTCGCCCTCTGCTCCACCGCCGGCTTCTCCCCCCACATCGGCAACACCTCCACCACCTGGGCCGGAGTCCTCACCCTCGTCGAAGCTGGAGAAGGCGTGGCCCTCGTCCCCTCCGGCGTCCGCTACCTCCGCACTCCCGGCATCGTCTTCTCTCGCCTCGTCCCGCAGAACACCCACGTCGGCCTCGCCGTAGCCTGGAACCCCCAGAACGAGAACCCCATCCAGCAGGGCTTCCTCCGCCTCGTCCGCGAAAATAAAGATCGCATCCAAAGAAGCTACAGCGAATAACCTCCAACAAAACAACCGCGAATCCCACAGATAAAAACGAATCAAAGCCTCAGCTTTTAATCCGTTTTATCCGCAAAATCCGCGGTCGCCAGTCTTTATCTTTCAGCCGATCTTACTTATTGGCCTCAACGTCGATCGTGAACTTCACATCGTCGCCCAGCACCGCCGAGGGGAACTTAGAGCCGAAGTTGAAGTCGCTGCGCTTCAGCGTACCCGTAGCCGAGAAGCCCGTCACCGTCTTACCGCCCTGCCCCTGAATCGGAGCCGTCGGGCCGTCTACATTCAGCGTTACGCTCTTCGTCACGCCCGCCAGCGTCAGGTCGCCAACAATCTTCAGATCACCGGCAGTTCCCGTCACCTTCGTCGACTTGAACGTCAGCGTAGGGTTCTTCGCCACATCGAAGAAGTCCGGAGACTTCAGGTGCGTATCGCGCTGCGTGTTGTTCGTCGAAACCGTAGAAGCCGGAATCGTAGCCTGCACGCTCGACTTCGTAGGATCGCTCGGGTCCCACACCACCGTACCCGTAACGCCGCTCAACGAACCGCGCACCGTGCTCACGCCCATGTGGCGAACCTGGAAGTTCACCTGCGTGTGGTTCGTATCGATCGTCCAGGTCGAGCTCTGGGCAAATGCGCTGACTCCAGAGAGGAGCAGGGCAGACAGTGTGGCGGCAAACATGCGACGGTTCATATTCGTATCTCCTTGCATTACATAAATGTTGAAGTAAATTCGTTCTGGTTGCAGTGGCCGTTCCTTCATCCAGTCAGCCACCATGACATTTCGCAAACTCGCAGGCAAACCCAGGCTGGGTGCCCCATCTTCGTCGCAGCTTTATCGCGACTAAGGTGGGCATTCGCGCAGAGCGCGAACCGCTTACCCTTCCCTCTCCCAAAACTCACGTCATCTCGACCGAAGTCACAAACGGTCTCATCGTCTGTGGCGAAGCGGAGAAACCCCAGCATTTAGCCTTTGTCGTTGCTGTTGCCTTTGTTTCTACTCCACTCAACCCAAAACATTGTCATCTCGTGAGTCGCGCCGTGAAAAACCCGCGTCGCAACACACACCATCCCTTTCACTGCACCTTCCCCTTCAAACTAGGACACTGCGAAGGCACAGCCACCTCCGCCGCCTTCCCCATCTTCTTCAACCCCTCATACAGAGCCTTGCGCTCGCCCTCGCACATTCCCCCGGCAATCCCCTCCAGGTCCTTCTCATGCCGCGCATAGATCTCCGTAATCATCTCGCGCCCCTTCTCCGTCAGCTCCACCAGCCGAATCCTCCGGTCCGAGTTGCAGCTCCTCCGCCTCACCAGCTTCTGCTTCTCCAGCCGGTCAATCGCCGAGGTCATCGACGCACTCGCCAGCAGCACCTTCTCCCCTATCACCGAGATCGTCAGTGGCCCCTTATGCAGCAGAACCTCCAGCACCATAAAGTCGCTCAGACCTATCCCCTGCGACGAGAACGAGCCCTCGATGAACGAGACAATCGACCCATACGCCTTGGCCATCACCAGCCACAGCCGAGCCGCCGGAATCCGGTCCGTCGCCATCCCCTGCTCCTCTCTAAACTTCTACGACATAGGATATCTCGAGACCGAGATAAGTTTCAAAAAAGAACAGTCAAAATAAAAATCCGCCGTGCTCTACGCATACCTCATTAAACGGAGTTGTTCGCCCCGCAACTTCTATGTAAAAAAGGAGTTCAAACAAACGAATTACAAGCTGAATTGCATCAAATGTTGAATTACTGGAGGCGGATTCTGGCGTGCATCGTTTCAAGAACCAATCGGTGTCATATGGACTAGGCCGCGTCGCGTCTGCAATCGCCCTGTTGGCCCTTCTGCTTGGACTTGTTCCCCCACAGGCCCACGCCTCGGTCACGGTCCTCATCGGCGAGCCCTTCGGCTCCTTCGGCGTCATGATGCCCGTCGGACACGCTGGCCTCTATCTCGATCACGTCTGCGCCGACTCCGTAACCCACCTCCGCCTCTGCCGCCCCGGCGAAACCGGCATCGTCCTCGCCCGCTACCACCGAGTAGCCAACATCGACTGGCTCGCCATCCCCGTCCTCCCCTTCCTCTACGGCGTAGACCGCCCCGAAGACGTCCCCCAGTTCATGACCGCCCAGCGCGAGGCCGAGATCCGCGAGCAGTACCGCCTCCGCTTCCTCCGCGACATCATCCCCGACGGGCCCAACGGCTCCCCCGCCCCCAAAGACGAGTGGGTCGAGACCATCGGCGTAGCCTACGACCGCAGGGTCTGGGGCTACCGCATCGACACCACCCCCGAGCAGGACCAGCGCCTCATCGAATACCTCAACGACCGCCCCAACGTCCGCGCCTACAAGCTCCGCACCGCCAACTGCGCCGGCTTCGTAGCCAACATGGTCAACCTCCTCTACCCCGGCCTCGTCAGGCACGACAAACTAGCCGACTTCGGCCTTATGACTCCCAAACAGGTAGCCCGCTCCGTAGCCAGATACGGCGAGGCCCACCCCGAGGCCCACCTCACCATCTGGGAAGTCCCCCAGATCCCCGGCACCCTCGTCCGCAGCCACCGGGTAAGAGGCGTAAGCGAGATTGGCGTCAAATCCCCCCGCTACCTCCTGAGCCTCTCCATCCTCCAGCCCGAGGTCCCCATAGGCTGCGCCATAGCCTACTTAGGCCACGGTCGCTGGCCCATAGGCAAAGGAGCCACCGTAGTCACCGCCGAAGCCTGGGTAAACCACACCGCAGCCCCTCTCCAGGAACTGGCAGGCCCCGAAAAACCCACCACCACAAAACCCACCCTGGACACCAGGGAAACCAGGGACACCAAAAACACCACCCCCTCCGTCCCCTCCCAATAACCACCCACCACCGCACAAATACCCATCATCTCCGCCACAACTATCGTCCCAGCCAGCCTGGAGCGATCACGCGAGAGACGACTCAGTGTCGTCTTTTGCCAAATTCGCAGCAGGTCCTTGCTCATACCCCAGCAAATCGCCCGGTTCGCACTCGAGCACCTCGCACAAGCGTTCTAGCGTGCTGAAGCGAATGGCCTTGGCGCGGCCTGTCTTCAGTACTGAAAGATTTTGCGCCGTAATTCCGACCAGGTCTGCCAGCGTATTCAAGCGCATTTTTCGTCGTGCGAGCATGACGTCCACGTTTACGACAATTGGCATTGGATTCTCCGTCAGACCGTGAGTTCGTTTTCTTCCCGCATCTCGGCTGCCATCTCCATAAACCACGAGATCGCCACGATGATGAGTCCATTCATGATCAGGCTGAGTTCTATGCCTTGCGTGTGTCGGGAGTTGGTAACCAGGAATGGCAGAAAGAAATAACTCAACTTGACGATGCCCCACGCCACACAGGCAAGACCCCATAGGCGAATCTGGCCGGCAGACTTTCTGGTGAAGATTTCGCCGCGGGAGTAGAAGCCGAGCAGACGAAAGAGCTGAAGGCCGCACAGGATGGCAATTCCCCAGTACAGGGCGAAGAAAACCGCTGCGATAAGACGTTCGCGCCCCGTAAGGCTGTACACCTTAAATCCGATTCCGCCGTAGCTATACCAGGCGGTTCCAATGCCCCAGTAGGGTCCGTGCAGGAAGATCGGTCCTCGAGCGATGTTCCAAAGCGCCAGCACGCAACTGAGCATATAAAGCACGCACAGAACTTGCAGGAAGCCGCTGATTTTCCTGACCTTGGTTAGTCTTGCTTCGTTTTCAGGTCGCATCGGTGATTATCTCCTTGAGATGCCTTATGCACTTCAATATCTCGGAAACAATCGCTATTGTCAATATATTTTTATCGTTTATCAGTAATTAAACATTGCATAACAGCACTATAAAGAATCTTTGCCCAAGGTAAGTGACAGCGGAATATGAAGGAGCTTCGGCGGCGCTCTCGGTTTCAGTCCTCGCGTATCGCTCTTACGACTTAGCGACTGCGCCTCACGGAATATCCACCCCATCGGATGGCAACAAGCCGCCCTCCGAAGTGACGACAAACGCGCTTCCCGGAACTGCCCCCAAAACCGTTTGCCAATGGGAATGCATCGCCAATGCGCTCATCGAGCGGCATAGATCAACACAAATCGACTTGTCGTTACTTATTGAGGTCGCCGATGAAGCAGTACGCTAGGTTTCGCAAATTGTGAAATGTCTCGAAAAGGGAGGATTTTGGGACGATATAATTTGCGCCATGATCATCCAGACAAATCCGGAAGCCTTCACCAAGCGGCTCCCAGTGCATACGGTGACCGCGATAGATAAATCTAGAGGCGCGGTCACTCTCAGCGGGTCAGACGGTACGTCGCTCGAAGTGGCGTTGAATTCTTGGGGTCGCCTAGAAGCTACTCAGCCTGACATCGGGAGCAAGGTTCAGTTATTGCCCGATCAAGGCTAGAAGTTGGGGGGATGGGGGTCCACTTCCCACGTCTTTTTCCCTTCGCTCTGGCATACCGAGCAAGACTTGATATGTCTCATCCAAAGCGTCTCAGCGGCAATTCGCTGAGTATTAGCGTTATCCCGTTCGGCAAGGGTTTTTTTGATGGAGGTTCCATATCCGCCCATGCTCAATCTGTGGGAGGCGCGCTCTTTGTCCTGCCAATCTTTGTGCAGCCGGTCGTGTTCTTCGCAGGGCATGGCGAGATTATAGAAGCGACGGTGGCCCTCGTGTCTCATAAAGGGTAAGCTGCAATCCTAAATACAGTGAGGACCGCCGTATGTCATGGTTACGCCGCGTTTTGAAGCTGGATGCTCAACAGCCAGAAACAACACCACAACGTGCTAGCGACAAGAAGTGGCCTCAAATGCCTACTGTGAAGTTTGATGCTTCACTGGTCACAAAAAAAGTGAAGGCTGATCTACGCGAGAATATCGACCAGCTTGAAGACATCCCGAAAAAAGACCGCCGTTCGATCTACGATGCGGCCTTATCCATGATTGAGGCAGGCGGCAACATGCCGTTGTTGTACAACCCCCTTTTAAAGCTGGCTGGAATGTCCACTAGCCGAGCTGGGGAAATCACACGGTTACTGCTTTTCAGAGCTAAGGCGTTCACCGAGCAAGAAAGTCGAATGAGGCTTGGTATAACTCACGCAGTATGGATGTATGCGAATGCTCCTTGCATAATGAATCCCGGTGCCCCTACTGACGCCGATCTAAAACAGGATGCAGCGCACCAGGCAGCGAATGGCAAGAAATTTGAAATTGCAAAGGGACTGAAGATAAATGGCGAATGGACCCTCCCCGGACGTGGCGCAGGCTGCAAATGCGTGTCGCGGAGCGTTATCCCCGGCCTGTAAGCCAGCCCCACAAAGGAGAAGTTCCGAGACAATGGCGGACCTCTAGCAACGACGCTGTCTTGTTTGTCCCGTAGATCAGTCTCGATAAACGCCGTTCCCGTCACTCCACTCCAATTTTTGTTGATGAATCGAAGCAATGGATCCGAACCGCCCCACCACTCGTCTGTTCTCCTTGCACTTGCTTTTGAGATAGGGCCAAATCTCAGCCCGGACACAAAAAGCCGTCGCAAAGCGACCACCGCTCTGCCGAAGGCCGGAGCAAAGGCGAAGCCGAAGCGACTGATCTATTGCCTTTGTTTTTGCTGTTGCTGTTGTTCTTGCTTTTGCTTTTCCTAAGCCCGAAGCCCAACCGCATCGCATCGACAAACAAACCATGCCATAATCTCCCCAGCCGATGCCCTCGATTCTCTTCACCGCCCTGATCTTCGCAGGCTCCATCGCGGCCGGTCTTCTCGGTGCTCTCACCGGTCTGGGAGGAGGCGTCGTGCTCGTCCCCCTGCTCACCATCGCCTTCCACGTCGATATCCGCTACGCCATCGGAGCCTCCCTGATCTCCGTCATCGCCACCAGCTCCGGCGCAGCCGCCGCCTACGTGCGCGAAGGCTTCTCCAGCGTCCGCATCGGCATGTTCCTTGAGGTCGCCACCACCATCGGAGCCGTCTTCGGAGCCTTCCTCGCCACCCGAGTCCCTACCCACGCCCTCTCCATTATCTTCGGAGCCGTCCTCCTCTACTCGGCCTATCTCTCCTGGCAGCAGAGCCACCACGACGAAACCCCTCCACACCGGGAAAACCCCTGGTCCGACAAGCTCCGCCTCTCCGGTTCCTTCCCCGACGGCAACGGAGGCCAGACCGCCTACAAGGTCGACCACATCTCCGCCGGCTTCGCCACCATGTTCGGCGCCGGAATCCTCTCCGGACTGCTCGGCATCGGCTCCGGAGCCGTCAAAGTCCTCGCCATGGACCGCATCATGGGCATTCCCTTCAAGGTCTCGACCACGACCAGCAACTTCATGATCGGCGTCACCGCCGCCGCCAGCGCCGGAATCTACCTGCGCCGTGGCTACATCGACCCCGGCCTCGCCTTTCCCGTCATGCTCGGCGTCCTCGGAGGCTCCCTCCTCGGCGCACGCTACCTCGTCCACGCCCGCGTAAGCCTGCTCCGCGGCATCTTCACCCTCGTCATCCTCGCGCTCGGCGTCGAGATGATCGTCACCGGATGGATGAGCCACCCATGAACCATCCCACCACCACCCAAAAACGCTTCCGCAGCCGCTTCAATGACCAGCAGATGGAGACCATGATGGGTCGCCTCCTGCAAGGCGGAGTCCTGCTGGCCTCCACCGTAGTCCTCGTCGGCGGCATCCTCTACCTCACCTCCCACCATCCCCAAACCAGCTACCGAACCTTCCACCACCAGCCATCTGACCTGCAAAATCCCATCCAGCTTCTCCATCTGCTGGCCCAGGGAGACGCCTCAGCCATCATTCAACTAGGCGTCCTCCTGCTGATCGCAACCCCCATAGCCCGCGTAATAGCCGCCGTAATAGCCTTCGCGCTCGAACGCGACCGCTTCTATGTAGCCATCAGCCTGATCGTCTTAGCCGTCCTGATCTTCGGCCTGCTCCACTAACCACGGTAAAAATTTAAATCCAAAAAAGAGCCTTAAACCAAAACAAGCGCCTCCCCAAGGCGCCCATCCTAAACTCTAATCATCCTCTTATCTCATTGATTCAGCACGGATTGTCGTACTACAGCGCAGGCCGCAACGCGGCCTCGATCCCGGAGTTTACATCTGTCTGGGCAAACTCGGCAGCCACACGAATTCCATTCATAATCGCCTTCTCATTCGACGATCCATGCCCCACAATGCACACCCCCCGCACTCCCAGCAGCGGCGCACCACCATACTCTGAGTAGTCCATCCGCTTCTTGAACTCGTTGAACGCCCTGCGCGAGAGCAGCGCGCCCACCTGCGAGGTCACAGTCGACTTCAACGACTCCCGCAGCGACACGCTGATCAACTGCGCGATCCCCTCCATCGACTTCAGAGCAACGTTCCCCACAAACCCGTCGCACACCGCCACGTCGGTGCCCCCGTTGAAGAGGTCCCTCCCTTCGACATTGCCAATAAAATGAATAACTTGCAACGCCCGAAGCAGCGGCAGCGTATCGTGCGTCAGCGAATTGCCCTTCATGTCCTCTTCGCCGATCGAGAGCAGCCCCACCCGAGGATTCGGCATCTTCAGCACATTCTTGGCGTACATATGCCCCATCACCGCAAACTGCACCAGATTGTCCGGGTCGCAATCCACGTTCGCCCCTACGTCGAGCAGCAGCGAAGGCGTGCTCTTGAGCGTCGGAAGCACTGTAGCCAACGCAGGACGATCCACCCCCGCGAGCATTCCCAGCACCATCTTCGCCGTGGCCATCGCCGCGCCCGTATTGCCAGCCGTAAAAAAGGCCGCAGCACGTCCTTCGCGAACCATCTTCAGACCCACGCGCATCGACGAATCACGCTTGGTCCGAACCGCCTGCGCGGCCTTGTCTTCCATCGTGATCCACTCGCTGGCGGGAACGATAAAGACCGGAAGTCGCTGACCCTTAAGGGTTTGGCGCAGCACGGGACGCAGACGTTCCTCCGGCCCGACCAAGTGAACGCGCACGTCATATTGGCGTGCAGCAAGCACGGCCCCGCGAACTTCTGGTTCGGGGGCCCGGTCGGAACCCATCGCGTCTACAACGATGTCAATCGGCATCAGTAGGAAGAAGAAGGGTCTTAGGCGTGTCTATTAGCTTGCTTCTTTGGTAGCAAGCACGGCGCGGCCTTTATACTCGCCGCACTTACGGCAGGCACGGTGCGGCAGCTTGCGCTCGTGGCAGTTGGGGCACTCGGAGAGGCCGGTAGGAGTCAAAAAATCGTGGCTGCGGCGCTTGGCAGTCCGTTGCTTGGAGTGGCGCCGTTTCGGATTAGGCATTGCAGTGTCCCTTTCAATCGGCCGCGGTGACCATCGAAACGTCGCGGTCGACGAGGCAAAAACTTATTTTTTAGTGCTTGACCTTGAGCTTGTCCGCCAGAGCCGCAAGCGCATTCCATCGCGGGTCGGCCGGAGCCTCGTCGCAGGAGCATTTTGCTTGATTCAGGTTCTGACCACAGCGCGGGCAAAGCCCTTTACAGCCTGCTGAACAGAGGGTACGAGCCGGCAGGGAGAGTAACACCTGCTCGCGCACCACATCCTCCAGCAAAAGACCGCTCTCCTGATAATAACCGATTTCTGTCTCGTCCGCAGTAATAGAACGCTCTCCAGCCTCTGCATCTGCATTTTCTGGTCGAAAGATGAGGTCAAAATCTCCGGAAAGCGGCACCGCGACCGGATTGACACACCGCGCACAGAGAATCTCGAAGTCTCCCTCGAAGTGAGCACGTATCCGGATGTCGTTGATATGAATGGAAGAACTGCGATGCTCGACGAGCAGATCGGCAACACCTTTGACCGGAAGCGGCCCTACCTGGCGTATGTCGACAACATAGTCGAGGGTTCCGGGCGCGATGGCCTCATCGAACTCTAGAGGCTCATCCATGAGTTGAAGCGGAGTAATGAGCACGTATTAACGTTAGCAGGTTCCAGCCACAGATCAAGTGCCCATCCCAGACCCCTCCCTCCGGAATGGGCAAAAGATTCTACTGTGCGGGAGCCGCCCTCCGCCGTCGACCGCTTATCAAATAGATAGCCGCCCGAAGCTCCAGCAGAGGATCGTCCGAAGGCTCAATGCCATCGACACGCGGGATCGGGTCGAAGATGATTTTCTGCTGCTCGTGAGCATTGTCAGCGACCATCTCCGTCAACGAGATCGTGCCCAACTCCACCTGTTCGCGATCCTCCGGCCAGTGTATCGTCGCGTCGTCCACCACGTCTCCATCCTCAGCCACCTGAACCAGCACCCGAAACCTGACCGGCTCCTTCGCTACCCGCTCGGAGATCTCCTCGAACAAGTAATTAGCTCCCTTTGCCGCAACCGCCGCATCATCGAGATGCTCGACGCCCGCTTCAGGAACAATGCGATACCTCCCAAAGCGGCTCAGGCCATCCTGGTTCGTAAACTTCATCGCAGTCACTCCAAAGTAGTTCTCCCGCGCAAAACTCGACGGAGCGGGCTTCGGTGTTTGTACGAACGCAAGCGCGCTGGGATGCGTCCCCAGATACGACTCCAGAGGAGAGCCCTTCAGATTTGCGGGATCGCTTGCCGCCAACGCCCTCAGGAACTCAAGAAACTCCCGCCCGGTCCTCGTAGGAAATCCGTCCGCCGAGTGGCTGACGATATCCGTATGAACGTGCTCCGCCATGGAAAACCGGATCGCCAGTCCACGCGGATTTGCGTTCGGATCGTTATCCGGCAGCAGCGGAATCCCCGTCGAGTTCGAGAACCGTACCGTCACCGGGGTCGACTCCCGCAGAATGTGCGGCGCACGCGTCAAGGCAGCAGCAGCCACGGCAGGCGTAAATGTTCCCGATAGCATCGTGCCCTTCGCATGAGCAGGACGGAAACCAGGGTTCAGGCCAAAGATCGTGTCGAACTGCTGGATCAAGTCGTGGCTCAACGCAAGAAGCTTTTCGTCGTTGGGTAGTGGCATGGGGAATCTCCTTTAGATCGAGAATCTATCTTTCTACTGTTCCACTGTTATAAATGGCCGTTATCCGCAGCTCAATTCCACTCAGATAACCATTTGCTCAAATAAAAAACCGGGTGCGACGAAAGATCGCCGCACCCGGTTCAGGTTTGTTCTGTTGTTAGAAGGTGAAGTTTCCACGAAGCTCGATCTGACGAGCCCCAGTAGAGATACCCATTGTTCCAAACGAGGTGGACTGAAGCCCGCCGGAAGGAGTTCCCCACGTCGGATGGTTCCAGACGTTGATGAACTCACCCTGAAGGCTCAGAGCATAACGGTCCTTGATTGGAATCTGCTTCGAGACTGCAAGGTTCTGGGTGAACGCGTGCGGTCCGTGCAGCCAGACGATGCTTCCAATCGTTCCCGGCGTCGTGTTCGGACCAACCAGAGCGTAGTTTGCGGTTCCACCAGCAGCTCCACCGGAGTAGAACTTCGGATCGAAACCAAGCGACGTGGTATGCCCAGAAATGTGATGGACACCAACTGCCTTCTGCAGATCGCTCTTCGTTACACCGTTCAATCGAACGCCGCCATCAGCCGTATTGAAGGTCGAATATCCACCCGTAAGCAAGAAGGGAGATCCGGTCTTGAAGGTGATAACGGTTCCGATGTTGATTCCACCCACAATCTCATTGAGCAGGGTGCTGTGGTTCAGAAACGCACGGCCTTTGCCAAACGGAAGATCATACGTGCCGTAGGCATTGGTCACCTGACGGATATCAAAGGTTCCAGGCTGATATCCAAGGTGCATGTTACGCAGCGTATAGAAGTTGTCGGAAGTAGCCAGGTAGTCGTTGTTGGAGGTCTGGAGCCCCAGAGTGTGGCTCCAGGTGTAGTTGATGTCGCCCTGCAGACCATGCCATGCAGCCTGGCGAAGGTCGATCTGAAGGCCGTTGTAGTTGGAGTAGGCACCATCCGTCATGTAGCTGGTGCTCTTTCCAGGAGCATACGGGTTTGCCTGGAAGAAGTTGGTTGCATAGCCAGCACCGGCTCCGGTGAAGTTCGCGTTCGTCTTGCAAGGACCGAAGCTTGATCCAACCAGGGCGCAGAAGTAGTTAGGCGTACCATTACCAGCAAGCGAGTAGGCAAAGGTACCGGCCTGCCCATTGGTGAGGTAGTTGATGAACGTCGATGAGGTGAAGTTACCGGGTGTGTTCGCGAACGCAGCATCAATGATCGGTGTCTTGATCAGACCCGCATCCGAGAACGACTTACCGCCATTAGATGCTAGATTCTTCTGAGCATTCTGGAAGTCCGTAAGGAACTTGTTCTCGAAAATATTCACTTCGTTATAGTTGAAGGTCATCCACTGATGCACCGTCCGGTTGCCGTTGTAGCGAACCTCAAGAACCGTGGCGCGGGAGAGTGCACGCTGCACACCCAACGACCAAGACTCTGTATATGGAAGGCGGATGTGCGGATCGATACCGTAGATGCTTCCACCGCCACCGATAAAGGTGAACCCGCTAAGAGGCGCCGAATCGGGGAAGGTTGCAGGGCTAAGAGAAAATGCCGTTCCAGAAGGAATGACACCAGGTCCACCCCACTGGCTGGCAACGTAGTTGAAGGAACCGGGGGTAAAGGTTCCCGTAGCTCCAGTCGTATTTGCAGTCATAGCGCGGTTCTGGTTGTACAGAGAGCCGGAAGCAGAAGCGTTGTCCCAGTAGAACTGGTAAGGCTCAGTGAAGTTACGCAGACCGAAGCTTGCGCGGATAACGGTTGCACCGTCGCCCAGAAGCTTGCTCAGGAATCCATCCTTAGGCTTAGGATTCCAGTTCAGAGCAACCTGAGGCTGAGGGGTCTTGTACCAACCTTTGATTGGACGCGGGTTAAGGGCAAAGGCAGGATTCTGATTGCCGTTCAAAACACCGGGCTTGAAAAGGTCGCCAGGAGCCGTCGGCCCCCAGATGCTGGTATACGGAACATTGTGATAGGAACCCTTGATATCGTGCGGGTCTACCGTGAAGTCCCACCGCAGACCGTAGTTCAGTGTCAGCGTGGGGAATACCTTCCAGGAATCCTGGAACCACACGCCGGACGCCAAGGCAACTTCGTCAAGGTTGAAAGAATGAGGGCCGTAGCTGTTGCTCTTCTGATCGTAACCGTATGTAGCGGCAACGCTCGAGATGCGACCAGTCAGTACCGCAAATAGCTGTTCTGCTTCGCCCTGACTTGTTGAGTTGGCGAAGGGCAATGGCCCGTTGCCATTCTTATCCGGAAGCGGGAAGGCATTGGCAACCGGGTCTCCTGCACCAGCATTCACCCCGAAGTAAATCTGCGAGTAGCCCTGGGGCGAGTTGTAGTAGTGGTCCTGCTCCCGATAGCCCTGGAAGCCAAAGTTGAAGTTATGAGCGCCCTTCTGATAAGTCATACCATCGGATAGGCTGAAGAGAGGATATTCATAGCCAGTCTCTGTGACATAAGTCTGGCCTGACATTGCAGAGTTCGCACCTGTCATCTGGAAGTAAACAAGAGGCTTGGTCAGATAATTCTGATCGTTTACTCCATTCGCGAACTGCTGCTTGCTGTACATGAAACCGATTTTGAATTGGTTGATCAGGCTGGGGCTGATAATGTAGTCCAAACCATAGTTCATGTTGAAGTTCCGTGTGAAGTTATTACCAGCCTGGTCCGCATACGCCGCTCCAGCGAACGGAGCGGGATAACTGCCAACGGGCTTGCTCTCTTGCATGATCCAGGACAGGTACATACGGAGCTTGTCCGTCGCGTTGTAGTCGAGACGGGCGACAGGGTAATAATTGGTCTGTGTACCCGGAGCATTGAAGGATGTCTGCAGAATCGTTGGGTCTGTAAGAGTTGTTAGACCTTGCCCGTTGGTCGAATTGATCGCAGTCTGCTCGAGACGTAAGACATCCGGGTTTAGCTGGCCTGGCTGAGAAGCGTTTGGATTATAGGCCTGGCCTAGCTGGAGAACATTGACAGTGTGAGGCTGCTTGTCCGTTCCGATATAAGTGAAATTACCCTGGAGCGCAGAGGGGGCAAAGATGTTGTTGGTCTGAATGACAGTTCCAGGCTGCTTGAACTCCGCGTATGTGCCGAAGAAGAAGAGCTTGTCATGGAGGATTGGGCCGCCCACGCTGACGCCGAAGTCGTGTTGAATCAGCTTCGCCTTGCGTACTGGAGCCCACTGTCCAGCCGAGTTGACAGCCGTATCATTCGCCCAGGAGTTTGCGTTCAGACCGCTGTTACGGAAGTCGTAGTAAGCGCGTCCATGAAACTGGTTGCTACCGCGACGAGAGACGTAGTTGAGCTGCGTAGTAGCTGTGCCGAAGCCGTTGCCCAAGTTCAGACCATCGCTGACGACGCTAACCTGCTCGAACGACTCGATACGAGGAGAGATCGAAGTGCTGATTGTGCCCTGATACTTAGTACGACCATTGTTTCCGATGGCGCCGTCGATGTTGGTTCCCTGCGTTCCCTCCGGCAAGCCGTTCCATGTACCGTTGTATCCGGCCGTGAGCTGTGTCAAGCCGCTGATGGTACGACCGGAGATCGGAAGATTTTCGATGTCGGTCGTGTTGATGACCGTACCGATTTCGGTGGAACTGGTCTGCAGGACAGCCGTTGCTTCACCCGTGACGCGTACCGTCTCGGTAACCTGACCGACTTCCATGCTGACCGTCAGAGGAGTTACCGTCGAGGACTGCACCAGCACCTGGCTGAAGATGCTCGTCTGGAAGCCGGCGTGTGTCACCGTCAGCTTGTATGTGCCGATGTTCAAGTTCACAAAGCTATGCAGACCATGGCTATCGGTCTGCGCTTTACGAACGCTGTTCGAGGTTTCTTCAAGCAGCTCAAGGGATGCGTCAGGAACGGCTGCGCCGCTGGAATCCTGAACCGTAATGACAACCGTACCCTGGTTGCCCGATTGTCCCCACAACGCTGCCGGGACCATGCAGAGAACCATTGCCAGGGCGGCCGTAAAACAGACCAGGCGGGAAATTCTGTCTTTCATAAAATCCTCCGAATAATGACTGCAAAACCAACAACTCAACTCGAAAATGCACACTAAGACATCAATCCTATGAGCTGCGAAGAATCGCAGCGCGGTCTGAAAACCTTTTCATGATGTCTATGGAGATCAATTTGTATTCAATAACGTACTGCGTGTCAATTGTTATTTATATTTTCTTAAAAACATGCCGGATATCGGAGGCTTTTCTATTGACATTCAAGGACTTACAAAAAATGCCGTGTAGAAGCCAACTTTCATCGAGAAAACATTTTCCCGCCTCATGGATGAAACACAGTCCCGGATTGAAAGGCTGGACGCTCTCGCAGGAGTTCGGCCATAGCTCTTCAATAGTTTCCTCGGTATGCCCTCTGTAAGCAGTCGTGAGACTTCCATTCGTGGCAGGATTTTGCGACTCTGGACAGAACTTCATTACGTCCACCAAGGGGTCAAGCCGCCTATTCCTACAAAAAATGGAATAGGCGACCCGCATGAAGTATGGGTATCTATATATAGATAGTGCTAAAAATCGAGTTTCGAAGAAGCGTCCTGCGGCATATACCCGCTCCAAGGCTCCGCAGATGTATTCTTTCTGATCGTTTTGTCTCGGCTAAGTGCTGCGCTACTATGAAGTTTCCCCCTACAAACGAGAGGGCAAATCACGCAAGATGCGGGTTTAGTATAGGAAGAAGACGCAAAGTCCTTAGCTTTATTTTTTCAGGCGGGTGAGAGTGCACGGTTGGATAGCAATAGCATTGATGGCAGGAATCGCTTCATCTGCCCGGGCACAGACTTCGCCTTCAAGCATTGACGCTGCTCCTGAGGCGCAAAGCGAGGTTGCTGGTGGAAAAAGTGTGGTCCACTTCGTGGATCGTGGCTGGTTTCTGCGTGGCTCGCATATGGATGATGGCGGCTCCCCGCAGGCCGGGCAGTCCCAACCTGCTGAGGTGAACCCAGTTTTGCGCCAACTCGATGCGATCCAGAGAGAGGAACGCAGAAAGGACTCCTCTCGAACCGGCTATAAGGCCTCCAGCTATGTACCGCTGGATAGCTGGATCTATGCGGCGTTCGACCGGCTGGCAGCGATGGGTTATCAGGATACTGCCACCGCAACCATGCGTCCCTGGACCAGGATCGAGTGCGCGAGGATGCTGGCGGAAGCGCACGCAGGCATTGAAGATGTCGCAGATGAAGATGAGACGACAGTCTCCCTGTTCACCGCCCTTGATCGTGAATTTGCCCACGAGACCAACGTGATCGACGGGACAAGCAGGAATACGGGCATTCAGGCAGACAACGTTTACGAGCGGTTTACGGGCATCGCAGGCACGCCGATACGCGATGGATTCCACTTTGGCCAGACGCTGGTGGATGATTTCGGCAGACCCTACGGCAAAGGCGCGAACACGATTACCGGAGTCTCCGGACGCGGAGAATTCGGGCCACTGGCGTTCTACGCCCAGGGCGAATACCAATATGCCTCCGCGATACCGGACTACAACCCGCAAGCCCAGCAGGCCATCTCCGCTGAAGATGGCTTGCCCTTTGGCTGGAACCTGCGCTCCGGAACGACTAGCAGGGTTCGTCCACTTGAGCTTTATGCCGCTCTGAACGTGGCGAACTGGCAGTTCAGTTTTGGCCAGCAGAGCCTTTGGTGGGGGCCGGACAGAAGCACGTCGCTGATCCTCTCCAACAACGCAGCTCCAATGCCTATGTTTCGGGTGAGCAGGGTGAAACCGGCCAGAATGCCGGGCTTCCTTGGCATATTCGGCCCAGTACACCTCGACGGCTTCTTCGCAAGGCAGGGTGGAATCCATTACGTCGGTCTTGGTCCCAACTTCATTCTCTATGGAAACGCCAGCCAGCCTCTGACACCTCCTCCCTATTTGTGGGGTCTCACTCTTTCCATCAAGCCCACACCGAACCTTGAGATGGGGTTCGCCCATACCACCCTTTTTGCCGGCTATGGCCGTCCGCTGACCTTTGCAACCTTCTGGCATACCTTCTCCGTACTGGGGAACGGGCAGGATGTCGATCCGGGCAAGCGGGCGACAGAGTTCAACTTCACCTACCATCCTCCCATCTTCAGAAAAAGCGTCGTTCTGTACACCGAAGCACTCGCCTGGGACGATCCGATCCAAGGAAAGTTCGTGGCTCGCTATGCCATGTCTCCCGGGATTTATATCCCGCGGCTGCCTCGGTTGAAAAAAATGGACCTCCGCATGGAGGGCGCCTATACGAATCTTCCGAAGCTCCTCTACCAAGCCTATTTCTATGACAATGCGCATTACCCTCAGGGGTACACAAACTATGGGCAGATCCTTGGTAGCTGGATAGGACGCCAGGGCAATGGGGGACAGGCCTCCACGACCTATTGGTTCTCGGCGCGCAACAAGGTCGGCCTCAACTATCGGAAGATGACGGCAGACAAATCGTTTCTTGAGGGCGGGAATATAAGCGATTTCTCCGGCAATGCAACCTGGATGATTCGACCGGGGATTGAGCTATCGGCGATGGGCCAGTATGAACGCTGGAAGTTTCCTCTGCTGGGAGCAGATGCGAAGTCCAACTTCACGACCTCTTTCGAAGTCCGGATATTTCCGAAAGCGAGAGCGGGAGCGCAGTAAAGGCGCGTCGAACGCTTCCACAGGTACGTGGGGCGAGCTAACTTACATCTTCCAAAACAAATAGGCGCTCATCGTAGAAACGACGAGCGCCTATTTGCTTGAAACTGATGAAGATTCTTTGCGAATTAGCTGCGAACAATCTCGACTTTGACCTTTGAGCTTCCAGCCGGGACGCGGAGACTGAGAGGTTTCGTTCCATCTGGATGGAATTCGTTCGTCTCCTGGCCACAAATAATCTTGTAACCGTGCTCCGGCAGGCCCGTAATCAAAAGCTGCGCCTCACCGCTTCCCGTGGTCTCGGTCTCCAGCGTGAAGAGGAACCTCTGCTGGTCGGTCGTCCACTGGATCGGCTGTTCCTTCGCAAAGCGCGAGCCGCGCAGTTCGAGATCAATCTGCTGCCCGGCTGTACGCAGATGCAGGCGCCGCCGTACACCATCTCGCGGAACGATGTGCAGCGTCGATTTCTCGGCGTGCATCTCGCCGCCGAAGCAGAAACGTCCGAAGACGGCATCGTCTGCAACGATCGTCGCGGCGGTACGAAGAGCACCGCAGTAGCCCAAGTCCGTCTCGGAGGAGTAATACCAGGGGCCGCGGTGATGCGGCTGCCCCAGCCAGGTCATGCCGTAGGCCGCCGGCTCGAAGCCTCCACCGGTTCCGCCGTCGTTCTCCTCACCGGGGAACCAGTAGCCGAAGCCGCTCTCCTTTGTACCTGTGTTCATCAGAGACCACGCACTCAGGTACGAGGCGTATCCAAGGCGAATCGTGGCCTCGGACTCCATGCGATCATGCAGCGCATGATTCAGCACGCCCCAGCCGCCCATCGGCGACATGTAGGTCAGCGTGAACGCGTCGCCTGCTCCGCCGCGATAGTCGCTGCCGTAGTAGTAATACGCCTTCTCCAGAACGCCGCGGCAGAAGAGATTGGCCTTGATCTGCGTGGAGGCAAACGCCTTGGTTGCCTCCGGCGTGGTGCCCGGAGTTGCCGGATGATCGAGCGCATAACGCGCAAGCGCCTGCGTCGACTCGAAACCGGTGGAGTCAAAGGCGTACTCCGAACCGAACAGATTCGGTCCGCCGCTGACGAAGTATGCCACCTTCTTCTCCCAATGTCCGCGGAGCGTTGCCGCCTGGTCGTGCTTGCCCGCCAGATCGAGCTCCTCAATGAGCTGCGGGATCACGACCTCGTTGTAGTAGCCCGTCTTGTATGGAGACCAGTGGGCGACGAGCATGGGGATGGTGAACATGCCGAGCGCCGTGCCGTAGGCGCGCTCCAGATAGCCCGCCTTGTCCATCTTCATCTTCAACCCCGGGAAGTCGCGGGCGATCTTGTACATGTTGAAGTACATGACGATGATGTGCGGATAGTCGTAGCACCGCCAGATGTGACGCTTGCCCTTGTTGCCGGGGTCGGGGCTGTCGCGGTTCTGCTTCCAGTCGAGGATGCCGTAGATGCCATAGCTATCGGTCTCCTCCGTGGTGCGCTGCAATCCACCCCAGACGAAGTGCTCGATGTAGTAGTCCATCGCTTCGACCTCGGCGGGGTTGGGGAACTCCGCGTTCTTGCTGGCCAGATAGGCAGGCTTGCTCAGGCCGGGGTCGTCGCAGGTGACCTCGTAAACGCGCCAGCTCTTGATGCGGTCGTAGTTGTCCGGCCCCAGTTGGACGTGAGTATCCATCGCCCACTCCGCGAGCAGTCCGTTGTACCACTTGCTCCCGTCGCGGACCTGATGCTTCGCGATGAACGCGGCACGCTTCTGAATCAGCGTCTCCATAGGTTCGGCGGAGAAGAACTCCAGCCGCGTGGTGCGACCTGCGCCGTGGTTCACCGTCAGGATGTTCTCGCCGAGCCGAGCAAACTTTACGCGGTAGAACTTGCGTCCCTCGCGTTCGCCGAGAGATTCAATCGTCGTCTGCTGCGGATGCTCGGCGACAAGGCTTACCGGATCTTTCGACCGGATGGCGACCGTGGTGGAGAGATCGGAGGGCACCGTCATTCCCGGAGCAACCTCGACATCGACTCCTCCTGCATCTACCAACCGCTGACGCACGGCGGCATAATCCTGCGCCCATGCCAACTGGAAGCCGTACTCATGGCTGGCTCCGGCCTTGCCTGCGGGAGCGAGCGTGACGCTCGTGCGCGGCTGACGCCAGCGGCCACCTGCGGCCTTCACCGCCTCGCCTACAGCCACGGAGTGAACATAGGCACGATACGCAGGCCGTCCTCCTCCCGTGTTCCCGGCACCCCGCACAGGCGGAACATGGTCCCAGTACTCCAGCGATGTATTCCTCTCCGGAGTCATCACCAGATACGGGCCAACGCTGTTGGAACGCATCCAGAAAAGGAACGAACCGTGGCCCGAGACGAAGCTATGCTTGAGAACCGAGGCGGTGGGCGGCTCCTTGCCGTTGAAGCTGGAGTGCATTGCCAGCGGAACCGACAGGTCGCCGATCTCTATGGGATCAGAGGACAGGTTCGCCAGAGCGATCGACCAGCGAAGCACGTCGCCCTGCGGCTCCAGGTGAACCGTCACACTGAGCGCATCACCATGGTCGTCCGCGGCATGATATACGCCCGCAGAAGCTGCCGTAGCAGTGGCCGAGTCGAACTTCTGCCACGCGCCACTGGAACGTCGCCAAGTGACTTCAACATGGCCGAGTTTCTGCCCCGTCGCCACGTAGTTCGTCGGAAAAGCATCGCCTGCGAAACGGAGACTCGTCAGAGCGATTCCATCTCTCTCAAGAAGAAACGTTGAAGCAGCATCGGCGGTCTTGGCAGGGTTCTCCCCCAGGGCAAGAGAAGGAAGAGAAGTATTGGCCGCTAAAGTGGCAGCCCCCAGCAAGAACTCACGGCGGTTCGCGGCCATCGGCCACCTCACATTATGGATGTATACAAATATGTATTCGATGCCGGAATCCCTGTCAATGTAAAAGCAGCAGAGAAGCCAGACACACTCAACTGTTACAGACGTCGAAGCATGTAAAACAGTCTCAGGAACGGGCGTGATTCCAGAAGCAAAATAGCTCGTGCTGCACTAAACGAACGTGGACCCATTCCTGTAGACTCTTTCAGCCAGCGAAAACAGAAATCTGGTCTAAGGAACGCGCTCCATGGTTAAGCATCTCTTGCTTCTGGCAGTCGTCATGTCATCGATGGCGATGCAGTCGCAGACAAATCTTACAAGCGAAGTCCGCCCTTATAAGGGTGTGCCCACCTTATATGTCGATGGAAAAATAACATCGCAGATTTTAGCGGCTCCCTACCAGCCAGGCCCCTCAGACTTCACCGATTTCGCGAATGCTGGAATTTCTATCTTCGATATCTATCTCCGCTTTCCGTGGACTGGCCCTGAGGAATATGACTTCCGCCCAGTCGATGAAAAGCTCGACCGCTTTCTCGGCATCAAGCCCAATGCCATGTTTCTCCCACGCGTCCTGCTGAGTCCGGGCGCATGGTGGTGCAAGGCGTATCCGAACGAGATTACGATGCGCGACGATGGTTCTCCTGCGGGGATGTTCGGTCAGCCGTGCCATCCGTCCATGGCCTCCGATGTGTATCGCCAACTCTCCCACAAGGCGATGATTGCGTTCATTCATCACGTTGAAAGCAAGTACGGGAACCACATTCTCGGCTACCAGGTAGGCAATGGCTTTGGCGGAGAGTGGCTGCCCTTCAATTCGTTCTGGGAGGCGCGCCCAGGCAGCAAGCCTCCGACGAAGTTCGGCGTGGAAGACTACAGCCCTCCGGCGAAGGCCGCGTTCCGGGAATGGTTGCGGCATCGCTATCACGACCACGAGGCCGAGCTTCGCAGTGCGTGGAAGGACATCGCCGTTACCTTTGAGACGGCCGAACCTCCGAACGAGAAAGAGCGGTACACCTCGACGCATGGCATCTTCTTCGACCCCGCGATAAGCCGCCGCGTGCCCGATTATTTTTCCTTCTTCAACGACATGGTTGGGAACACGCTGCTTGAAAACGCAGCCTGGGCTAAAGAGCTGACGCAGCGCAAAAAGATCGTGGGCGCCTTTTACGGGTATCTCTGGATCAACTTTCCCAATCTGAGCAATGTTCATTCGGGTGGCCTTGCGTTGGACCGGGTGCTGCAATCGAAGGACGTTGACTTTATCGCGAGCCCCTACAGCTACGACAACAAACAGATCGGCGGCCCCAACTATTCGCAGACACTGCCCGCTGCTGTGCAACTGCATGGCAAGCTGTACTTCAATGAAGTCGATACAGAGACGCATCTCAATCATCGGCAATGGCGTTGGGGCAACTCACTCATCAACCCGATGAACTGGGAGGAGACCAAGGCCCTTCTCACGAGGGACTATGCTTATGCCGCGACCAACGGATTCGGCATGTGGTGGACCGATCTGCATGGCGGTGACTATCACGATGCGAAGATCGTTGACCTGCTCCATCAATTTCAAGATCTGAGCAATGCATCGCTCACGGACGACAAGAGATCGAATGCCGATATCGCCGTCGTGCTCGACACAAAGAGCTTCACCTATACCGGAGACGGCGATCCGCTGTTCAATGCGGTGCTCACCGCGCAGCGTCAGTGGCAGCTTGCCTACCTTGGAGCGTCCTGGGACCCGCAACTGCTCTCCGATATGGGCAATCCCAATCTTCGCGACTACAAGCTCTATATCTTCCTCAACACGTTCCACGTGACGCCGGAACAGCGAGCGGCCATTCATGCCAGACTTCAGCGCAACGGAGCCACGGCCATCTGGGTCTATGCACCAGGCTATATCAACGACTCCTCGCTCTCGACCAAAGACATGCAGGGGCTTACCGGAATCCATCTCGTCGAAGACGATACTCCGGGCGAGTTGACCGTAAACGTCACATCGTTCGACCACCCCTATACGAAGAACCTTACTCAAGGCTTCCGATACGGCACAACGGTCGATGTGCAGAAGATAACCCGCACCTACGACCACCAGCTCTATCTGAAAGACCCACGCGATCCCGCACTGGAGCGCGATCTTCCCGGCTTCCGCATCAACCCGCGATTCTGGAGCGACGACCCCAAGGCCCGGGTTCTTGGCACTTTGCAGGAGATCAACAAGCCTGGCCTCGTGGTGAAGAAGGTTGCCAACTGGACGTCCATTTATTCCAGCGCTCCCATTCTGCCTGCGGAGCTGCTGCGCAACATTGCGCGTGCAGCGGGCTGCCATGTTTATGACGACAGCAACGATGTTGTCTATGCCAATCGCAACATGCTGTCCGTCTATTCCCCGGCGGGCGGAGATCGTACTCTTCATCTGCCCGAGCGTTCGAACGTCATGGACCTTCTGGAAAAGAAGACGATCGCGACAGGAGTAAAGGACCTCTCGCTGAACTTCAAACCGAATACGACTGTACTGCTTGGTATTGAGAGAGCAGACAGCACACACAATACTTCTCGTAGTGCTCACTAATTTGTTCGGAGAACTATCATGCGTTTTCTTCTTATCGCTTTCCTCCTGATTGCCGGCATCGCACGAGCACAGGAACCGGCTGTCTTCCAGAGCACCCGTGCGGCACAAGATCATGAGTTGAACGCCGATCCCGACTCTGCCTTCTGGAAAAATGCGCCGCAGATCACCATGGATAAAGTCATTACCGGTGAGCCCGATACCGAGGTGAAGGAGATGGTTCGCTCACGGTGGACGAAGGACAAGCTGTACTTTCTGTTCATCGGGCCCTACGACGTGCTCGATCTCCAACCGAATCCCGACACCGTGAATGAAACCTATAAGCTCTGGTTTCACGATGTGTTCGAGATGGACCTTGGAGCGAACTTCGACAATATCAACCTCTACGGTGAATTTCAGATGTCGCCGCAGGGAGAGTTCGCCGATCTCGGCATTGACGCCACGAAAGCGAAACCCGGCTGGAACGATGAGCGTCTGTGGAGCTCAGGCATGAAGGTGAAGGCTCGTATCGATGCAGAGAAGAAGATATGGTACGGCGAGATGTCGGTCCCGATTGTTGCGCTCGATAAGAGACCGGCCAAGGCTGGCAATCTCTTTCGCGTCAACTTCTACCGTCTGCATACTATGCCCAATGAATCGAAGCGTCACTTCATCGCGTGGCAGCCGACCGGAGTATGGAATCCGCATAAACCGGAGAAGTTCGGCACACTCAAACTTGTCGATCCAGACCACAAGGAATAAGCAGGACATCACACACTATGAGTCATCCTATCGATTCAGACATCTCGCGCCGCAGCTTTCTGGTCTCGCTTGCTGGAGCAGGCATCACGGTTCTGTATCCCTTCTCCGGCTCCGCGCAAAGCCACGCATCTGGCTCCGATTATCTTGTCGCTCCTGTTCCGCTGGTCAACGTGGATATCGATGATGCCTTCTGGTCGCCTAGAATCCGCACCACGCGTGAAGTCACACTTCCCTACCTGTTGCAACATGCAGGGACCGCACAAAGAGCAACCGACGGAAGATTATTTGAAGCCGCGGCATATTTTCTCGCCAAGCGTCCGGATGCTGCTCTGCAAAAGCAGGTGGAAGATCTGTCCGATGCGGCAATCCATTCCGCTCGCGCTCGCGAAAACGTCTGGCCGAGCAATGGCGACGGATCGTTCTTCGGTGCGGGTCACTTCATCGAAGGCGCTGTCGCGTACTACCAGGCAACAGGCGATCGCAAGCTTCTGAACGCAGCCATTGAAGTGTCCAACAATCTGGACTCGGTATTTGGTCCGGGCAAGCGCTACGACATCTCAAACCACGAAGAGCTTGAGCTTGCTCTGGTAAAGCTTTACCGCGTTACAGGAGATCACCGCTATGTTGCGCTGTCGAAGTTTCTCGTCGATACTCGCGGTACCCGCGCTGGCGGCCGCGAACTGACCGGATGGTATGCGCAGGACGATCGGCCCGTCAAAGAGCAGCAACGCGCGATCGGCCATTGTGTGCGAGCCACCTATCTCTATAACGCCGTGGCCGATCTCGCCGCGCTTACCAACGACGCAGGATACGACGCAGCCTCGCGGCGTATATGGCGCGACGCCATCGAGAAGAGAACATACCTTACGGGCGGCATTGGAAGCTATCGCCAACACGAAAATTACGGCGATGACTACGACCTGCCCAACCTTAGCTGCTGGAATGAGATCTGTGCCGCCGTCGGCAATGTTTTGTGGAACCACCGGATGTTTCTTCTCACGCAGGATGCTCAGTGCATCGATGTGATGGAGAGGATTCTCTATAACGGTATGCTGGCGGGTGTCTCTCTCAGCGGGGATAAGTTCCTCTATCAGACTCCGCTGAAGACAACGGCGGAGTTCGAAAGGCAACCGTGGTTCGGTCCGAACTGCTGCCCGCCAAACATTACGCGGCTTGTGGCTCAGTTGGGCTCTCTCATCTACGCCGTCAATGACAGCAACCTTTACATCAATCTATTCATGGGCAATCGGACTCACACCGAGATCCGTAAGGTTCCTGTTGCGATTGCGCAGAAGACCAACTATCCCTTAGACGGACAAGTCCGTATCAGCATCAATCCCAAACAGAAGACGGAGTTTGCTCTGCACGTAAGAATCCCCGGCTGGGCGCAGGACAAGCCCGTCCCCGGATCGCTGTACCGCTACGAGGCCGCAGCTTCTGCGAACTTCTCTCTTCTCGTGAATGGCAAGAAGACCACTTACGTCCTGAACAAAGGCTATGCGCGTATCGAGCGTGAGTGGGAAGCAGGCGATTCCGTAGAGCTTTCGCTGCCTATGCGCGTGCGGCAGGTTCGAGCGCATGATCTCGTCATCGAAAACAAAGGCCACATCGCCCTGGAGCGCGGCCCACTGGTATTTTGCGCCGAAGCCATCGACAACGAGGGGAACATCTGCGATCTCGTCGTCGATAGCCGGTCAAAGCTACAGTATGTCTTCAAGACGGATCTGCTGAACGGCATTGGCACAATTCAAGGAACCGTCCTTCGCGCTCAACGAGGTCCCAACAAAACCATTACAACGCATACAGGCAAGATTGTTGCAATTCCGTTCTATGCCTTCGGAAATCGAGGCAAGAGCGAGATGTCCGTCTGGCTGGCTGCTACACCTGCAAAGGCATTTCTTCCTCCCGCGTCAACGCTCGCAGCACGAAGCAAAGCAACTTCCTCCTGTGGCAACGGCACGGTTGCCGACAACTATCCAGGGCACACGCCTCCGACAGTTGCGCGGCGCATGTATCCCAGTTCGCAGGATGGAAGCGGCGATATACGTGCGATCTCTGACCAGGTGGAACCAGCCAGCTCTGAAGATGGATCAGGACGATTCCTCCGCCTGCGTCCGCAGACAGGAAGCCAGGCGTGGGTGCAGTACGACTTCCCGGAGCACGCACGTGTCTCCTCCGTAGACATCTATTGGAAAGATGACAAGCAATTCTGCCTCCTGCCCCAAAGCTGGAGATTGCTCTATAACGATGGTTCAACCTGGAAGCCGGTTCGGTCTGCCGATGGATTTCCAGTGGCTCGCGACAGATACGTGACCGCCGCATTTGAGCCTGTCATCGCCTCTGGTCTACGCATTGAAATTCAGTTGCAGAAGGCCATCTACAAAAAGGGTGACCTGGGTCCACCGGATGCCGACTACATGAAAGAGGATACTGCCTGGTATGAAGGCGGCATCATCGAGTGGCGAGTCAATGGATGAAAAGCCAACAAGCTGGAAGGGCTAGGGAACACGCAGGGGACGCAGGCCTTGAACCGGGAAGAGGCCTGTCGGCCCGTTCTCTACCTGCGGCTGTGGGCGGAACAGATACCGCACGAAAAAGTTGACGTTGCTGCTGGCGTAGTTTCTGGAGTTATTGAAGTTCAGATCCCCGCCAACATACCAGTGCTCCGCAATCGCGTATGACCCTTCCGCATCCAGACTGTAGTTCCCTCCTACGCTGGTCTGTGAGGGATACCAGGGATTTTTCCTGGCAGACTGAAGAGCCAGATCAAGCGGATAGTAAGGAACGGAATCTTCCTCAAATGCCTGCATCCCAAGACTCCCAGTAATGCGATAACGAAACTTGGTGCCATGATGTCCATTGAAGGTAAATGGAATACCGGCAAGCATGTAGGCTTGAGGGCTGAAGTAGCCGCCATGCCCGTAGGTGAAATATCTCACGTTGTTGTCGTAGTGCATCCCGAAGAAGTTCAGCCCCAGAGTCAGGCTTCCATATTCAGGACGATGCCATACGGCCCAGTACGCTCCGGCATCGCCATCGATGCGCTTGTTCGATTGCACGTGCCTTCCAGTAAGATACTGCCCGCCGCCCTGGATATACCATCCAGACTTCTCATTGCCGAATGAAAGTTGCAGCTCCCCGGAGTTCGTAACGACACCGCCCCAGTAATTTCCCACATAGGTTGGACTGCGGCTGCCCATATCCCGCAGCCCAGAGTACGACAACTGCGTATCGACGATGGAATCGCGTCCGAAGGTAAGCGTGAAATGCGAGGACGGCGGATGGATATAGAGTCCGCCGATTACATTCTGTACCAGAAATCCGTATGGAGAATATCCAAGCATCGCCGCAAACGAGGGTGTGCGGAGTTGGACCTCCCCGCCGACTCCCGATGCCGTCTGAGGATCGGGCACAACCGTAGCCATCAGAGTTCCCTACTGCACTGTAGCCTGGCTGTCTGCCTGCCCGGCATCGAGCAGTACGGGCTTGACGACAAAAGTGGCGCGAACATCATGACTGAGAGAGGTCGAGGCCTCAATCGGCGTAGAGAAGATGCTGAGACGGTCGTACCCCGGCTGCCCGCTGCGATAGTCAACCACTGCTGAAGCGCCAATCCAATTACTCGATGCCCCTTCGAGAATCTCAAGCTGCTCCTCGATCTGCTCCCGCTCGCTCTTAGGACGAACAGGAAGTTTCGTAGAGCCGGAAAGCCGAGGCAACGGCAGTTGAGGCCCCTCCAACTGCTCAGTACTGGAGGGAAGTCCATCGAGTATAGGAAGGGAGGATGCCGGAGATGAGGCATTCGGGAGATCCTGTTGCCGAGTCGAGGGTCTCGCCGGATCTTGAGGAATGTAATCCTGTGCAACGACCGGTTGCGAGGTGATCTCATGCACTTCGGTGTAAGACTTGCCCCCCGCCGGATATTCCATCCCCGCATAACTTGCGGCAGCAGTCGTTAGCTCACGCTGCCTCTGAGGCAATGGAGCAACAGGAGCAGGAATCGACTTGATGTATACCAAGGGCGTTTCAAGCGCGACCGGAGCCACTGGAGCAGAAGCTGGACGCACAACGGAGAGTCTTCGCGCCGGGGCAGGTTCCCGCCGGATCGGTTCCCCGACAGACACGATATCGCGGTTGGATGCTTCCAGCATGGGAAGACGATCACGCGCTTCCGCTCGCGCAGCAAGGCTGTCGTCGTTTCTCGCGGAAAGAGAATCATTTCCAGGAGCGATTGTGTTCGCATAATCTCCCAGAGTCGGCGCCTGCATCTCGGCAGACTCACGCAAAGAGTCGGCAGACGTATCGGCATCCGGAAGATTCATGTCGTTCAACCGAGCTGAAGATCCCGGAGGCGCGAGGAGATGCATCAACTGCTGTGCAGGACTTGGACTGTAGCCAGGCTCACCGGGCTGCGGAAGCAATCCTCCTCCAGCCGGGGCTGGACCTGATGCGTTCAGAGCGGCACGATAATAGGCTGTGGCTCCTTCACTGTTGCCACGCGCCTGCTCATACTGGGCCGCCATCTTCAAAATGGTTGGATTATCCTTGAACCGATCAAGAGCCATCTCAAGCCACTTATGTGCGATATTCAGATTGTTGGCAGCCATCGCCGAACCAATCGCTCCCTCGTATTGCTGAAGATTCGCCTGGTCCATGTTGCGCGAAGAATAGATCGCCAGCGCCTGCTTCGGCTGACCACTCTTCATATAAGCTCCGGCAAGCGAGCTGTAGACATCTTCATTCTGCGGAAACGCCTGGGCCGCGGCCGTCAGAATCGCCAGTGCGCGACGTTGATCGCCCGCCGCAAGCGCGGCATTTGCACGTTGCGTGCTCCATGAGGCCCACAGAGAATTCAGTGCTGTCTGCTGTTCATCCGTAATGGCAGAAGAGCTGGATAGGTTGGAGATCAACGTGTAAAGCCTGCGATCGTCTCCTGACTTCAGCAGAATCCATCCATACTGGATCTGCACTTCCACTGGCTCCTCTTTATTCTGCCGCGCATAGATCTGCGATACCTGCTCGAACGTCTTGATCGCAGCGCGGGGCTGTCCGGTCGACGATTGAATGGACGCCAGAACCTGTAGGTAGTCCACATCTTCTTCGAGGCGAAGACGCACAAACTCCGGCATCGACGCTATCTGTCGAAGCGCATCGCGGTCGCGGTTCAACAGATGCAGTGAGTTCAACATTCCACGCCACGCCTGAAGGCCGGATGGATCGCGATCATGTTCCCGGACATAGATCGCATAAGCCTTCGCCGCATTCCCTTGCGCCGCGTAGATATCCGCAAGCTGCATCTGCGTTGAGGAGCGGGCTGGAGAGAGAGTAGCCGCCCGCTCAAGATATTTCTGCGCGTGGCTGAGATCATGACGCGATTGATAAATGGAACCAACCAGTGCAAGAAACGCTGGGTCACTCTGCTCTTTTTCAAATACCGGCTGCGGCATCTGGCCGACTGTAGTCAAGGCCTCATCATCCGCATTCATCTGATGCTGCGCCGCGACAAGAGCGATCCACGCCTCGCGGCTTTCGGGCTCTTTTGCCAAAACCTGCCGGTACAACCGGATCGCAGGATCGTACTTCTTCGCAGTTACAAGCAAGGACGCATACTGGAGTTGCGCCTGCACCGGCAGATCGCGCCCTTCGTTCGGAAACGGCAACGCAAGAGCCCGTGCCAAAGCTCGGTCTGCATCTTCTTTCTTCCCTGCGGCAATATAGTCCTGAGCGAGTACGCGCAGATAATCGGGGTCTTTTGCCAGTTTGTCGATAACGCTCTTCGGTATATGTGCGTTGGTATCCAGGGCAGCCGGCACATCCGCAGCCGCCGATTGCGCTAAAAAGAGTCCCTTCCAGGCAGAGGCTCTCTGGCCATCTGCGCTCACAGCCTGTTCAAAGGCCGTGACGGCCTCTTCGTTTTTTCCCGCCTGCCCCAGCGCGCCACCTAGTCCTTCAAGGCCATCTGGATCATTCGGCTTTAGCTCCAACGCAGCGCGATACCCTTCCACAGCCGTATCGGCGTTGCCTGCCTTAAGCTCGTTCGCCGCCGCCGACATCTTCACCCAGAACTGCGCAGAGCTCAACGCGCTCGCAACCCCTTTGGAACCGGCCGCGCGCGCGCGTTCAAAGTAATCGGCCGCTGCGGAGAAGTTCTGTTCTTTCATGGCGACATATCCCATTCCCGCAAGACCATCGCGGTTGTTGGGCTGTCGATTGAGGATGTCCTGAAACTGCTTCTTCGCATCATCGATACGGCCGCTGTTCAACGCTCGATAGGCCAGACTCTCAGGAGAAGTCACTGTCGCGGACTGAGCCCCAGTGCGAGCCTCAGTCGAATCCGTCGCCACCGCAGGCGAAGGCTTCTTGTTCCAGGTCTGCGCCTGTTCGAGAGCGCTCTTCGCCGCTGCAACACTCCCATATTGACTCAGAATCGCGATGCCCTCTTCCCGGGTCTTAGGATCGTATGTCAGCACTCGTCCCAGGGTCACGGCATAGCGCGAGTCAGCAGGAAACTGATTTGACAGTTGACGCAGTCCCGCAATCGCATGAGCACGAGCGGAAGGAATCGCTGCCTCCGTGTCGTAGTACGAGAGCGCGTAATCTCCCGCGGGAGGATTGCTGCCAAAGACGTCCCGGTAGATCCGCATGGCATCGTCATACTTGCCTTGTTGCGAGAGTCGAACAGCCTCTTTCAGGCGAGCCGCCTGCGGCTGCTGATTCGCCATCGCTTCAACGCTCGCGATATCTGCCGAACTTCCTCCCGCCGCTCGCAGGCGATCCAGATACCTCTGCGCCTCCTGCTTCTTGCCCAGACGCATATCTGCTCTGGCAACCCCCAGCAGCGCTTCCTTATTGCTCGCATCCATCAGCAGAATCTGCTCCCATGTCTGCGCGGCCATATCGAGATGTCCTGAGCTTTCAAGCGAATGCGCCTTCGTGAACAGCGCCTTCTCCACCGCGGACTGCGCCTGCATGTCCACACAGGGGACGATCAACAGGGCGCAAACAGCCGCCTGGAAAATCACTTTGCGAGCATGACGGATTATATTTTCCATGGAACCCTCAACGTCCCATCAGGGGCAAACCGGAAATATCGCTGTTCCCAGCCAAGCGCAAAAAGCGCAAGATTCTGGTCATAATAGCGGGCTGGACTCCCGAGCAGTTCTGTCGTCCCCGATATCGCTTGCGTAACGCTTTGTTGCAGCTTGTTAGCCACTGCATATTCCCCGGAGCTGAATGCGAACGGAATCAACGCGGCGGCAAAGGAAACAGGCCCCGGAGCGCTCAGTACCTCTCCATTGGCCGCTACAGATTCAGGAGGCAGAGAATGTGCCTTCACATAAGACAACATGGGCTGGAATGTCTTCAGGATCTTCGCATTCCCCCGTGTATCTTTATCCGCAATTCCCGCCCATAAATAAACGCGAATAGCATCGTAGCTGCCATGCGGGCTCGACGTCTCTCCCACGTCTGAGGCCGGATGGCAGCTTGTCGCGTCGCATTGCACCCAGTTCATGGCAAAGCCGCTCCGGCTGATCTGTCCCAGCCAATCTGGCAGGCTGGAGGCCATCTGTTTCCACGGACCATGAGGGTCAACCGTACTGGCGCTCCATAGCAGCGGCAACGGGAAATAGCTGGGATTGAGCGTCCATTTGCCGGAGTTCTGAAAACCGTTCTTCCCCGGCAGAAGCACGGAGCCAACACGCGGAACCTCTGCCACTTCTTCCTGTGCGATACGAAGCAGAAGACTCTTTCCCTTGGCCGAATAATCTGCTCTCTTCCAAAGAGTCCCTGCCTGAATCAGGCTATAAGCGATCCATAGATCGGAGTCGGATGCGGAGTTCGCATCGAGCACCCCCCATTGATTACTGCCGTTCTTCCCCCAACTCCAGGCTGGAAGCGTCTTCGAAAGATCCCCCTTGGCGAGATTCTCTTCCGTCCACGTCAGCATCTTTTGGAATGTATTTTTGTCGTTCGCGACAAGAGAAAAAAACAGCGCGTAGCTCTGCCCCTCCGATGTCGTCATGTCATTGCGATCGGGGTCGATGACGCGTCCTTCGGGCCTGACAAAGCGCTCCGCATAGTGGTCCCAGAAAGGCCACGAGCTCTTTGCCCACGACGATGGCGTAAGAAATCCCATAAGCATGGCAACGGACAACATCCAGGACTTCTTCATCATGCTGAGTGCTCCAGACGGGCTTTAGCATGACGATCAAGCCTGATCTTGACCCACGGCACAACAACCAGGCCAAGCACAAACGTCAGCATAACGATCAGCCACGGATACTCACGCAGCCAAGAACGAACCTGCGCCCAGATCGGCAGATGGCCGACATGATAGTAACGGTCTCCAAGGCGATACGAGTTGAACGTCGCCCCATGAAGAACGCTCACCGACTGGCTGATATCCCCTGACGTGGATGCTTTCCAGAAGGCGGCAGCGAACGGAGACGTCTTGCTATCGTCTTTATACGAGATCGCAACGATGGAGCGATCTTTGCCCCACGGCGACTGGATTCCCTGAATCAGGGCGTCCGGAATCTCTCCCAGGCTTTCGACAAGGCCTTTTCTCTGCTCTTCCTGCTTCAGTCCCTGCCACCAGTTCGGACGCAGTTCGGCAATCTGCCACCAGGCATGTTGCACCATCGCGAAAAAACCTCCGCTATCGCGAACAGAGACGCTTTGACCTCCGACTGCAACTGGAAGGTCCTCTTTCAGCCTGTCGAATGCGGGTTGCTCACGAGGCGTTCCAAGAATTAGATAGTCCGCATCCTGTCCCAGCAGGGACGGGTCCCCAGCCTGGACCCGTAGCGCGGGATACCCCGTCTGCTCTCCGAAATAAGCCATCAGGCTGAGATAGAGAGCAATCGCCTCCGGCGCCGGAGATGGAGGCAGAATAACCTTGGTCTGCGCGAAATCCGCAAAGCGGGTGAATGGGAAACCTGCATTGGAAAACAACTCCAGATTAGGCATTGCAGCCCAGTGATGCAGCCCGCGCACATCGAGGTAGGAACTCTTCAGAACGGCTCCCTGCAGATTGATCGGGGCCGAGTCCTGGCAATTGCCCATCTTCGCGATCTGGAAATAGAAGTTGAAGAGAAGCGTGTTCGCGAAGGGACGCATCGAGACCACCGGAACAGGGATGTCATAGGACAGCTCTTTCTTCGGCGCATCCGCGTGAGGCAAAGGAAGGTCGTTCACCACAGAAGAATTCGCATTGACGCGAAGCGTCGACGCATTCGCCAGCGAGATGGCGTTGTACCAATAGTCCATATGCAGCTTGAGATTCTCTTTGTCCCCGTAATAGAGGTCCGGGGGAACACGCAGATAGACAGGAAGCGGCCCAGAACCATCGCTCTGCAATTGAGTAAGCCCCGGATAATCCGAGAAAGGAACGATGCGGTCCGTCTTGATCCACAAAGGAGCATCGTCCGCTGCGCGAGGCGCCGGCAACTGAAGATTGCCGATCTGCGAGGTCGCCCCCTGCAAAACCGCGCTGCCGATAGCAAGCGCTCTGGCAGCGGCAAGCAGATGCTCCGGGCTGTCTCCGGCAATAATCAGAACTTTGCCATAAGGATCAGCCGGATTCGTTCGAACAGAGATGCTGGAACCATGCGTCTGTAGATTCAGACCTGGCGGAAGCGAAGAATCGTTCTCCGAGAACAGAACGATGTTGCCTTTCGGCAGAGTCGCGACTGTCACAGGAAAGTACAGCGGCCTGGACTTCGCAGTTGCCCCGAACCATGAGGCAATCACACCGGCTGCCGTAAGAGCCTCGCCTTTGGGCGGAGCTGCAAAAACAAACGGAATCGTCACATTCTGACTGCTGACAGCTCCATCGTAAAAAGGCAGAGGCAGAATCTTGAGGTCGTCGGCAAGAGGCAACAGCGAGCCCGACAACTGAACTGTGCTTGTATTCTCGACACGCCCCCACAGTACCGTATTGGCCGGGTCTTCGCACTGCTGCGTATAGTGCCCGATAAACTCGAACTCCAGCACGTTGTCGCGAACGAGGAGCGTCTCTGGCAACACAATGTTGGCAGAAAGAGCATTCTGCATCTTGCCGTTGTCTCCCGGAACCGGCAGTGTGGCGATCAGCGTTCCATTCAGGATCACACTCAGATGACTCATCTGAGGAATCAGCCCAGGAGAAAAGGCATAGTGCAGATTGAGCGAGGCCTGCTGCACAAGCTCATTCTGTGGCAGCGAGAACGGAATCTTCCGCGACGCAGCTACTCCGTGAAAGACAATCTCTTCAGGAATCCCGATGTCCCGCAGGGCAAAGGTCGTATTGAAACTTCCGCCATTCGGGGCCGCCGAGGCCGCCGGAGCCGTTTGCTTCTTCTGCGCCTGCATCGAGGGCAGCCCGCAGAGCAGCATCACAAGCAGAATATCCGCTCCCGTAGGGGCCGCAGCAGACATCACAGGGGCTTTCTTTTTAGGAATCCATCCCGTCAGTGCGTACCAGTTCCCTTTCACGGAGAGATGAACGAGGCGAAGGAAGCTACGCAGCGGCCTGTCTGGCTGGCGGCGCTCATTGCGGCTAAGCCACGAATCGGCGCTTGAATAAAGAGCCAGAGTCAGGTTCTCTTCTTCTTCCAGAGACAACGGTTCGTAATTGAGTCGAAGAGTTGTCCCCTCGACCTTCACGACCTTTGCCGGCAAAGGTACCTGCTTTCCACTCACTGCATAGGTCACACCAATCTCACTTCCCTGCGGCAGCGAAAGCGATTCTTCGAGCGAGAGCATCGCTCCGCCAAGCGATAGATCGATGGACTCTCCGAAGACGCTCCGGCCATCCGGCAGATGTACCTCCACAGACCGCCGCACGTTAATGCGAACCTCCTCACGACGCTGACGCGCCTCGTAAGCAACCGCATTGGCCGTGCCAAGAATCACCAGGTTGAAGAAGATCCAGAAAACATTCATCGCAAGCGTTCCGCCCTGATGCGGATTCCAATAGAAGAAGCGGATGGGAGCCACAACCAACCCCAGCACATTCAGCAGGATCAATATGATGTAGGGTCTTGCAATATGCGCATCGAAGTATCCCTTTTCAATAAGCCCTCCTTTGGCGGTTACGTTGAACTTGCCAAGCTTCGGATTAATCAGGGCCATGATGGTGGGCCACAGGATATAAGGAGCCAGAACGGTCTCATAGACCTCATTCCAGAAGGAGTAGCGGTACTTGCCCTGGATACGGAGGTTCGTCACGTTGGAGAGGAACAGGTGCGGCGCAGAATAAACCAGAATGGCTCCCCAGAAGCCGGGGATATTGAGGCACCCCAGCAACATGAACACCAGCGGCGCCGTAAGAAAGATCAGGCGCGGCATGGCATACAGAAAGTGAATCATCGCATTGAAATAGCAGAGCCGCTGCGGCCACTTCAGCCCTTTGGCAAAGAGTGGGTTGTCGACGCGAAGAATCTGGATCATGCCGCGCGCCCAGCGTACGCGCTGACCGATATGCCCGGACAGGCTCTCTGTAGCCAGACCCGCGGCCTGAGGAAAATTGATGTACGCCGTATTCCAGCCCCGCATCTGGGTGCGCAGCGACGTATGCGCATCTTCCGTCACCGTCTCGACGGCGATTCCTCCAATCTCATCGAGGGCCGTGCGGCGAATCGCTGCGCAGGAACCGCAAAAGAAGGTCGCGTTCCATAGGTCGTTCCCATCCTGCAACACGCCATAAAATAACTCGCCTTCGTTCGGAATCGACATGAACTGATTCAGATTGCGCTCGAATGGGTCCGGAGAGTAGAAGTAGTGCGGCGTCTGCAAAATCCCCAGCTTCTCATCCCTTTTGAACCAGCCCAAGCTCATCTGGAGAAAGCTACGGGTCGGGATGTGGTCGCAATCGAAGATGACGACGAAAGGGGAGTCGACCTTCGTCAAGGCCTAGTTAATGTTGCCAGCCTTGGCATGTTTGTTATCGGTACGGGTAATGTAGCCGATCCCCACCTTTTCGCTGAATTTGCGGAACTCCTCCCTGCGTCCATCGTCGAGCACATAGGCGTGAAGCTTGTCCGCCGGATAATCCAGATTCAACACACCAAAGATCGTGGACCGCACGATGGACAGGGGCTCGTTGTAGGTGGGAATAAATACGTCGACATGCGGCCACTCTTCAATATCCTTCGGCATAGGAGCCGGCGGCCGGCGAAGTGGCCGAATCGTTTGCACGTATCCCAGATAAAGGATCAGAAAGGCATAAGCCTCGGCCGAAAGCAGCAGGAGCATAAAGCCTGCATTGATGATCCCTACCGTCTTCCCATGCTCGCCAAGTTCCTTAGCAACCGCCGAGATTCTCCAGTATGCATAACGCGACGTAGATAACATCGAAGCAAACATTAGCGCCAGAGTCACCATGTTGGACTGCGAAACGCTATGAAGAATGTATGCCACCAGAATAGTGAGAACAGCCAGCGCAGCCTGTTCCGGCCAATCGAACTGCACGCTCGTGCACTCAAATGCAAGAAAGAGCAGGACACAATAAATTAGAAACCGTATAAAGCCCGCCAAGCGCCCCGAGCTTGCTCCAAAGGAGCCCCAGCGAGTAATAAGCTCTGTCATTGTTCGCTCCATCGGCCATAGGGTCGAGCCGTCTCTTGCAGCGGGGCGATTGTGCGTAACTGGAGCGCGAGTTCTCTGAAGTCACCCGAAACCGCGGCTCCCGGAGCATGATCGGCAACCGTCATCCGGTCGACAATCGCCGCGGGGATATCTGGACTTCGACGAATTGTGTTTGAAAGCAGCCGGTCGCCAATCTGCCGGATGGCCAGATCGCGCGCCTTCTGGTCCATCAGGCTGTTTGCATCGACCTTATTGAAGACATAGAGCGGCAGCGGAACCTTGCTTCCCTTGCTGCGCATTGCCGCAATCGACGCCTCAATACGAGGAACCGTCAGAAAGGAGTTCAGATCGGAGAGCAAAGGCACCAGCAGGATGGCGCACTTCTGAAGCACATGGGGAAGCAACGCCGTGGTGGCCGGGCCACAATCGAAGATAGTTCTCCGGCCAAGCTCCATGGCCTTTGGCACATCCGTATGGAGCCATGTCTCTGTCACGTCTTCCGTACCCAGAACATACATCGGGCGGCAGCTTCCGCCCGGAGCGATAAAGGTGCGAAGACCGCAGCGGAGGTCGCTGGCGCCAAAGTAAAACGGCAGCAACCCTCCTCCCGAGGCATCCACCAGAACCACATCTTCGCCGAGCGAGCAGAGGATGCGCCCAAGATTTGCCGTGATCGTTGTCTTTCCTACTCCACCGGCAAGCGAATAGATCGCTATCGCGGTTGGAGCGTTCCGGTCTTCCTGCGGCAACTCAGGCTTCTGCGGAGAGGCAATGGATGGAGGAGGAGCCACCTCGGGAAGAAGCGTTACCGGGAGCGGTATCGAAGGGGCCTGAGGATTGGTATTGCCAGCCGGAACATCGCCGGGAGAAGCTGCAACAGGTTCGTCCCGTTTTGGGATCGGCTCGGCAGGTCGTACAAGCTCTGGAACAGTCTGAGCTATCTCCTTCAACGTGGAAGGGTGCGACTCCGATGGATGTGTCCGGGAAAAAGTACGGTATGGCATGTCTTCAACATGCTCTAGCGTGTACAGGTGCGCGACATCTTCCGCTAAATTCTCTTGATTCCTATGCTTCTGCTCGCCTGCTTCCATGGCTCAAGCTACCCCACATTCTGGCCGTCAGGAGGTACAGTAATTCTCTTGCGTACAAAAGAATCAGGACTCAACACAACGAGTAACAACAATGTGATCTGGACGAGGAATGATTGAAACAAATGAAGAAAGTGATGCAGGTATTCTCATCTTTTTTCGGGAATACCATAGGTATTGGCTCCCGCTTTACTTCTTGCTTCTATAACAATGCCAACATGTTAGCACAACAGGTAAACGCTCCTTCCCGTAAACCGCGACGCGCGGAAACGCGAAAAAGCATCTGATTCTTGCAATCTACTGTACGCTTGAAGTATAAGTCAAGATTTATACAGGCCCTGTTTCGAAATGATTATTTAGCTATTGGGTAAGCTTGGAAACCAAGGGGAATATCCCAGATCCCGTGTCATTACCGTAGAGAAAAATGACTCCGCTTTTTCGAAGAAAAAAGTGGTCGAGAGCAGAATAACTATGGACCTGATGCCTGACACGAAGGAAGCACTTCAGACCTCCGACGAGAATCAGCGTCTGTTCTTCCTCGCCGTCAACGAAATGGCTCCCCCTGTTCTGATTCTCGATCGACACAGGGTGATCCTGTATGCCAACCACGCCTTCTTTGAGCTGTTTCAATACACTCCGGAAGAAATCGTCGGGCACTATCCGGCGGATGTCCTGACGGAGAAGGACACGGACCTCGCCGAACGGCATACTGCAAGACATCGAGCCTGGGAGAACGAAGGCTTTCATCACGAAGTTCTTCTCTATGGGAAAAACGGGCGTGAGGTCTGGGTCTCGGCAAACGTAAAGCCAGTCCATGACGCGCATGGAGTCGTCACAAACATCATCGTTGTTCTGGTCGATATCACCGAGATCAAGCGAATCCAGGACCTGCAACGCGTAGTACTCGAGGCCGTAGCAAGCGGTTTGCCTCTGGCAGAAGTCGCCGATCTGATATGCCATCAGGTGGAGCTGATCGCCCCTGAGGTCATCTCTTCCATCGTCTCCGTCGATGATGAAGGAAAGATGCATCACCTTGCAGGCCCCAGGCTTCCCGAAGCATACACGGCCGCCCTCGAAGGCCAACCCATCGGTGAAACTGCCGGCTCATGCGGCACCGCGGCTTATCTCGGCAGACCTGTCTCTGTCATTGATATTGAAACCGATCCCTTATGGACAAACTATAAATCGCTCGTCCTGCCCATGGGCCTGCACGCCTGCTGGTCTTCCCCAATCCAGCGGCGCGACGGCCACGTCGTAGGAACCTTTGCCTTCTACTATCGCGAGAAAAGAGCGCCCAGCGCTCTTCATAAAAGGCTGGTGTCCGCCTGTGTTCACCTCTGTATGCTGGCCATCGAGAATGAGGATGCAAGGCAAAAGATAGCGGAGCTCTCTCACTTCGACTCCCTGACCGGCCTGCCGAATCGAACCTCCTTTTACGAGATGGCCGCCGAGTTAATGCGCGAGACTTACGGCGAAAACATCATCTTCTTCGCCGTCGATCTGAATCGGTTCAATGACGTCAACAACACTCTCGGCTACTCCGTCGGCGACCGCGTCCTGGTGGAAGCCGCCTACCGTCTGCAGAAGTTGACCCAGCCCAGCGGCATCATCAGCCGCACAGAGGGAGACTCCTTCATCCTCGCCCTCCCCGGCTCCAGCGTGGCCAAGGCCGCAATGATCGCCGACAGTATCATCGAAAGCCTCAAGGCCCCCATTCAACTGAAGGAGACCTCTCTCTCCATCTCCGCTCGCATAGGCATCAGCATTACGGACGCCGCGAACCAGGATCCCCGCATCCACGTCGAGCAGGCAATCACCGCGACCTTCCGCGACGATCCCTCCGATCAGGATGCATACCGTTTCTACCGCGCCGAGATGAACCAGCTCGCTCAGGATCGCCTGATTCTTGGTGCCGCTCTCAGCTCTGCTATCGAAAAAGGCACCCTGCATCTTTACTACCAGCCACAGGTCCGCATCGCCACCGGAGAGCTGACCGGAGTGGAAGCCCTCATGCGCTGGAACGACGAGCGATTTGGCGAAGTCCCTCCTGTAAGGTTTATCCCTCTCGCGGAAGAGGCAGGGTTGATCGAAGAGTTCGGTCGCTGGGCCTTGCAGCAGTCATGTAGCCAGATTGCCCAGTGGAGAAAGCGGGCGATCCCCATCCCCGCCGTCTCCGTCAATCTCTCGCCGCTGCACTTCAGAAATCAGTCGCTCCTTCCCTACGTCACAGACCTGCTCAAGCAATACAACCTGCCTCCCCGCTATCTCACTATTGAAATCACGGAAAACGACATGATGGCCAAGGACCCGCAAAGCCTCGATCACATCAAGGCTCTTCACGCACTGGGTCTGCGTATGTCCGTGGACGACTTCGGCACAGGCTTCTCCAGCCTCGCCAGGCTCACTCGATTCCCCATCGATGAGTTGAAGCTCGACCGCAGCTTCATCTCGGATCTGGAGAACGACGAGAACGCGCGCGCGCTCGTAACGGCGGTCATTCGTATCGGCCAGAGCCTGAAGATGACCATCGTCTCCGAAGGCGTCGAGACAAAGGAGCAGGCTCGGTTCTTACTGGGACTTGGCTGCGATGTTGCTCAGGGATTCTTCTACGCCAAGCCGATGCCCGCTCATGAGCTGGAGCAATGGGCTCTCTCCAACAGCCGCGTCGTCCTGCAGCAGGAAGACGACCGCGATCCACAAAATGACCTGGGCGATGCCGTAGCCCATTTTGACTCTCGGTAGCGCGGGAATCCTCTAAGTCGACATCTCGGGGCCGCCTTGGAAGATGCTGTATCTGTCGCGTCCCGATTCCTTGGAGTGATACAGCGCCGTGTCCGCCTGACTCAACAACTGTTCCGGATCAGCAGTGCTTGTAACCTCCCCGCACGCAACCCCGATACTCAGAGTCAATATCCCCCGCGAGCTTCCTATGTGAGGTATCTCAAGCGAGCGGATAGCCTGAAGAATGTTATTCGCAACCATCTCGGCCCCATTGCAGTCGGTCGCAGGCAGCAGAATAACGAACTCTTCGCCGCCGAAGCGCGCTACAACATCCATCTCTTTCCGCAAAGACTTCGCCAGGGTAGACGAAACCGCCTTCAGGCACTCATCGCCCGCAAGATGGCCATACGAATCGTTGTATTGTTTGAAGCGATCGATGTCCAGCATCAGAAGCGCAATCTGGGATGAGTTGCGTAGCGGCTGCTGCATCTCTCTGGCAAACGCTTCGTTGAAGAGACGCCTGTTAGGCAGGCCGGTCAGTGCATCATGCGTTGCATCTTCCGACAGTTTGCGATTCAGTGACGTCAGCATCTCCTCCTGCCGCTTCTGTTCACTGATGTCGTCCATCGTTACCGTGTAACCGGCTGGTTGCTTCGTCACCGGATCGTCATAGGTCTGCAAGAGAGCTTCGACCCAGCGATAGCTTCCGTCCTTATGCATGATGCGGCCTCGATAACAGCTCGACAGCATTCCCATCTTCACTGCTCTCGTTGCCTCCTCCAGCAACGCCATGTCGTCTGGATAAACAAGGCTGCGAATCGGCAGCTTCAGATACTCTTCCTTTGTCCACCCCGTAATCTGCTCAACGGCCGGCGAGACATCGCGCCGAAGACCATCCAGAGAGATCAGCAAAACCATATCCTGCGAGTGCTCCAGCAGCGTACGGTAGATCGCTTCGTTCTGACGCGCTCTTTCCTCCGCCTGCCGCAGAAGCAGCTCATTCTGCTTACGCTTCGTAATATCGATAAACGTCGCCAGCGCCCATCCTGCGTCCGGCAGAACAATGCCGCTGTGAATCACGGTCTTTACCGTGCCGTCCTTGCACGTGATGGAAAGCTCCATCGGCTCAATCGGGAACTCATCACCATCCGGGTGCTCAAAGTACTCCCTCCATCGGGTCCATGCCAGCTCCCGCTCCTCCGGATTCGGATATTTTTGAACCCAGCTAGAAATGTCCGTAAAATCTTCGACGACATAGCCGAATATCTCCGTACACATCCGGTTCATAAACACAATCTTCTGGTCGTGGAGCGTCGCCCACGATACCCCAACCGGCATTGCATCCAGAGCAATCCATAAAGCCTGCGAGTTCTGGGGAGACGCGCTATTCGACATAGAGCCAATCCTCGAAATCCTGTGCGAGCAGGAGGTCTGGCATCAGCCGTATCTCCTCACTCCACAACACCAGTATGTATGCGAACAGCGGGCTGGAAGAACACAACCCGCTGCCTGACAAGAAGGATGTCCCACTCCCTCTAGCTCTGTTCTTCTTCCTTCTTTTCGAAGTGCTCTTCTACCGCTCCCACACCCTCAAAGCCTGCAATCGCTGCAGCAGCTTCCGTCAGGATCGATGCATTGGGGTCTAACTTCTTGGTTGCCTCTACGGCAGCAACGGCTCCCGCAATCTTCTCCGCTTCTTCCAGAAATCCCATACTGCTTCTCCTTGGTTGTCATGCACGCAGGAACAAGCGTTCCTGCGTATCCTTAAACCGCGGTCGTAAACCACGGTAAAAGTTTCCAAAGTATAGCAAAGGACTGCATCATTCCCTGTAACACGCCCCGCCCGCAAAAATCGATTCAAGCAGCCGCCACGTTGGTGTCGCCTACACCGATTCCAAATCAAAGTACATACGATACCCCGTGCGCCCCCGAACTTGATAGAAAGGAACAAATCCTGCGGTCACGCGATTTGCAGCATGAAACGCCAGCCCGTTGCCTTTGGAGATCCACTTGGAGACATCATTGACATCGGGCACCACCACCGTCTCCTGGTCCCGCACCAGCACGATAGGCCCATAAACCGCCGCAACCCTATGCGGATGCTGCCGATCAACCGGCACGAACGCAAGCTTCATCGGCAGATGAACCTCCACCCGGTCTCCCGAGTTCCACGTGCGGTCCACCACGGCCCACGTTCCCGGACGGCACTCGACATTCTGCTTCGTGCCGTTAACGCTCACCGAAGCTCCCTCCGTCCATCCCGGCACGCGCACCTTCAGGCTGAACTTCACCGGCTTCTCCGGTTTCACCGTCAGCGTGGTCGTGTCGGACTCCGGGAAGCTCGTGGACTGCTCCACCTCCACCGCCTTGTCCTCCACCTTCCACGACACCTGCGACGGGATAAAAAGATTCACATACAAGGTCCGATCACCCTTGAAGTAGATATTGTCGTGATAGTCCACCACGTCCTGAATATAAGTTCCTGAGCAGCAAGGCCAGGCCGCCTCGTAATACGACTTCCGCCCTCCCGTAAGCAGATAGTCCGAATAGTAAAACGTCCGGCCGCTATTCCCCATCGGCAACGTCGCAAGAATGCCGTTATACGCCGCCTTCTCCATCCAGTCCCCGTACTTCGCCTCGCCCGTAAATTGCAGCAGATACTTGCTCATCTTGAAGATCGACCACGCCCCGCAAGGCGTCTCAAACGTATCGCTCTCCTTCTCAAGCGACTGCCCCAGCCCTCCGCCGACCGTCACCAGATTCTCGCCCGGCCCATACCCACCCGTCGCATAACACTGCGTCCGCTGGAAATAATCATGAGCTCTGACAAGCGTCTTCAGATACTTCTCATCTCCCGTCACGCCATAGCTCATCGCCGCGCTGCTGAACGTATTCAAATGACTATAAGCGTGCAGATCATGCGTGTCCGGGTCCGTCTCATTCACAAACAGGTCCCAGTACGAGTCATACCGCCAAACATCCCCAAACGTCTTGTACTTCGGATTCCCCGTCAACAAATACCCGCGATACAGATTCTCCGAGAGCGTGTACCACTCGCTACCCAGCCTGTAGGACGAACGGTCTCCCACCTTCGACGGTATGCGCGTCCGCACCAGCGTAGTCGAACCCCAGTCCACCAGCTTATCCATCAGCGGCACCGCGTCTTTGTTATCGGTGTACTTGGCCACATCCACCAGCCCGCACATAGTCTTCTCGAACGCATAATGAGTATGCTCCACGCCCGTCTTGCGCCGCGAAGTCCCCGGAATCCCGTCCTTCTTGAAGGTCTCGCCCCACCCATTCATCAGGAAAACGGCCTTGTCCCGCATCTCCGTATCGCCGGTAGCTTTGTACATGCGAACCATACCGCTAATCAACTGCCCAAAGATGCCCGAGCTGTCCACCTGCGCCCATCCACCCAGCACCTGCCCCGGAGCAGGCAAGCCCACCCGGTCGCGAAAGCCCTTCAAAATGTCATCATTCGAGACGCCGAAATAGTAATCACGCGTCCGGTCATACTGGCTCTTGAACACGCTGTCCAGCAGACGAACACCCTGATAATCAAACGGCTCCAGATACGTCTTGGCAACCAGCCCAGTCGCAGCCGCAGCCGAAGAAGTCGTGGTCAATGCCTCAGCCATACGAAGACCAGAGGGGGCAAGCGATGCCCCCGCCACCATTTTCACAAAATCGCGCCGCGTACTCATGATGAACCTCTCCTCCAGGTGATAGTGATGATGACCAACGACCAATAACCAACGCCCCGCCGCGAGACACCAGCTTCGCCAAAGCGCCGCAATGCCGCTCCTCTGCGGAAATCTCCATTCTGGGGTTTGGTAAACAACTGTACACCCCCAGGGAGTCCAGGCAGGCAGATATTTGGAGGAATTCTACGCGAACCACATCAGCCTTCGGCTTGCACCCACAAGCGCCTCTTCTTCAAACAGCAGGAAAGGAAACGCCGGTAAGTTTCTCCGAAACCTCCCAGAGCCGCCGCGCAACCGCCTCGTCTTTTGCCTGTTTGGCAATTACGGCAGGGGCGACCGGCCCCTTCATCTCGAACATTTTCCCCGGGCCGTAGTATCCCATCGGCACAGCATCGGGCGAGGTCGCCGCAAACAGCGCCGGCAGAGCCCCCTCGGCCGCCGAATGGCTCGCGAAGGGCGCAAGCAAATCATTCAGGATCGCCATAATCCCGCTAGTCCCCGCATTGGCCATCAGCTCCGTGCGGGCAAATCCGGGATGCGCCGCAAGGCTCATGATCCCCCATCCACCGGCGTCGCTACGTCTCTGTAGCTCCAGTGCGAAGAGCAGGTTGGCAAGCTTCGATTGAGGATAAGCAGCAAAGGGCTTGTACTCCTTCTCTCCCTGAAGATCGTCGAAGTTGATCTTGCCCCCGCGATGTCCCAGGCTACTCATCGTCACCACACGCGAGGAAGCTCCCCTTCGCAGCAAAGGCAGAAGCAGGCCCGTAAGCGCGAAGTGGCCAAGATGATTCGTGCCGAACTGAAGCTCAAAGCCGTCCTCAGTAACGCGCCGTGTCGGCGATGCGGCGACACCGGCATTGTTCACCAGAAGATCCAGAGCCTTGCCCTTCCCATTCAACCTGCCTGCAAACGCATGGACCGAAGCCAGACTCGCAAGGTCCAGCAGCTCGAAATACACTGCCCCGTCCGGCTTCGCGCGCTGGATACGTTCCACGGCGACGCTGCCTTTCTCCGAGTTTCTTCCGGCGACCACGACCTCCGCCCCCGCACAGGCCAGGGCCAGCGCGATCTCAAAGCCAAGCCCTCCAGTCCCTCCGGTAACCACCGCAAGCCGACCGGTCTGCGGAGGAATATCTTTTGTTGTCCAAGGCGTCATTTGTGATTCTCCCTCTTACAAATACAGCGGCTCTGCGATTCTCGCAGAGCCGCTGTGTCTTCGCTAAGTCTTGTTTAGAACGACTCTCCCACCAGCTCTTCGCTCTTCTTCCAGAGAGCCTCGGCACTCACCGGGTCTAGCGCATATGCGCGCACTCCCTCGCTGATAGCGCTGATCACCGCATCGTCAGAAACGACCTTGCCGACATGGCAGTTTTCGCAGTACTGCCCGCCAACCTCCTCAGCCGAAGCAACGACTCCCGCCCAGACCGAGGTAGCGGCTCCCTGCGGGACCGTCTTGAACTGGAAAGGCCCTTTGCCCTCTGCCGCAAGCTGTTGATCGATCTGCTCGACCCACGCCTGTATGTGGCTCGGGTCCATATGGCGCGCCAGTTCGGTCTGGATGCCGCCGGGATGCACCGCCGTTGCACGAACGCCGCGCCCGCGATGCCGCCGATCGAACTCAACCGCAAACAGGATATTCGCCGTCTTCGACTGCCCGTAAGCCGCGAACGAATCGTAGGGCCTATGCTCGAAGTTCGGGTCTTCCAAATCCACATTGGCAAAGCGGTGCCCCGAGGACGCCAGGTTCACCAGCCGCCCACCATCCCGAATCAGCGAAGCAATCCGGTTGACCAGAACAAAGTGGCCCAGGTGATTCGTGCCGAACTGCGTCTCAAAGCCGTCCTCGGTCTGACCAAAGGGAGTAGCCATCACGCCCGCATTCGCAATCACCACATCGAAGGGCTCACCCTTCGCCAGCAACCCGTCGGCGCAGGCTCGCACACTCTTCAGGCTGGCCAGGTCGAGAGCGACCAGCTCGAAGCTCCCGCCGTTCGCCGCAGCCTCCTTCCGAACCTCGGCGGTCGCCGCCTCAGCCTTGGTCAGGTCCCGCGCCGCGCCAACAACCACCGCACCATGAGCCACAAGTGACCGTGCAGTTTCCACACCAATACCAGCCGAAACACCAGTAACAAGAACCCGCTTGCCCCGCAGATTCACCCCCGACAGAACCTCTTCCGTCGTCGAAGTCGCTCCAAATACGTTCGCCATTCCTATTCCTCCCGCTTGCCTGACACCTTGAGATGCTCAAAAATGCCCTGAAATCGATTGACTAGCTTCGCAAATACGAATAAAACGGAGAATGCCTCCGCAAGATAGATACTAATCGGAGACTATCTCCGCTTGCAAGCTCCCAGATGCCCGTAAACCATTTAAAATCCGCCCCCAGAAAACCCCGAGCCGACGCCCAGCGCAACCGCGAACGCCTCTTAGACACTGCAAAAGAAGCATTTACCCGCTCCGGAGCCAACGTAAGCCTGGACGATATCGCCAAACGAGCTGACGTCGGAGCCGGCACTTTATACCGTCACTTCCCCACCCGCGAAGCGCTCCTTCAGGCGGTCTACAGCACCGAAGTAGAAAAATTGGCCGCCGCCGAACGCAAATTTGCCGAAACCATGCCACCCATCGAGGCATTACAAGCCTGGATGCTGCTCTTCGTGGATTACATCGCCACCAAGCAGATCATCGCCCCTGCACTGAACACCCTCATCGGAAACGACTGCAAGGTATTTGAAGCATCAGGCTCCCGTATCATCCATGCAATCAATGGGTTAGTGGAACGCGCGATCAAAAGCGGCGACATCCGTCCCGACCTCGACCCGCTCGACCTGCTTCGAGCCCTGATAGGCGTCTCCAACGTAGCTTCCGCGCCGGACTGGCAGCAAAGCGCCAGAAGACTCGTGCAGATCCTCATCACCGGCTCAAGACCGATCAGCCAGAAGTGACGGCTTTGCAGATACTTACAAGATCACCGAAACAAATTTCTACTTGATGACGCCGCGCTCGCTATTCGCGATGAAGTCAGCAAGATAAGCCACGTGTTCGCCAGCGTTGCCTTGGGCAATGGCCTCGCGGATGGCGGCAAGAGCATCGGTGGTATTGAGCTTTGAGGCCCGGAGAGTGCGGTAGGCGGAGCGGAGTTCTTTGAGCTGCTGGGCGGTGAAGCCGCGGCGCTCAAGACCCACTTTATTGAGACCGTAGGCGTGATTATTGCGCTCGATACTGGTAAGCGAATAGGGCAGAACGTCCTGCGTAATGGTGGTGCCGCCGCCGATGTAAGAGTAGCGGCCAATGCGGCAGAACTGGTGCACAGGACAGAGCGCGCCGACGACGGCGTAGTCCTCGACCGTGACGTGGCCAGCCAGAGTCGCCGCGTTGGCCAGAATGCAGCCGTTGCCGATGACGGAATCGTGGCCGATGTGGGTGTAGGCCATGATGAGACAGCCGGAGCCGACGCGGGTAATACCACCGCCGCCGGTGGTGCCACGCGAGATGGTGACGTACTCGCGGATGGTGTTGTTGTCGCCGATCTCAACGCGGGTGGGCTCTCCGGCATACTTCAGGTCCTGCGGAGAAACTCCAAGACAGGCGAAGGAGAAGATGCGGTTATTGCTGCCCAGGGTGAGGTGGCCGTCGAGGACGACGTGGGAGACCAGCTCGCAGCTTTCTTTAAGGACGACGTTGGGCCCGATCGTGCAATAGGGGCCGATCGTGCAACTGGCGGGAATTTGAGCGCCGGTTGCGACGATGGCTGTGGGGTGGATGCTCACTCTTTGCCTATGCCTCGGCCTTCTTTGCGGCGCGGGGAACCATCTGGCACATGACGACGGCATCGCAGACGAGCTTGCCGTTGACGGTGATGCTGCCGCCCATCTTGACGACGCGGGTACGCCAGTTGAGGACGCGGACCTCGATGCGGAGCTGGTCGCCGGGGGTAACGGGGCGGCGGAAACGCGCGTTCTCGATGCTGGTGAAGACCATGAGCTGCTGGTCGCGGTCAGGGAACTCGCTGAGGAGGAGCGTGCCGCCGGCCTGGGCAATGGCCTCGACCATGAGGACGCCGGGCATGATGGGGTAGCCGGGAAAGTGTCCCTGAAAGAACTGCTCATTGATGCTGACATTCTTGATGGCGACGATGCGCTGCCGGGGCTCTACCTCGATGACTCGGTCGATGAGGAGGAAGGGGTAGCGGTGCGGCAGGAGAGACATGATCTCCTGAATGTCCATCGTGCGCGAGTGCGGCGATGCGGCCTCGGGCTGGGTATCGACGCTGGGCTCTGTCTGTATATCGGTCATGGCTATGGTGAGTATAAATGCCGGAGCCTATGGGGCTCCGGCGGGAACTCTAGGAGGCTTGAATCTGGGCACCGGGAGTAGAACGGGCGATCTCCAGCTCTTCGGCGGTCATATCCACGGCGACATCGGCGAAGAGCGGCGTGCTGAGGTAGCGCTCGCCGGTATCGGGCAACATGCAGAGGATGGAGGAGCCGGGAGCAGCCTCAGCAGCGGTACGGAGGGCCCCTGCGAAGGTGGCTCCGGAGGTGATGCCTACGAAGATGCCCTCTTTGGTGGCGAGTTCGCGGCTCCAGCGCATGGCCTCGGCGTTCTCGATACGCAGAATCTTGTCGATGTTGTGGGCGTCCGCGGTGTCCTGCGTGAGCTTGGAGATGAAGTCGGGACTCCAGCCCTGTTGGGCGTGCGGGGTCCAGGAGGGATGGCTGCCTGAGGGGCTGCCGTCGGCGTTCCGGGGCTGGGCGACGCCACTGGAGAGCATGGGTGCGGGGTCGGGCTCGCAGACGATGACCTTGGTCTCGGGACGCTTTTCCGCCAGCACGCGAGCCACACCTTTGAGCGTTCCACCGGTGCCGAAACCAGTCACCCAGTAGTCGAGACGGTCGCCCTCGAAGTCGCGGAGGATCTCCTGCGCGGTGGTGCGGGAGTGGAAGTCGGCGTTGGCCTCGTTCTCAAACTGGCGTGTACGGAACCAGCCATGCTTTTCGGCTAACTCGTTGGCCTTCTGCACCATGCCGAGACCGCGCCCGGCAGCCGGGGTAAGGATCACGCGGGCTCCGAGGAAACGCATGAGCTTGCGGCGTTCGACCGAGAAGGTCTCGGCCATGGTGATGACGAGTGGGTAGCCCTTCTGGGCGCAGACCATGGCAAGGCCGATGCCGGTGTTGCCGCTGGTGGCCTCGACGACGGTCTGGCCGGGCTTAAGCTGGCCGGAACGCTCGGCATCCTCGATAACGCCAAGGGCCAGACGGTCTTTGACAGAGCCGAGTGGGTTGAAGGCCTCGACCTTGACGAAGAGATCGATACCGGCGGGGGCGAGCTTATTGATGCGGACGACGGGCGTGTTGCCGACGGTCTGGAGGATGTTGTCGAACTTCCGTTTCATCGTCGAAAGACTCCTATGGGGCAGATCGGGATCAGATAGAGGCTACTACTTTTTCTTTACGAGAATTTCCTGGGTGAAGGTATCGGGGGGCAGATTGACGTCGTACTCGGAGCTGGTGAAGAAGGTCTGGCTCGTCATATCGCCGTTGCGGTAGCGGGTAAGGGTGAGGGGGGTGGGGAGTCCCTGCATAGTGTGGTAGCCGTCGTACTCCTCGGTGTCCTCATCGTCGTCCTTGAAGGTCTGGTTGCGGGACTTGAAGGTGCGGCGGAGGGGAAGGTGGGTGCTGGCGTCCAGATCGATGGTGACGGCATCGTTATCGGCGCTGAGGACGGTAACCTTCTCGGCGAGGCGTCGCTCGACCATCGTATTGCCCTCTGAGACCACGATAACGCCGGGAGCCTTGAGCCAGGCGGTGACGACGGACTCGATGGAGTGGTTGCGGCGGCGGTAGTAATCGGCAACCTGCTCGGCGGGGAGCGGATTCTTGCCCTTATAGGTGATCTCGTAGCCGATGTTGTCCTTCCATATCTGGACGACATCGACCTTCTTGCCGGGGACGAGGGCGCCTTTGCCTGTGAGAAAGCCGATGCGCTCGGCTTCGGGACGGTTCTCGCCTGCGAACTGGTGGATGGCGACGAAGTTGGTGACGATGCCGGTGGGCGCGCCGCGGAAGAAGCGGGCGATGCGACCGTACTGCTGCACGTTATGGCGATGGAGCCAGGCATCGCCGCCGAGAGCTTCGACCATCTGGTCGATGAGTTTTTTGCCGCGCTGCTCGGAGGTCTCTCCAGCGGGAAGCTGGGGAGCAGCACTGGGAATGGCGCTGGCCTGTCCCCAGAGTGGGGCCGTGCCCAGAGTGAGAAGGAGGGCCAGCGCGAGGTTGCGGCTTTGAGCGAGTGGGTTCATTGCTGCTTCCGTTCAGCCTACGAGTACCGCGCCGCCGTTGACATTAAAAATTTCCCCGGAAACGAACCCGGCGTAGGGGGTACAGAGGAATAGTATCGGAGCGGCGATCTCCTCGACGTGGGCGGGGCGGCCGAGGGGGATCAGGCTGAGGAGCGGCTTCGCTACCTCGGGGTTGCTGAGAACATCTACGGTGGCCTCGGTGGCGACCCAGCCGGGAGCCACGCAGTTGCAATAGATTCCCTGCCCGATGAGCTCGCTGGAGAGGCTCTTGGTGAGGCTGATGAGGGCTCCCTTGGTGGCGGCGTAGTCGGCGTGGAAGGCCTCGCCGCGCTGACCGGCGGTGCTGCTTACGAGGACTATGTGGCCGCGGGCGTTGCTGGTGGCTGGCTGCTGGGATTGCATTTGGGCCACGGAGGCGCGGATGGTGCCGTATACGCTGTCGAGGTTGATGCTCATGGTGTTGCGCCACTGCTCGGTGGTGAGGGTGGCGATGGGAGCGTCATGGGCAGGCCAGATGCCGTGATTGAGGATGGCGCAGTCGAGGCGGCCGAAGGCGGAGACAGCGGCCTCGACGAGGGCTTGGCCCTCTTCCGGCGTGGTGAGGGGCTGGTGGATGGCGCGGCAGAAGTCGGGGCCGCCGCACTCGGCGGCGAGGGCTTCAGCCTGTTGGGCGGCAAAGCGGTAGTTGAAGACGACTTTGGCTCCAGCCTGGCGGAAGAGGCGGACGGTAGCGGCTCCGATGCCGCGCGAGCCTCCGGTAATAAGGGCTACACGGCCTTCGAGGGAGAGGACGACGCCGGAATGGGTGGGGTTCGACATATAGTTTCGACGCTATCGAAACAGAGTGGTTGACGCAAGTTGCGCAGAGGCGGAGAATTTCTCACTAAATATCTTCGGGAGGTCGTTGCCGCATGAAGATTGCCGTGATCGTTGCGCGTGTTCTGCTGGGACTGGTCTTTCTGATCTTTGGGTTTAATGTCTTTCTTCACTTTATTCCGCAGCCTCCTCCGCAGGGAGACGTGGGAACGATGATGGGACTGATGTTCCAGCATTGGTGGTTTCACTTCTTTGGGGTGCTGTATATCGTTGGCGGTTTGTTGCTGGTGATTGGGCGGTATGTTCCGGTGGGACTGGTGCTTTTGGGCCCGATCCTCGTGAATATCCTGCTATTTCACCTGACGATGGCTCTGGAGGGGATTGGGCCGGGGCTGGTCTGCGCGGTTCTGGAGATCTTTCTGATCTATGCGTACTGGCCTGCGTTTGCGGGTATCTTCAGCGCGGACGGGCGGCGGGTCTAAACTTTTTTGCGGCTCCGCGGCTTCTTTGCCTTGGATGCGAGGAGTTTTTTACGCTCGTTTATGAGGCGTTTTTGCTGGGTGGCGGGCAGGTCCAGTGTGGCTCGAGTGCGGGCGGGGAGCTTCTCGTAAGTCAGGGTGTGAGCGGTTTGCAACTCCTGCTCCCATTCGGCGTTGCGGAAGACGTCCCAGCGCTCGGCAGCTACCCAGAAGATGCGGGCGAGGTAGGGGGCGGGGATGAGGCCTTCGATCTCTAATAGTTCGTGGTAGCGCTCGGGACCGGCGGGGTAGGCCAGGACTCGGGTGCGGGTGGAGTCCTGTTCGAGAAGCGCCCAGGCGAACATTTTGCCGCCTAATGCCTTGTCTCCTACCCAGAAGACGAGGCCGCCGAACTGGACGGTCTCGACTACGTGGGGGAGAGTGTGGAGGTAGGCGCGGAGGCGTTCGATGTTCATGCGGGGAGTATAAACGGGGCTCAGGGAAGGCGAAGGAGGATGGGGCCTTTGGCGGTGGCGGGGTTGGCTGGCTTGTCGTGCTGGAGGATGAGGAGTTTTTTCCGGGTGGCGAGGTGGCGGGCGGCTGTGCGGACGGGTTCCATGAGGGCCTCCCAGTCCCGGCGGGTGGTTTTGGATTTGTCGCGGGGGTCTCCGGCTACGAATTTGGCGGCTTCGGAGGGGCAGAGGATCTGGTTGGGGCCGCGCTCGGCTAAGAGGGTCAGGATGGCCTGTTCCAGCTCTTCCTGTGAGGCCTGGGCCTTCTGGATGCGGCAGGATTCGCTGCAAAATTTGACTATGTCCCAGTCCTGCGCGTGTTCGGGGCGGTAGGCGAAGGGGCGGCCGCAGGTTTTGCAGGTCTTTTCTTTGCGTGGGGTGGGGCGGTCGTGTCTGGGTTTTGGGTCGGGCATTTATGGAAATTAAAAGAGTGCTGGTTTTATGTTGACATTCTCATACGTGCGTATTAGAAACGCATACATCTGTATGAGGTGATACATGACCGGACCGAAGTTGTCGAAGCTGGAGCTTCAGATCATGGAGATTCTTTGGGCGAAGGGGCAGTGCTCGATTCGCGAGGTTTTGGAGGGGTTTCCGGAGAAGAAGAGACCGGCTTATGTGACGGTGCAGACTACGGTGTATCGGCTGGAGACGAAGCAGGTGGTTCGCCGGGTAAAGAAGGTGGCGAACTTCCATATCTTCGAGGCGATGGTGTCTCGGGAGGCGGCCCAGCGGAGGCTGATCGATGAGCTGGTGGCGATGTTCGGGGGGCGGACGCAACTGGTGATGATGCATCTGGTGAAGTCCGGGCAGTTGAAGCTGGAGGACGTGAAGGAAGCGGAGCGGGAGCTGACGCGGCTAAAGGGTGAAGAGGAGGTCTCCGAATGATGAATTCCTTGTCTTCTGTGCTGGCTGGGGCTGGTCCGGCGGTGGGTGACCATCTGTGGCAGTCCACGGCGTTTGCGGGTTTGGTGTGGGTGGTGGCGTGGATGCTGCGGCGGAATCCAGCGCGGGTGCGGTATGGTCTTTGGCTGGTGGCTTCCGGTAAGTTTCTGGTGCCGTTTTCAGTGCTGGTGTGGCTGGGGAGCCATCTGGCATGGTCCCATCGGGCGACGGCGGGTGAGGTTTATGTGGCGCTGGATACGGTGAGCCGACCGTTTGCCGGGGCGGTGGATGTGCCGGTAAGTTTGGAGATGCATTCGGCTGCGCCTCACGCCTGGCCTCCGGTTTTGCTGGCGGCGGTTTGGGGGTGTGGATCGCTGGCGGTGCTGGTGTTCTGGTGGGTGCAGTGGCGGCGGATAGCGGGGGTGATGCGGCGGGCGGAGCCTTTGCTGGAGGGGCGTGAGGTTGCGGCGTTGCGTGGGGTGGAGCGGGCGGCTGGGGTGCTTGGGCCGATTGCAGTGCTGGCTTCGCGGGAGTCGATGGAGCCGGGAGTGTTTGGGCTGGTGCGGCCTGCTCTGCTGTGGCCGGAGGGGATTTCGCAGCGGCTGGATGATGCTCAGCTTGAGGCGGTGCTGGCGCATGAGGTTTGCCATGTGCGGCGGCGGGACAATCTTACTTCCCTGCTGCATATGGTGGTGGAGGCTTTGTTCTGGTTTCATCCGCTGGTGTGGTGGATGGAGGGGCGGCTGGTGGAGGAGCGCGAGCGAGCTTGCGATGAGGAGGTGCTGCGGCTAGGGATGCAGCCGGTGAGTTATGCGGAGAGCATTTTGAAGGTTTGTGAGTTTTGTGTGGAGACTCCGCTGGCTTGTGTTTCGGGGATTACTGGGGCGGATTTGAAGAAGCGGATTGTGCGGATTATGGCTTTGCGGGTTGCGAAGAACTTGACTCCGTTACGCAGACTGATGCTGGGAGCGGTCGCACTCGGATCACTGATTGTCCCGGTTTGGTTTGGTGTAGTACACGCAGCCAGTATTCAGGACGATCACTCTGCTACGGATGGCAAACGACTGAAGTTTGCTGTGGTTTCCATACGCCAGAACAAAGCCGGTGGTCCGCAGATTTTCGGCAGGCCAACTCCAGATGGGTACGCAATGAAGAACATGTTTCTGGCGGCACCGATTTTTACGGCATATGTTCCGCAGACTGGTGGCGCATCGCATTACTCGGATGAGCACGTCCTTGGTCTTCCCTCATGGACAGTAAGTGATAGTGATGTAGACCGCTACGACATCAGCGCGAAGGTGGATGAGGCAGATATTGCCGATTGGCAAAACCCGAGCAAACAAACTGGAATGCTGCGAGCCATGCTCCAATCCATGCTGGCCGACAGGCTGAAACTGGTGGTACACCGCAGCATGAAGGAAGAGCCGGTGTATTTACTCATCGTGGGGAAGAATGGGCCCAAATTTAAGGAGTCGAACCCAGCCGAGCCTCATCCGGGCGCATGGCCATTTCCTGGAGGCGGGATGATGTCCGAGGAGAGGAAAGATGGTGAGATTACATCGCACTTCTTCGGGATATCGATCGGTCAAATAGCGTCGTCGCTTTCAAGGGGACGGACGGTTCAGGACAGAACCGGTCTAACAGGAAAATACGATATCACGTGGCAACAGCCAGCCCCCTCGCCTCCATCTGCCGATGGTCAGCAGCAATCACCTGAATCCGAAGTCTCTCCGTTTTCTCTGGCGGAGCAAATCGGATTGAAGTTGGAATCGTCCAGAGGGCAGGTAGAAACGCTGGTGATTGACCATATCGAGAGGCCCTCGGAGAACTAGGGGTTGGATTTATGCAGTTGGCTCGGTCTTCTGGGTCGTTATACTTGACGGGCCTGAGGAGGTGCGTGAGGGTGAGGATTCAACGTAGAGCTCTTTTCTTTGCCGTTTGGCTTGTTGCTGCTGTGCCGGTGGTATTGGGGCAGGGTGAATCTGCGGCTTCATCGCAGGGGGCTAAGGCTGCTTATGTGCCTACGCTTACGTTTGATGTGGCTTCGGTGCGGCAGAGTCCGGAGGCTAATTCTTATATGGTGAGCGGTGGATTTACGCCTCATACCAGTGTCTTCCGGGTTACGAACTGGGCTTACTATAACCTTGTTGCGGAGGCGTACGGCCTTCAGCTATACCAGATATCGGGCTTGCCGAGATCGTGGGCGATGTTCAATGTCGAGGCGAAGTCGGACAGCGATACCGATGAGAAGATGGCGAAGCTGAGCAAGGAACAGGAGAGTCTGGAGCAGCAGCATATGTTGCAGGCGCTGCTGGCGGACCGGTTCAAGCTGAAGGCGCACTGGGAGACGCGGGAGAGCGAGGTCTTGAACCTGGTGGTGGCGAAGAAGGGCTTGAAGATGCAGCCTGCGAGCGGTGCGCCACCTAGTGCGTAGGATAAGAAATTCTTAGGCGACAGGCCTGTGCCTGATATTTACCAGAAAGGCAGCAGCCGCACTGGATTTGATCTTGTTGGGCATGGATGCTCGATGGATAGTCTGACCGAGACGCTGGCGGGGCAGTTCGGGCGGCCTGTTCTGGATAAGACGGGGCTGACGGGTAAGTATGACTTTAAGTTGAGCTATCTTGACCGTTGGCCGCGCGACAGAGCCGATGACGATACGAATCCGGTGCCTACGCTGGATGTGGCGATTCAGGATCAGCTTGGGTTGAAGGTGGAGTCGGGTAAAGGGCCGATACGGGTGTTGGTGGTTGATCATATTGAGGCGCCTTCGGCCAATTAGTCAGGGGTAGATTCCCGGCTCATTCGGAGGAGAGCGGTTCGCGCTTTGCGCGAATGCCCATGTCCGAAAGTCCGGACATGGGGCACCCGGCACCCGGCGACGATGACGCCGTCGCGAAGATGGGACATCCGGGTTGTTGGTTGTTTCGTTATCTCCGGTTGGTGTGGGTTGGATTCGGTGGGACTCTTTATACTTGATGGGATATGAGTAAGTTTCCGTCGCTGGATGAACAGCTTGATTTGATTACGAAGGGTGCTGCGGAGATTGTTCCGCTGGAGGCGCTGAAGGAGCGCATTACGAAGTCGATTGCTACGGGCGTGCCGATGCGGATCAAGGCGGGATTCGATCCTACGGCTCCGGATTTGCACCTGGGGCATACTGTGCTGATTCGCAAGCTGAAGCACTTTCAGGATCTGGGGCATACGGTTATTTTTCTGATCGGGGACTCTACGGCTCTGATCGGCGATCCTACGGGGCGGAACGTTACTCGGAAGCCGTTGACGCCGGAGCAGATTGCGTTGAATGCGGAGACTTATAAGGAGCAGGTGTTTAAGATTCTCGATCCGGTGAAGACGGAGGTTCGGTACAACTCCGAGTGGCTGGACAAGTTGAGCTACTACGACATGGTGAAGCTGATGGCTCAGTTCACGGTGTCGCAGATGCTGGAGCGGGAGGATTTTCATAAGCGGTTCGACCAGGAGCTGCCGATTGCGCTGCACGAGATGATCTATCCGATTGCGCAGGGGTATGACTCGGTGGCGCTGGAGTGCGATGTAGAGCTGGGGGGGACGGACCAGAAGTTCAACCTGATGCGGGGGCGGGATTTGCAGAAGCACTTTGGGCAGCCGCAGCAGATCGTGTTGATGACGACGATTCTGGAGGGGCTGGATGGGGTGCAGAAGATGTCGAAGTCGCTGGGGAATGCGATTGGCATTCATGAACCGGCGGGGGAGATGTATGGGAAGGTGATGTCGGTCTCGGACGAGCTGATGTGGAAGTATTGGACGATGCTGACGGATCTGCGTGGATCGGAGATTACGCAGATGCAGGCGGATGTGGCCAGCGGGGCGTTGCACCCGATGCAGGCCAAGAAGAATCTGGCGTGGACGATTACTCGGGATTTTCATTCGACGGAAGAGGCGGATGCGGCGGCTGAGGGTTGGACGCGGATGTTTCAGCAGCGCGGGGTGAGCGAGGACGTTCCGGTGGTAGAGGTTTCGCTGGGGGCCGAGGGGTTGGCGGTGAGTGGCGATGCGGGCGCGGAGGTTCGGGTGGCGAAGCTGCTGCATCTGGCTGGGCTGGCTGGGTCGGCGGGCGAGGCTACTCGTAAGATTGCGGAGAATGCGGTGAGTGTGGATGGAGAGAAGTTCAGTGGGAAGACGTTGGGCGGGGTGAAGGCTGGCGACTCGCATACGCTGAGGCTGGGCAAGAAGAGCGTGCGGGTGAGGTGGTTTATCTAATACAAGGCCACACCTTGTTGTGAAATCTGCATCTTACGGAGATGTAGGACTATGAGGCTGAAGATCGCTTCGCGGGGGTTGAAGATCGTTTCTCGCCTGGCTGGATGGACGGGATGTCTGCTGTTGATTCTGCCTGGGGTGGGGCAGAGTCCTGCGGTGCAGGACTCTGCGGCTAAGGACTCGAAAGACCCCAGGGCGATTGTTCGGGCGGCGGTGGAGAGCGAGCTGGCGGCTACGAAGAACGATCGGACTCGGTGGCGGTATCGGGATGAGGACAAGGCCGCGAATAACAGCGTCTGGGTGGTGGTCGAGACGGACCATGGGTCGGTGAAGCGGTTGGTTGCCCGGGGTGGGCAGCCGCTTACGGGGGATGAAGCCGCGGCGGAAGACCAGAGGGTGCTGGGATTTATTCATGATCCGGCTAAGGTGGCTCGGCAGGCTCGCGATGGGGCCCAGGATGGCAAGAACGCGGAGGAGCTGCTGCGGATGCTGCCGGAGGCGTTTGTGTGGAAGCTGGAGAGCGAGGAGCCGCAGCGGTACAGGCTGCACTTTGAGCCAAATCCGGGATTTCGGCCGCCGGACATGCAGTCTCGGGTGTTGGGGGAGATGCAGGGCGAGATGGTGGTGAACAAGGCGCAGAGCCGGATTGAGACGATCAGCGGAAGGCTGATGGAAGACGTAACGATTGGGTGGGGGCTGCTGGGAAGGTTGCATGAGGGCGGGACGTTCCGGGTGGAGCGTCGCGAGGTGGCTCCGGGGCTTTGGCAGATTACGGAGACGCATGTGCATATTGCGGGTAAGGCGCTTTTGTTTAAAAACATTGGGCAGGAACAAGACGAGGTACAGACGGAGTTTGTGAGGGTTCCGGCGGGGACTACGCTGGAGCAGGCGGCGGAGATGTCGAAGACTTCTCAGAAGTGATAAAGACAACAGCAAAAGCAACAACTTATAGGCTAAGCAAAGACATGGGTAGAGAAGCGGATTTCTCCGCTACGCAACGCGATGAGGCTGCGTTGCTCCGGTCGAAATGACGGTGTTTGTAGTGGTGTGAAGAAAAAGCAAGAGCAACGACAAAAGCAAGAACAACAGCAAACGCACATTCCCTTTGGGAATGACAAACAAAAGAGGCAGGGATTTTTTTCGGCGGTCTCTGTATGCTCGGAGACGATGGCACGCACTCCTTATCCGCAGACTGACCGGGAGTTGATCCGGTTGATTGAGCGCTCGCCGGGGCATCGGGCGGGGTATAAGCAACTGATTCGTGAGCTGGGGCTGGGCGGCGGACGAGAACGCAGGCTGCTGCTGGAGCAACTGGCGCGGATTACGGTCCGGGGCGAGCTGGTGAAGATCGACAGCGAGCAGTGGAGTTTGCCGCAGGCTACTCCGGAGAAGACACAGCGGGTGAAGCGCGGCGGGGTTGAGATGCCGGTGGAGCATCGGGCGACGCGGGACAGGCTGGTGGCGGGGCGGCTGGATCTGCATCGGGATGGGTATGGGTTCGTCCGGCCGAATGGAAGTGTAGACCGGGACGACGATCTTTTTATTCCGCCGAATGAGCTGAACGGCGCGATGCAAGGGGATGAGGTTCTGGTGGACGAGGCTCCGCCGGGACGGGATGGGCGGCGGTCGGGGCGGGTGGCTCGGGTGCTGAATCGGAAGAATCCTACGGTGGTGGGGATCTTTCACTATGCTCGGTCGTATCGGCGGAGCGCGTGGGACAATGCTCCGCTGATAGATGGGAACTATGTGACTCCGCTGGATGAGCGGATGACACAGCCGATTGTGATTCCGGAGGGCGCAGAGGTGGCGGCGATGCCGGTGGAGTCGCCGCACCGGGTGATGGGCGAGGAAGCCAAGGCGGAGCAGAGGCACTGGTCGGAAGAGGTTGATCCGCTGAAGCCGCTGGAAGGGCTGGCGGTGGATGTGGAGATTACGGACTTTCCGGGGCCGGGGAGACCGGCGCGGGGTCGCGTGATCGAGGTGCTGGGGCCGCCGGATGGGTTCGGCGTGGATGTGGAGATTATTAT
>JAATEV010000019.1 GCA_015655585.1 Terriglobales bacterium | reverse complement strand
GTCTGCAGCTTGCCATCGGTCTGGACTTTAATGCGGCTGCGCAGATCGTTGAGCAGAAGAACCTGCTGTGCTTCCGCCAGACCAAGCTCCCAGGGGAGACCGGCGTGGTGGATGGAGCTCATGGGCGATGCGCCGGTGCCGCCGTTGTCGCCGGAGATGAGGACGACATCGGCGTGCGCCTTGGAGACGCCGGCAGCGACGGTGCCTACGCCGGCTTCCGAGACCAGCTTGACGGCGATGCGCGCCTTCGGATTCACGTTCTTCAGATCGAAGATGAGCTGCGCGAGATCTTCGATGGAGTAGATGTCGTGGTGCGGCGGGGGCGAGATGAGGCCGACGCCGGGGATGGAGTAGCGCATGCGCGCGATGACATCATCCACCTTGTGGCCGGGAAGCTGACCGCCTTCGCCGGGCTTTGCGCCCTGCGCCATCTTGATTTGGATCTCGTCGGCGTTGATGAGGTAGTTGGTGGTGACGCCGAAGCGTCCGCTGGCGACCTGCTTGACGGCGCTGCGGCGGAGGTCGCCGTTGGCGTCGCGGGTGAAGCGGTCTTCGTCTTCGCCGCCTTCGCCGGTGTTGGACATGCCGCCGATGCGGTTCATGGCGATGGCGAGGGTTTCGTGGGCTTCCTTGCTGATGGAGCCGAAGCTCATGGCTCCGGTGGTGAACCGCTTTACGATCTCTTTGGCGGGCTCAACTTCATCCAAGGGGATGGGCTGGTCAGCGTACTTCAGCTTCATCAGGCCGCGCAGGGTACAGAGGTGCTCGCTCTGCTGGTCGATGAGGTCGGTGTACTCCTGGAAGGTGGTGGGGTTGTTAGACCGCACGGCCTGCCGCAGTTTGCCGATGGTGAGCGGATTGAGCAGGTGATATTCGCCGCCCGCGCGGTACTGATACTGACCGCCGATGTCGAGGTCCGTTTCGGAGTCGGTGATCGGCTGGTAGGCGTAGGCGTGATTCATCTGGGCTTCGCGGGCCAGGACATCCAGACCGACGCCTTCGATGCGCGAGGCGGTGCCGGAGAAGTAGGCGTCGATGAGCGATTTGTTGAGGCCGACAGCTTCAAAGACCTGTGCGCCACGATAGCTTTGCAGGGTGCTGATGCCCATCTTGGAGAAGGTCTTCATCAGGCCCTTGTTGATGGCTTTGATGAAGTTGTATTCCGCCTGATCGGCGGTGACGTTCTCCGGCAATAGACCGCGCTGCTTGAGGTCACAGAGGGATTCAAAGGCGAGGTAGGGATTGATGGCGCTGGCACCGTAGCCGATGAGCAGGGCGAAGTGCATGACCTCGCGGGGCTCGCCGCTTTCGATGATGAGAGCGACCTGGGTACGGGTCTTTTCGCGCACCAGACGATTATGGACAGCGGCCATGGCCAAAAGGCTGGGCATGGGGGCATAGGTGGAGTTCACGCCGCGATCCGAGAGGATGAGCAGGGTGTAGCCGGAGGCGACGGCGTGCGAGGCGCGCGCGCTGAGTTCGTCGAGCCCGCGTTTGAGGCCAGCTTCACCATCGGCTGCGCGGAAGAGCGTGGGCAGCGTGGTGGCGAGCAGGTCGCCGGAGGAGACACGGCGCAGCTTCTCCAGGTTGCTGTTGGTCAGGATGGGGTGCGGCAGCTTGAGGGTGTGGCAGTTATCCGGCGCTTCGTGCAGGATGTTGCGCTCGGTGCCGATGTAGCTGATCAGCGACATCACCATCTCTTCGCGGATGGGATCGATGGGCGGATTGGTGACCTGAGCGAAGAGCTGCTTGAAGTAGTTGAAGAGCGGCTGCGGGCGGTCGGAGAGGCAGGCCAGAGGGACGTCAGAGCCCATGGAGCCGAGTGGTTCCTCACCCTTCGCGCCCATGGGGGCGAGGAGGATCTTGAGGTCTTCTTCGGTGTAGCCGTAGGCGCGCTGGCGGCGTTGCAGTGTCTCAGGATTGCGGGAGATGACACGCGCAGGATCGGGGAGGTGCTCCAGCGTGACCTGCTCGTCCTTGAGCCAGGTGCCGTAGGGGTGGCGCGTGGCGAGGGATTTCTTGATCTCCTTGTCGGAGATGATGCGCTTCTGCACCGTGTCCACGAGGAACATGCGGCCGGGCTGCAGGCGGCCCTTCTTGCGGATATCTTCGGCGGGGATGTCGATTACGCCGGCTTCCGAGGCGAGGACGACCAGATCGTCCTTGGTGACGATGTAGCGGCCGGGGCGCAGCCCGTTGCGATCCAGCGTGGCACCGATGACGCGGCCATCGGTGAATGCGACGGCGGCAGGGCCATCCCACGGCTCCATCAGGGAGGCGTGGTACTCGTAGAAGGCGCGCTTCTCTTCGTCCATGTCCGGGTTGCCGGACCAGGCTTCGGGGATGAGCATCGCCAGGACGTGGGGCAGGGAGCGGCCGGACTGGAAGAGGAATTCAACGGCGTTATCCAGCGCGCCGGAGTCGCTGTTGCCGGGAGTGCAGACGGGGAAGAGCTCGCTGATGCCGTCGCCGTGGAGGGGGCTCTC
>JAATEV010000040.1 GCA_015655585.1 Terriglobales bacterium | reverse complement strand
TGCCGCGCTTCTACCTGCCACAGCCCCGTAATCCCCGGCAGCACATCCAGCCTGCGCAAGTGCGCCAAATCGTACTTCTCCACCTCCGACGCAATCGGCGGCCGCGGCCCCACCAGGCTCATATCGCCCTTCAGCACGTTGTAGAACTGCGGCAGCTCATCCAGCGAGTACTTCCGCAGCATCTTGCCCACCTTAGTGATCCGCGGGTCGTTCTCAATTTTGAACAGAACGCTGTCGCGCTCGTTCATGTGCTCCAGCTCGGCCTTCTTCTTGTCCGCGTCCTTCACCATCGTGCGGAATTTGTAGCAGGAGAACGTCCTTCCCTTGCGCCCAATCCTCTGCGCCTTGTAGAGAATGCTTCCCTCCGAGTCCATCCTCACCGCAACCGCAATCGCCAGCAGAATCGGCGAAGCCGCCATCAGCGCCGTAGCCGACAGCGTAATATCCAGCACTCGCTTCAGCAGATACGCGCCAATCGGAAAGTCCCTCCGGTGCAGCGGAATCGTCGGAAACTGTCCGATGTACTCCACCTTCGCGTTCCACGCCAGCCCGTCATACAGGTCCGGCACCACGCGAACGTCGATCCCCGCTACCCGGGCCTCTTCCACCATGCTGATCACCAGCTTTTTATCGCCCGGCACCGAGAAGAAGATCTCATCCACGAACAACGACCGCGCCAGCGAGAGGCAGTTCCTCACATCGCCCACCACGTCCACATCGCCCGTCTCCGCCTCGCGCTCCGTCAGCGCTACAAATCCTTTAAACCGGAATCCCAAATGCTGCAACGAGTCCAGATGGTTCCTCAGCGCATGGGCCACCCTGCCCGCGCCTACGATCAGCACATTGCGCGTCTCAATCCCCGCCCGAAACTTCCTGTACGCCATCCGCCGCCACATCGCGCGCCGCGCGCACAGCAGAACCATCGTGAACAAAACCAGCAGCCCCACCACCACCCGCGAGATCGCTTCGCCGTTCGACAGATACAGCGTCCCGCACAACAGCAGTCCCGCCGTCAGCGTCGCCTGGATAATCATTCGCTGCTCATGCAGTCCGCTGCGGTTCTGAATCGGCCCATACAGCCCATACGACCGCATAAAGAACACCGCGCAGATACCAAACCATCCGATGTACAGAAACAGAAGATGCGGAGAAGGTTGCAGAATACGCGGCAGCACATGCAGCGCCGAAACCTCCGCAGGCAGCTTCGCCCGGAACTGCAATGCCAGCAACGCCGCCAACAGCACCGTCAACATATCCAGAGACGCCCACACCGCACTCATCACCGACGGCCGACGAAACATCCCCTCACGGGACGCAGATACATGCGTGCTCTCCGTGGAGCGTCTTCTTCCTGAAACAATTACCTGCTGTAAATAGTCCGGTGTCGACATAGCGAACGCCTTTCCCGGCAGAAATCTGCTAAAGCCATATCTATCGTGAGATGCAAATTACAAACAATAAACCGTCTTCGGCCTGGGCAGAAAAACCAATATCAACACAGTTGATATTTAAGACACGACAGCTTTACTCAAGTTTCTCAGGAGAATGATTTTTTGGTTACCAAGGAGAGAATGGGGAGTTTTGCTTTCAGCTATACACAGCATACTTCGGTCGATTCCAACTTGGCAATCTTTTTCTTCTCTTTCCTTTATATCTTGTAACCCTCTGCATTACGTTATTTACACGCAATTTTCACTTTACTTCCGGCTCATCACGCTGGAATTCGCAGCTCATCCATCTCCAGAAAATCCTGCAGAATCGGATCGTTGCTCTTCTCCATCTCCTCCATCGTTCCAAAGAAGATCGCGCGTCCCGCACTCAAAAAGACCACCCGGTCCGCCAGCTTTCTCGCCAGCCGCATATCGTGCGTCACCACAATGCTCGTCAGGTGAAGCTGCTGCTTCAGCCGCTCAATCAGGTTCCCCAGCAAATGTGCCATCAACGGATCGACCATCGTCGTCGGCTCGTCGTACAGCACCGCCTCCGGCTGCGCCGCCAGCGCCCTCGCAATTGCCACCGACCGCTTCATCCCCGTAGACAACTCCGAAGGCAGCAGGTTCTCCATCCCCGCCACACCCACCATCTCCAGCAGTCCCTTCACCACCTGCAGAATCTGGTCCTCCATCATGTCGCCGCGCTCACGCATCGGAAACGCTACATTCTCTCCCACCGTAATCGAGTCGAACAGCGCGCCATTCTGAAACACCATCGTCACCTTGCGCCGGATCGCCTGTAGCTCTCGTTCTTTAAATCCGCAGATGTTCTCCCCCGCCACGCGGATCACGCCCTTGTCCGGCTTCAGGAATCCCAGCAGCATCTGCAAAGACACCGATTTCCCCACCCCGCTCCGCCCCAGGATGCACAGCGTCTCCCCCGGATACACCGAGAAACTCACATCCTCCAGCACCACAAAGTTGCCGAACGATTTATACACATGCTCGAACGAGATATACGGCCCCGGCTTATTCTTCAGGTCCGGAACGGCGTCCGCAGCCGCTTCATTCTGCTGAGCGGCCTGCTCCATAAACTCTTCAACGACCGGAGCGACGTCCTCCGAGACTCCCTCCGCCAGCGAAGCCTCCTCTGCGCCTTCATCCGGATCGGAAAATCTGCCCTCTGGTTCAGCCATCGCACCCCCGCAAATCTACCGCACCTCCAGCCTACCCCAACCACCCAGCCAAAGCATCCACAACCCCCACCCACCACAAACCGGGTGCCCCATCTTCGTCGCGGCCTCATCGCGACGAAGGTGGGCATTCGCGCAAAGCGCGAACCGCTTTCCCCACCTCGCACCAACACTTGTCATTTAGACCGAAGCAGCGCAGCCTCATCGCGCTGCGAAGCGGAGAAATCCGCTTCTCTACCCATGACTTACCCCAGCCCATAAGCCGTTGCTTTTGTCGTTGTACTTGCCGTTGCCTGTTTTTTGATTTGTCATTCCCGAAGGGAATCTGCGTTTACTGTTGCTTTTGTGCTTGTTCTTGCTGTTGTCTGTTCTTGCCGTTGGGATTAGAGTCGGGCTTCAGCCCGGCGTCAAAAGCCGGTCGCGAAGCGGCTACCGCTCTGCCGAAACTGCGGGGTCCCCGGCGAACAGCTTTTCGTTCGCTGGGGTGCAAGGCAGGAGCAAAGCCCGAAGGGCGAAGAGACTGAAGCATTGCCGTTGCTTTTGCTGTTGTCGTTGCTTTAAATCCGTATTCGCCTTTAAATCGTTTTTGCTTTTCATCCGTGAAAATCCACGAAAATCCGCTGTCGGTTTTTAAAATCAGCTTTTATCCCTTGGATCACCGTTACGCCGTTAAACCCGCCCAAGAAACCGCACAATCGACTCAATCCCCCGGTGAAAGTTCGCCAGATGGAACTTCTCATTCGGAGCATGAAGATTGTCATCCGGAAGCCCGAATCCCATCATCACCGTAGGAATCCCCAGCTCCCGCACAAAGTCCCCCACAATCGGAATCGACCCGCCCCCACGCACAAACACCGTCTCCCTGCCAAAGACCTCTCTCAGAGCTTCCGTAGCGGCCCTGATGTATCCATTGTCCGTACTCACCACAATCGCATCGCCCGAATGAATCAGCCGCACCTCAAGCTGAATCCCCTCCGGCGTAATCGACTCCACATAAGCCTTGTACTTCGCAAACGTCTCCGCCGGAGACATATCCGGCACCAACCGCATACTCACCTTAGCCAAAGCCTTCGCCGGAATCACCGTCTTAGCCCCCGTGCCAATAAATCCTCCCGGCATCCCATGCACATCCAGCGTAGGCCGTGCCCACGTCCGCTCCAGCACGCTGAACCCCGGCTCGCCCGTCAGCGCCACCGACCCCACCTCCGTCTCGCGATAGTGCTCCTCATCGAACGGCAGCGCCTTCCACGCCTTCAGCTCATCCTCCGCGGGCTTCTGCACCGCGTCATAAAACCCCGGAATCAGAATTCTCCCATCCTCGTCCTTCAGCTTCGCAATCACCTGCGCCAGCGCCACAAACGGATTCGGAGCCGCCCCGCCATACATCCCCGAGTGCAGGTCCGTCCTCGCCCCCCGCGCCTCGATCTCCGTATAGATCATTCCCCGCAGCCCAACGCAAAGCGTAGGCAGCTCCGGAGCAAACATCTCCGTGTCCGAGACCAGCGCCACGTCCGCCTTCAACGCATCGCCATGCTCCCGCACAAACGCGGCAATCCCCTCGCCGCCAACCTCCTCTTCGCCCTCCACGATCACCCGAACATTCACCGGCAGCGTTCCATCCGCCGCCATCAACGACTCCAGAGCCTTCACATGCATCCACATCTGGCCCTTGTCATCCACCGCCCCCCGCGCATATAGGTTCCCATCCCGCTCCGTCGGCTCAAACGGAGGCGACTTCCACTCATCCAGCGGCTCCGCGGGCTGAACATCGTAATGCCCATAGCAAAGCACCGTAGGCTTTCCAGCAGCATGAAGCCAGTCCGCATACACCAGCGGATGCCCACCCGGATGCCCCGCCGTAGCCGTCTCGATCAGCCGGACATTCTCCATCCCGATCCGCCGCAACTCCGCCGCCACAAACTCCGCCGCCAGCCGCACGTCACCAGCATGTTCTGGAGCAGTCGAGACCGAAGGAATCTGCAACAACGCCTTCAACTCATCCACAAAACGCCCACCATTCACCCGCGCAAAATCCACCGCCGCCGTCACAGTCATAGCCACCATCTCTCCAGAAAAAATATAGAAAACACCAGCCGCAGCCGCGCCCTACTTCGCGTGGACTACCGTCTCCGCCGCAACCGGCTTCCCAGCCAGAAAATCCCCAATCGTCACATTCAGAAACTTAGCATCCTCGGGGTCCACCGCCGCTCCCGCCGGATGCCCCCAGAGCGTAGGAATCGGCACCAGAGAAACCGTGCTCATGAACCGTGCCTCATACCGCGCATCCTCCAGCGGAAAATACATGTCCGTAGCCGAAGGCATATAAAGAAACGGCGCCTTGATCGACCTGAGTGCTTTCTCTACATCACCGCCGAACCCCGGCGTAGCCCCCACATCATGCTTCTCCCACGTCCGCATCTGCAAAATTAAATTATTTGCATCCGACCCCTTAAAAAAGTCCGTCCTCATCCTGTTCAGCACGTCCTCAAACGTGGTTCCCGGCTTCGAATTTTGCCGCCACATCTCCCTCCGCCACCACTCCTGCGAATAGATCCATCCCGCCCACACCAGCCCCGACGTCTGAATCCCCTTCAGCGGCTCCTCCACATAGTCCCCGCCCTTGAACGCCGGGTCCTCCGTAATCGCCGCAACCTGTCCCTCCAGCCGAATCACCCCATGCCCATAGCACTTCGCTGTGCCCGAGGTAGCCACAATCTTGTCCGCAAATGACGGATAGCTCACCGCCCACTGAAACGCCTGCTCCGCGCCCATCGAGAACCCGATCACCGCCCGCAGATGCGTCACATGCAGGTCTTCCTCCAGCAGACGATGCACCGCCTCCACATTGTCCCGAATCGTCATCACCGGAAACCGCGGCCCATGAAAAGGCTCCGGCGTATTGCTTGGCGAAGACGAGCTTCCATTCCCGAACAACTCCGTAGTCACCAGAAAAAGCTTCGCCGGGTCCAGAGCCTTGTCCGGCCCCATCAGCCACTCATATCCATTCAGCTTTGCCATGTAGTGCGAGGGCAGCAGCACCGCATTATCCTTGGCCGCGTTCAACGTCCCATAGGTGCCATAAACCACCTGCACCTCCGGCAACACCACGCCGCTCTCGGTTTTGAAGTTCTTGATCGTGAAGACATGCCGAACCGGCTTCTCCAACCCCCATGCGCTCGCAGAGCACGCCAGCGAAGCCACCAGAAAGAGCGACCAGACAATTTTTTTCATCGTGCAGCGATCTTACTATTCCACTTATTCTCACCCGCGAAAATTCTTATCATCCTCGCCCACCACCCCACGCACGCAGAGAATAGCCTCATGACCAACACCACCGGCCAGACCTGGAACACCGAAGCCTATGCCGCGAACGGACGGTTCGTAGCCAACCTCGCCACCGCCGTCGTCTCCCTCCTGACCCCCCAACCCGGCGAACACATCCTCGATCTCGGCTGCGGCGATGGAGCTCTCACCGAACAACTGGCCGCCACCGGAGCCATCCTCACCGGCGTCGACGCCTCCTCTACCATGCTCGCCGCCGCCCGCCAGCGCAACCTTAACGTCGAGCAGCACAACGCCACCGCTCTGCCCTACCACCAGCAGTTCGATGCCGTTTTCTCCAACGCCGCCCTCCACTGGATCACCGGCATCGAAGGCCAGCAAGCCGCGCTCTCCAGCATCTATCGCGCCCTTCGCCCCGGCGGCCGCTTCGTAGCCGAGATGGGAGGCCACGGAAATATCGCCGCCATCCGCGCCGCCATGCAGGCCGTCCTCGCCCCTTACAACATCGACTCCGAAACCATCGCCGCCAGCTTCTATCCCTCACCCGCGCTCTACCGTCGTCTCCTCGAAGAGGCAGGCTTCAACGTCCAGTCCATCGATCTCATCCCCCGCCCCACGCCTCTGCCCAATGGAATGGAGTCCTGGCTCAACACCTTCCGCAACGGCGTCTTCGACCGCCTCAGCCCACCCGACCGAGCCCAGGCTCTCGCCCGCACCATAGAGATCCTCGAACCCATTCTCCGAGATCACGACGGCAATTGGATCGCCGACTACGTCCGCCTGCGCTTCCACGCCACCAAAAACGCATAACCTCAATTTTGTCTGGAGAATTTGCAACTAACAAAAAGGCTGTCACCTAATGCAAAGCCTCTCGCAGCATGATCGCGAGAGGCTGAGTCGAAGAGCCTGTCCTAAGCTTGTCGAAGGAACCTATGGTTCTTTTCTAACCCGCAAAGCTATTCCATCTCAGGCGTCCAGATTCTCCATGCATCGTGCAAGAATCGCATTCAGCGTCTGCACCTCTTCCGTGGAGACCCCCTGCCACACCTTCTTCTCCATTGCCTTCGCCAGCTTCTCCGCCGTCACCAGCAGCTCTTCCCCACTCGGCGTCAGCTTCGCCACCAGAATCCTGTCGTTTTGCTGGTCCTTTGTCCTTGCGATCCACCCATCGACCTCCAACCCCTTCAGCAAGGTCTGTGCCGACTGCGGCGTCACATAACAGGTCCGCGCCAGCTCCGCGCCGGACGCTCCAGGCTTCTCCCGGATCGTCTTCAGCAGAAGCAGTTGCGCCGTCGTTACTCCCTCCGGCCTTAACTGATCATCCATTTGCCCGCGAAAGTGGATCAGCATCCGCTTCATCATCTGGGCAGCGCGTCTGGTCTCTTCCTGGCGTTTTTTTACAAGCCGGTCGCTCATTGGATATCAGTCTCCTGATATAGTATCAGGAGACTGATATGGCCACAATGACCACCAGCCCTCCAGCCATCTGGAAGCCCCGCCACAACCCCTGGGCGATCGCCCTGACCGTCACCCTCGCCACCTTCATGGAGGTCCTCGACACCTCCATCGCCAACGTGGCCCTGCCCCATATCGCCGGTTCCCTCGGAGCCAGCTCCGAAGAGGCCACCTGGGTCCTCACCAGCTATCTCGTCTCCTCCGCCGTCGTCCTGCCCATCTCCGGATGGCTCTCCGATCGCTTCGGACGCAAGCGCTTCTATATGACCTGCGTCGTGATCTTCACCTTCTGCTCGTTCCTCTGCGGCATCGCCCCCTCACTTCCCATCCTCATCTTCGCCCGCATATTACAGGGCGCGGGCGGCGGAGGCCTTGCTCCCAGCGAACAGGCCATCCTCGCCGACACCTTCCCCGTCGAAAAACGCGGCCAGGCCTTCGCCGTCTACGGCATGGCGGTTGTCGTCGCACCCGCCATCGGCCCTACCCTCGGCGGCTGGATCACCGACAACTTCAACTGGCATTGGATCTTCTTCATTAACCTCCCCATCGGCCTGCTCTCCCTCTACCTCAGCAACCGCATGGTTGAAGACCCGCCGCACCTCAAGCGCCGCCGCGAACGAGCCCGCCACTCCAAGGTCGATTTCATGGGCCTCGGCCTCGTCGCCCTCGGAGTCGGCTGCCTCGAATTCACCCTCGACAAAGGCCAGGAGAAAGACTGGTTCGGCGATCCCATGATCACCACCTTCGCCATCCTCGCCGCCGCCACCCTCATCTTCTTCGCCT